>NZ_BAAAUD010000086.1:0-2892 GCF_039533765.1 Streptomyces enissocaesilis | reverse complement strand
ACGGTCCAGGTGTCGTTGCCGGCCAGCAGCGCCGCAAGGTCGCCTTTGCCGTTTTGTTCGATGGCGGTGTCGAGTTGGTCGGCCATGAGGGTGTCGTAGACGGGTCGGTTGATGTTGCGGAGGACTCCGATGGGGGTGTGGTGGAGGGTGTCGGGGTCGGCGAGGCGGGAGAGGGCGAAGGCGGTGGTGGGTGAGGTGGCGTGTGCGTCGTGGATCAGGATCTGTGACTGGTTGTCGGCGGTCACTGTTACTGCTTTGAGGTCTCCGGTGGCGGTGTCGCGCAGGACGCCCTTTGATCCTTGGGCTCCGAAGCGGATGGGCTGTCCGTGTTCGAGGCGGATCACGGCTTCCTGGGCCTGTTGTTTGTCCTTGAGGGCGTCGAAGGCGCCGTCGTTGAAGATGTTGCAGTTCTGGTAGATCTCGACGAGTGCGGTGCCGGGGTGGTCGGCGGCCTGGCGGAGTACTTCGGTGAGGTGTTTGCGGTCGGAGTCGATGGTGCGGGCGACGAAGGAGGCTTCGGCGCCGATCGCCAGTGATACCGGGTTGAAGGGGGCGTCGAGGGAGCCCATGGGTGTGGATTTGGTGATCTTGCCGGCTTCGGAGGTGGGGGAGTACTGGCCCTTGGTCAGTCCGTAGATCCGGTTGTTGAACAGCAGGATCTTGAGGTTGACGTTGCGTCGCAGGGCGTGGATGAGGTGGTTGCCGCCGATGGACAGTGCGTCGCCGTCGCCGGTGACCACCCACACCGACAGGTCGCGGCGTGAGGTGGCCAGGCCGGTGGCGATGGCGGGTGCGCGGCCGTGGATGGAGTGCATGCCGTAGGTGTTCATGTAGTACGGGAAGCGGGAGGAGCAGCCGATGCCGGAGACGAAGACGATGTTCTCCCTGGCCAGGCCGAGTTCGGGCATGAAGCCCTGCACGGCGGCCAGCACGGCGTAGTCGCCGCAGCCGGGGCACCAGCGCACTTCCTGGTCGGACTTGAAGTCCTTCATGGACTGCTGGGCCTCGGCCCTGGGCACCAGCGTGAGAGTCTCGTTCGCCTCAGTCATGGGTGGCCTCCTTGAGGGCGGTGGCGAGCTGCTCGGCCTTGAAGGGCATGCCGTTGACCTGGGTGCAGGAGTGGATGTCGACCAGGTACGTGGCCCGCAGCAAGGTGGCGAGCTGTCCGAGGTTCATCTCCGGCACCACCACGCGCTCGTAGCGGGCCAGGACTTCGCCGAGGTTGGCGGGGAAGGGGTTGATGTGGCGCAGATGCGCCTGGGCGATCTTCTCGCCTGCGGTGCGCAGCCGGCGGACGGCGGCGGTGATCGGTCCGTAGGTCGAGCCCCAGCCCAGCACGAGTGTCCTGGCGTGGTGGGGGTCGTCGACCTCCAGGCCGGGGACCTGGATGCCGTCGATTTTGGCCTGGCGGGTGCGGACCATGAAGTCGTGGTTGGCCGGGTCGTAGGAGATGTTGCCGGTGCCGTCCTGTTTCTCGATGCCGCCGATGCGGTGTTCCAGGCCCGGGGTGCCGGGCACCGCCCACGGGCGGGCCAGGGTCTGCGGATCACGTTTGTAGGGCCAGAACACCTCAGTGCCGTCGGCCAGGGTGTGGTTGGGTCCGGTCGCGAACCGCACGCGCAGGTCGGGCAGCTCGTCGGTCTCGGGGATGCGCCAGGGCTCGCTGCCGTTGGCCAGGTAGCCGTCGGAGAGCAGGAAGACCGGGGTGCGGTAGGTCAGGGCGATACGGGCCGCGTCCAGGGCCGCCGCGAAGCAGTCGGCGGGGGTCTGCGGCGCCACGACCGGTACCGGGGCCTCGCCGTTGCGCCCGTACATCGCCTGGAGCAGGTCGGCCTGCTCGGTCTTGGTCGGCAGGCCGGTCGAGGGGCCGCCGCGCTGGATGGCGACCACCAGCAGCGGCAGCTCCAGCGAGACCGCCAGCCCGATCGTCTCCGACTTCAGCGCCACCCCCGGACCCGAGGTGGTCGTCACCGCCAGCTGTCCGCCGAACGCCGCGCCCAGCGCCGCGCCGATGGCCGCGATCTCGTCCTCGGCCTGGAAGGTGCGCACGCCGAAGTTCTTGTGCCGCGACAGCTCGTGCAGGATGTCGGAGGCCGGTGTGATCGGGTACGAGCCCAGGAACAGGGGCAGGTCGGCCTGCTGCCCGGCGGCGATCAGCCCGTAGGACAGGGCGAGGTTCCCGGAGATGTTGCGGTAGGTGCCCGGGGGGAAGGCGCGGGTGGCCGGGGCGACCTGGTAGGAGACGGCGAAGTCCTCGGTGGTCTCGCCGAAGTTCCACCCGGCCCGAAACGCCGCCACGTTCGCCTCGGCGATCTGCGGCTTCTTGGCGAACTTGGTGCGCAGGAAGTTCTCGGTGCCCTCGGTCGGCCGGTGATACATCCACGACAGCAGTCCGAGCGCGAACATGTTCTTGCTCCGCTCGGCCTCCTTGCGGGTCAGCCCGAAGTCCTTGAGGGCCTCGATCGTCATCGTGGTCAGCGCCACCGGATGCACGCGGTAGCCCTCCAGCGAGCCGTCCTCCAGCGGAGACGTCTGGTAGCCGACCTTGGCCATCGGGCGCTTGGTGAACTCGTCGGTGTTGACGATGATCTCCGCGCCGCGCGGCACGTCCCCGAGGTTGGCCTTCAGCGCGGCCGGGTTCATCGCCACCAAAACATTCGGGGCATCGCCCGGTGTCAGGATGTCGTGGTCGGCGAAGTGCACCTGGAAACTGGAGACCCCCGGCAAAGTCCCGGCGGGCGCCCGGATCTCGGCCGGGAAGTTCGGCAGCGTCGACAGATCATTGCCGAACGCCGCCGTCTCCGACGTGAAACGATCACCCGTGAGCTGCATACCATCACCGGAATCACCCGCGAAACGGATAACCACCCGATCCAACCGACGGACCTCCTT
>NZ_BAAAUD010000085.1:0-2545 GCF_039533765.1 Streptomyces enissocaesilis | reverse complement strand
GAGCGCGGCGATCATGCCGATAGCGGCGTTCATCTGGAGCTCGTCACGGGGCGCCTCGGAGGTGTTCTGCCGTACACCGTCCTGGCGGAGCACCACGATGTCGCGTCGCCAGATGGTGGCTGTGACCTGGTCGCCGGTCTTGAGCCGCGCCAGGAGTGGCCCCGAGTCGCCGAAGGACACGGTTCCCCGCCAGGAGTCCTGGTCCGTCAGGGTGGCCTCGTAGGAGGAGCTCTTCCCGCCGGTCTTGTTCACTGTCTTCTCCACGGTGAGGCGCCAGGCGCTCAGGCAGTCCGTCTGCTCCTTCTCGATAGCGTGGGCGGAACACGGCTCGGCCGCCCGGTAGTCCTGGTAGCGGCTCTGATCGGAGGGCAGCCACCAGCTGAACACCACGTAGGAGGCTGCCGCCGGTATCAGGGACAGCAGGATCAGCAGCACACCCATGAAACGCACCCGGCCCAGCGACCGCCGGCCGGCACCCTTCCCGTCCGGCACCCCGCGCGTGTTACGCGCCGTCGCCCACGCATGTGCTGTCATCGCCCACCTCCTGCGCGCCATCATTCATCAGCCCCAAAGCTGCATACAACGAGGTCGGACGGCAGCGGACGAGAGGCGCCGGCTGCCGTATCCCGGCAAATCCAGCCGCAATAATGAGGCGCAGTCGAAGGGCGGTATACGGGCTTTTCGTCGTCCCGGACCTCGACGCGCACATGGCTGGGCCGCATCGACCCAGGGCTTCGGCGTAGTCGATTGACGTCCGGTTGCTGACGTTCCGTCGCGCCTGATGGGATCAGGTACGAAGCAGGCACGGACGTCCGTGATCATGGAGTTCTCTACGCTCTGTGATCTTGGGAAGCCCGTGCCTGCCGCAGAATCATCTCCGATCCCGCCCTCGTTTGACCAGCTCAACCCGCACCCCGAAGTCGCTGTCGGCGAGGTGCCCGGCCTGCTGGAACGCCTGGCCGAAGTCCCTGACCCACGTGACCGCCGTGGTGTCCGGCACACCCTCGGTACGGTACTGGCTCTGACCGCGTGCGCCGTCCTGGCCGGGGCCAGATCTCTGCTGGCCGTGGCTGAGTGGGTCGCCGATGCGCCGCTGGAGCTGCTCGAGCAACTGGGGGCCACCGTCGACCCGTTGGCTCCGCACCGCTCCCGCCCCGCGGAGTCCACGATCCGGCGGCTCCTGGCCAGAATCGACGCCGATGCCCTGGACCGGGCCATCGGGACCTGGCTCGCCGACCGCCGGCCCCAAGGCGATTGCCTGCGGGCACTGGCCGTGGACGGCAAGTCGCTGCGGGGCGCGGCCCGCGCGAAGGGCCGGAAGATCCACCTGCTGGCCGCCTGCGACCACGCCGGCGGGCTCGTTCTCGCCCAGCTGGATGTCGGCGAGAAGACCAACGAGATCACGTGCTTCCGGCCGCTGCTGGACACCCTGCCCGACTTGGAGAACACCGTCGTGACCAGCGACGCCCTGCACACTCAACACGACCACGCCGCCTACCTCCTGGACCGGTAAGCGCACTACATCGTGATCGTGAAGGGCAACCAGAAGAAACTCTGCACGCAGCTGAAGTCCCTTCCCTGGAAGCAGATCCCGCTCCAGGACAAGACCCGGGCGACCGGACACGGCCGCACCGAGATCCGCCGCCTGAAGGTGTGCACCGTGAACAACCTGCTCTTCCCCGGCGCCCGCCAGGCCGTCCAGATCGTCCGCCGCCGACGCAGCCGCAAGACCGGAAAGATCAGCATCAAGACCGTCTACGCGGTCACCAGCCTCACCGCCGAACAGGCTGCCCCGGCCCAGCTCGCCACCTTGATCCGTGGGCACTGGACCGTGGAATCGCTGCACCACATCAGGGACGTCACGTTCACCGAGGACGCCTCCCAGACGCGGACCGGAAACGCTCCACGCGTCATGGCCTCGTACCGCAACCTCACAATCGGCGCTTTCCGTCTGGCCGGCGTCCGCAACATCGCCTCCGGCCTCCGCCGGACAGCACGGGACGCGACCCGCCCCCTCGCCCTACTCGTGTGACTTTTTGGGTGTTGTTTGGGGTGTGGGGTGGGGTGTGGGCTGGGGTGTTGTGGGTTGGTTGAGAACGGGTGTGGTGGGTGCAGGGGTGGGCTGGCCTGGGGTTGGGGCTGAGTGAGGGCCTTGTTCTGGGCGGGTTCCGGGGATGTAAAGGCTTGGGGTGTGTTTTGCCTGGTCAGCGTGGGCGGGGCCGGGTGGGGGAGTGGGGGCGGTGGTGGTTTTCGGCGAGGTGGTCGAGTTGTACCGCGTCGAGGGTAGCTTTGGTGATTTTTTCGGTGCCGTTGTGGATGGCGGTGATAGCGGCTTGGCGGATGCTGACTCTCATGTCCCTGCCGTAGGTAATTCTCATTCCAATGTCATTTGAGATGGCGCATGTCAGCTATCGGGGCAGGGGGGATGTGAGGTTGCTTTAGAAGCCGTATCTCAACCGAATGCGATCTGTTGATTTTCCCTGGTCAGGCATGGGTTCGGGTGGGGTGAGGGAGAGTTCCGATGTTCTGTTCCGCTGTTCGGTGA
>NZ_BAAAUD010000084.1:0-2320 GCF_039533765.1 Streptomyces enissocaesilis | reverse complement strand
GTGGTCGTGACCTTCACCGGTTCGGTGTCGGGTGCGCTGTGCCGCTGGGCCCAGTTCTCCAGGGCTGTGCGGCAGGCGTGGTCGAGGTGGTGCAGCCCGGACAGGTTCACCTCGATCGGCCGGTCCTGCGGAAGCGCCTCCAGGCTGTCGAGTATCTTCGGCAGCCGCAGGAACGTCGCGTTGCCCGACAGGTACACCTGGATCGGCCCGGCGCCCTTGTCTATGACCTCTGTCTTCAGGTTCGACGCCTCCCAGGCGGTCTTGACCACCGCCAGGGCCAGACCGATGAGCACGCCCTCGAACATGTTCACGGCGACGATCGACACGGCCGTGACCACCAGGATCAGCGCCTCGCCCTTGTGGCCCCGCCACAGCCCGGCGACCTGGCGGAACGGGATCAGCTTCCAGCCCGCGTGCACCAGGATGCCGGCGAGCGCGGGCAGCGGGATCAACGCCAGCGCGGAGGGCAGCGCGGCGGCGAACAGCAGCAGCCACACGCCGTGCAGCACACGCGACGCCTTGGTCTTCGCGCCCGCGTTGACGTTGGCGGAGCTGCGCACGATCACCGCGGTCATCGGCAGCGCGCCGAGCAGGCCGCACACCGTGTTGCCCCCGCCCTGGGCGATCATCTCCTTGTCGTACTGAGTGCGCGGACCTTCGTGCATCCGGTCCACCGCGGCCGCGCTGAACAGCGACTCGGCGGAGGCGATCAGCGCGAACGCGATGATCGTGCCCCAGATGGCCGGGCCGGCGAGCTCACCGAAGGCATCGGCGCCGGGCGGCTGGATGACGCCGAGCAGACCCTCCACCTCGACGGTGGCGACCGGCAGGCCGAAGGCGAGCGAGGCGGCCGTGGCCAGCAGTACCGCCGCGAGGGCGCCGGGCACGACCTGCGCCCTCTTCGGCGTCTTCTTCCACAGCACGATGACGGCGATGGCGCCCGTGCCGATCGCGAACGAGACGAGCGCCTCGGTGCTGCCGAGCGCGTCGGCGAACGCCCCGGGCAGGCCGGCGATCTTGCCGATGCCGGTCTCCGGGGCCTTCAGGCCCGCTGCCGCGTAGATCTGCCCGGCGATGATCACCAGGCCGATGCCGCAGAGCATGCCCTCGACGACGGAGACGGATATCGCCCGGAACCAGCGGCCGATCCCGAGGAAGCCCATGGCGAGCTGGAGCAGTCCGGCCATCAGCACGATCACGCCGAGCGAGGCTGCTCCGAACTCGCTGACCGCCTCGAAGACCAGCACGGTCAGGCCCGCGGCCGGCCCCGAGACCTGAAGACTGCTGCCGGGCAGGAAGCCGGCGACCAGGCCGCCCACGATGCCGGTGACCAGGCCCAGCTCCGCGGGGACTCCGGAGGCGACCGCCACACCGACGCACAGCGGCACGGCGACCAGGAAGACGACGACGGAGGCGGCGAAGTCCTGCCGCAGATGAGGGAACTTCGACATCGCGGTCAGTCCCTTCACAGCGCCTCGAACGTGTCGGACTCCGCGCGGTGTTCGCGCACGGCCCCGGTGTGCACCTCGTAGTACCAGCCGTGCAGCCGGAGCCGGTCCCCCCGCAGCCGCTGCTCGATGCCCGGGTAGGAGCGCAGCCGCAGCAACTGCGCCAGGACGTGGTTCTGCACGGCCTCGGCGACCGTCGGGTCGGCGGGGTCGGAGCACTTGGGTTCGTCGGCGGCGTGTGTCAGCCAGTCACGGACGGCGGGTACGGCGTTCAGGTCGTCGCCGCGCACCAGCGCGCCGACCGCGCCGCAGTGGGAGTGGCCGCAGACCACGATGTGCTGGACGCCGAGCACCTCGACGGCGTACTCGATGGTGGCCGCCTCGCCGGTGGGGTGCTCGGAGGCGTAGGACGGGACGATGTTGCCCGCGGTGCGCAGCTCGAAGAGCTGGCCGGGGCGGGCGCCGGTGATCAGGGCCGGGACGACCCGGGAGTCGGCGCAGGTGATGAACAGGACCTCTGGCGTCTGGCCTTGGGCGAGGCCTGCGAACTCCTCAGGGCGCTGTCCGAACGTGCGGGCGTTGTCGATGAGGGGCTGCATGCGGTGATTCCTCCTGGCGCGCTGAGGGCGCGTCGGGCTGGCGGGGGGCGGGGTCGGACGCCGCTCGGCGGCGGGACCCGGAGGCGGCCGGTGTGCGGGCCACGCCGGGGCGCGGCGGATGCAGGTGCGGGCCACCCCCTCTCCTCTTGGTACGCACGCCGAACTTCGCCAAGGAAAGTCAAAGGCAAGGTCAATGAAGGGTAATGGCGCAGGTGGGGCCGGGCTGTGAAGAGTTTTTGAACTGGGGGTGTTTCCGACTGAAAACAGCTAGAA
>NZ_BAAAUD010000083.1:0-1921 GCF_039533765.1 Streptomyces enissocaesilis | reverse complement strand
GCGCGTGCCCTCCTCCAGGACCTGCAACTGGTCGAAGAACACCTTGGACAGCGCCCGCGCATCCTTGGGGGCCACCTTCCCCGCGTCCTCGATCCAGGGCAGCTCGCCTGCGCCGACAAGCGCGTCGACCTCGGACGACCCTGCGGTCTGCGCCTCGAACGTGTCGGCCTGGCCGATTGCTGTCATGGTCCCTGCCCCTCCCTGAGTGATGCGCTTCCGGGCGGCGTCTTCCCCGCATGCGGAGGTCCAACCCTGTGTTCTGCCCCACGCCTGGCGGTGGAGCCGCGGACCGCACGCTCCGGCAGCCCAGGACGGTCACCAGGGCAGGCGGGTGCGTATCGTCTTTCCCGGGCCGGGGCCGGGCACGGTCTGGATCTCACCGGCCAGCCGGGTGATCATCTGCATGCCCCACCCGCCGGACGCCCCCGTGACATCCGGAGCGCGCGGGCACGGGAGAACGGGACTGGTGTCACTGACCTCGATCAGCACACCTTCGTCGTGCAGGGTCAGCCGCACCGTGCACAGCCCCGGGGCGTGGCGAACGGCGTTGGTGACGAGTTCGCTGACCACGATCAGCACCGCGCCACTGGTCTCCGCACTGGTCGCCTCCCCGCGGACGCGTTCGGCCTCGGCCAGGAAGTCGGTGGCGGTCTCACGCGCCCGGGCGGGCGCGTCGCTGGTGCCGGCCAGGTCGATGCGACGCTGCATGCTCGCGCTCATGAACGTAATTCCCCCCGGAAGCAGGCGGTCGGTAACTCCTGGTACTGGTGATACGACTGCCCTGTATAAGGCCCGATAAGGGCGACCGGTGCGGTTGCGGCGGAATCCGCCCCCGCTGCCCATGCCCGGTCCGGTGAGCCGCGGGGAAGTGGGCTACGTGGGTTCGGCCTGCCGGGCGGCAGCGGCCAGCAAGAGCCGGGCCTGCTCAACGGTGGAGGCGATGGTGAAGATCTCCTCTGCCCCCACCAGCGTCAGCAGGTGCTGAAGGCGCTCCGGGGCCGCGGCCAGGGCCAGAACCCCGCCGACGTCCTGAACGGCCTGACGAGCTGCGAGCAGCGCGTTGAACCCGCGTGAATCACAGAACGAGATGTCCGCGCAGTCCAGCACCACCCGCCGGTAACCGGCCTCAAGCACGTCGCCGACCGTCCGGGCCAGCACCGCTTCGCTCCCCAGGTCCAGCTCACCGGCCAACGCCAGCACCGCGTCCCGTTCCACCACCGCCGGTGTAATCACCAGCCTCTCCACCGGCACCCGCCACTCCTCATCCTCAGGACACCTTTGGGCGGCAACCCGTATGGAACCGCCCCGGGGCTCTGCCCAGACAACGGGTACATCATGCCAGTCATAGCGCAGCGACAAGCTCTGGCCACACCCTTGGGCGGTACAGAACGACAAATGGCGGGGCAATAACCAGCCGGCCGTCAATCGCCACACCCAACTCCTCCCCTCCAGATCGGATCTGCCACCCGGGTTGACCTGCCCGCTCGGCTCCGCACCGGCACCGCGAAACAGCGTCGCCCCAGACGTACCAGGTCTGGACGGTGGCCTGGAAGCGCCGGCCGACGGTCACCGCAGCAGCGTCCAGCCGGAGGCTCGGACCAGCCACCCTTCAGGCGCGCCGACCTCGGTCAGCATTGCGCGATACGCCGTCGGCGCGCCCTGCACGACGTGCGACCGGCCAGAACCGGCGAGGCTGCGGAAGAACTCAAGCGCACCGTCCGGCATGAGGTCTCCCGCCTGGGCACGTATGTGCTGAGGCATGTGTCGCAACTGTGATGCATGCCGTGTCGGCGGGAAGGAGAGTCCCTACTCAAAAGGAGGCTGTTGTGGCTGGTGATCGGATCGGACTGGCTGAGGTGCTGGCAGCGGCGGAGGAGGCCGCGCCGGTGGGCTCCCTCGATGTCGTGGCGCGCAATCTGCG
>NZ_BAAAUD010000082.1:0-1643 GCF_039533765.1 Streptomyces enissocaesilis | reverse complement strand
AGAAGCCGTGTCTCAACCGGTCATGGAACGTGTGAGTCGAACGGGTTTCCCGCCGGGGTGATCTTCCGGTGGTGGGTGCATGAAGGCAGGGCCCCTTGGTAGCTCGGAGGTGCGAACCGAACCGAGCAGTTCCAGGAGGCCCTGTTGTCGCAGTTCTACGCGCTCGCGCCCGCCTTGTTCAACTCGGCTGCCCGATCGTGTGATTGTCTCGCGCACGTGTACGGGAACGCGGCGGATCATCCGGAGCGGGTACGCCGGTATCCCTCGGACATGACGGACGCGGAGTGGGCGGCGGTGCGGCCGTTGTTGCCGGTTCCGGCCTGGCTGGAGGGCAGGGGCGGGCAGCCCGAGGGCTACTGCCACCGCCAGATGTTGGACGCGATCCGGTACCTGGTCGCGGGCGGGATCTCCTGGCGGGCGATGCCCGCGGACTTCCCCGCCTGGGGGCGGGTCTATGCCTTCTTCCGCCGGTGGCGGGAGTGCGGGCTGGTCGCGGAGTTCCATGACCGGCTGCGCGGGAAGGTCCGTGAGCGCGAGGGCCGACAGGCGGAGCCTTCGGCGGGGATCATCGACGCGCAGTCGGTCCGGGTATCCGCCTCGGTGCCGGCTTCTTCCAGCGGGTACGACGGCGGGAAGAAGGTGCCGGGCCGAAAGAGGCACATCGTGACCGACACGCTCGGCCTGCTGCTGGCCGTCGTGGTGACAGCTGCGAACATCGGGGACCGGGACGCGGCTGTGCCCCTGCTACGACGACTGCGGTCGCTGCACCGGGAGATCACCCTGGTCTGGGCCGACGGCGGTTACACCGGCGGCCTGGTCCACTGGTGCGTGAAGAGACTCGGTTTCGCCCTTCAGGTCGTCAAGCGCACCGACACCATGGAAGGGTTCGTGGTGCTGCCGCGCAGGTGGGTGGTGGAGCGCACGTTCGCGTGGCTGATGCATTCGCGCCGTCTGGCCCGCGACTACGAAACCCTGACGGCCACCGGCGAGGCGATGATCCAGTGGTCGATGATTACTCGGATGAGCCGCCGCCTGGCCCGGCCACCGGCCTGTGGCCGGCGGTGAACATCCCCGACGTCTCCTGGACCAGCCACCCGCGCTCCGCCAGACGTCTCGCCTTCGACCGCACGCCCTCCACCTTCGCCGGCGTCGGCTCCAGCCCGAGCACCACCGCGATCTCCTTGGCCCGCACCGGCCCCTGGGCCGACCGGTCCGCCACCATGCCCAGGACCCGTTGGTAGTCCGGCGAGAGAACAGTCGCAGGCAGCCCTTCGTGCCAGGACGGCACCGTCGTTCCCGGCAACGGTACGGGCACGGATTCTGCGGCTGCCTCCGGCACGGCGGTGGCCTCGTCAGCGGACACGGCCAGGGCCTCGACAAGTTCTTCCCGCGCGATCACTCGCCGGTCCAGTTCGATCTCCGCGGCCTCCAGCACGGCAGCCGCCCGGGCTGCCGCCTCCCGCAGATCTTCGACCCGCGCACGAGCAGCCGCTTCCCTTGCCTCCAACAACCCCAGCACCGACGCCACCGCATACCCCTCACCGAACAGCGGAACAGAACATCGGAACTCTCCCTCACCCCACCCGAACCCATGCCTGACCAGGGAAAATCAACAGATCGCATTCGGTTGAGATACGGCTTCT
>NZ_BAAAUD010000081.1:0-1590 GCF_039533765.1 Streptomyces enissocaesilis | reverse complement strand
CCTTAGCTTGACGTTTATGGTCCGTCGTCGAACACGGCCTCGAACTTGCTGATGGGTTTGCCTGAGTTCCGGACGTGAGAGCGGCCTTCGCCTGATCCTGTGCTCCGTCACAGAGGCATGGGATCAACACGAAGGCCGTAGCTATGAGTCTGCTGCAACACGGCATCCCGCGGGATGCGTTTGCCGAACTGTCACGCTTCCGGACGGAGCTCTACGCCTGTCTGGCCGGGCGGCGCGATGCGCTGTTCGAGCTGAGTGATGCCCTGCTGTGCGCGGATGGTCCGGTGAGGACGTTGGTCGAGCTGTCTTTGGAGCCTGAGCACCGGCGTGGGCATGGCGCCTTGTACGGCGGCCTGAACTGCGGGGATCTGGATGTGGCACGGCTGCGCAGAACGCTGGCAGGGCTGCCGCTTCCCCGCACGGCGTCGGGGCGGCTGGTCCTGGCGGTCGATGTGAGCAACTGGCTGCGGCCGGACGCGAATACCAGCCCGGACCGGATGTTCTGCCACACATACGGGCGAGGCAGAAACTCGGCCCAGATGATCCCCGGCTGGCCCTACTCCTTCGTTGCCGCTGTGGAGCCGGGCCGGACGTCGTGGACGGCCGTGTTGGACGTGCTCCGGCTGCGGCCCTGGGACGACGCGATCGCCGTCACCGCCGACCAGATCCGAGAGGTGTTCCAACGGTTGTATGTGGCAGGCCAGTGGCAGATCAGCGACCCGCCCGTCCTGGTCGTCCTTGATGCCGGCTACGACGTGACCCGCCTGGCCTTCCTCCTCGCGGACCTGCCCGTGGAGTTACTGGGCCGGATGCGTTCGGACCGAGTCCTGTACTTTCCGCCTCCTCTCCAGTCGGCGGGCAAGCGGGGGCGCAAACCCAAGCACGGGGCAGAGTTCGCCTTCGAGGACCCGTCCACCCAGCCGGTCCCGTCCATCACCACGGTGACCGACACCACTCACTACGGGCAGGCCGTCGCCACGGCTTGGGACCACCTGCATCCACTGCTGACCCGGCGCTCGGCCTGGGCCGGCCATCCCGGAGAGTTGCCGATTCTCGAAGGCACCGTCATCCGTCTGCAGGTCGATCACCTTCGCGGAGACCGCGATCCCCGGCCGATCTGGCTGTGGTGGTCGGCCACCGATGCCACCGCCGGGGACGTGGACCGGCTCTGGCAGGCGTTCCTGCGCAGATTCGACCTGGAACACACCTTCAGGATGTTGAAGCAGACGCTGGGCTGGACGGCTCCCAAACTCCGCGAGCCGGCCGCCGCTGACCGTTGGACCTGGCTGGTCATCGCCGCCCACACCCAGCTCCGCCTGGCCCGGCCCCTTGCCGAGGACCTTCGCAGACCCTGGGAGCGGCCCGCACGCCAAGGACGTCTCACCCCTGCACGAGTCCGCCGAGGATTTCGCCGCCTCCACGGCAAGGCCCCTCAACTGGCCGGTGCACCGAAAGCCAGCACCGCAGGCCCTGGCCGGCCAATCGGCATGAAGAACAAGCACCGTGCACGCGAACGCACCGTCGGAAAACAGGGCCAACCGGACCTCACGGCAACCCTCACAAGCAGCAGAGCTGGATAAACGTCAAGCT
>NZ_BAAAUD010000080.1:0-1469 GCF_039533765.1 Streptomyces enissocaesilis | reverse complement strand
CAATACCGGTGACTTTGGGTGGTGTTGGTCGTTGGATGTGGTGTGCCAAGGCCTGGGCAGGTGAAGTCGTCGGGTGGACGGTTGTCGGACCGGATTGCTCTGGGTGTGTTGACGCGGGTGTTTCCGCCGGAGTTGGTGGATGAGGTGGTGGCGGAGTGCGGGCGGGTGGAACAGCGCTCAAGGCTGTTACCGGCCCGGGTGGTGGTGTATTTCGTGCTCGCGATGTGTCTGTTCTCCGGGCAGGGCTACGAAGAAGTGGCCCGGCTTCTGACGCAGGGACTCGAGGGGTTGCGGAGGTGGGACAAGCCATGGCGGGTGCCGACCACTGCAGCGATCGGCCGGGCCCGCAGGCGGCTGGGGCCGGAGCCGTTACGGATGTTGTTCGGCCGGGTCTGTCGTCCGGTCGCGACGCCTGAGACGGCCGGTGCCTGGTATCGGCGGTGGCGGCTGGTCGCGGTGGACGGCACCGTGTTCAATGTCCCGGACAGCGAGGCGAACAGCACGTTCTTCGGCCGTCCCGGCTCGGGCCGGGGACAGCAGCGCAGTGCGTATCCGCAGGTCAGAGTGGCTGCGCTGGTCGAGTGCGGGACGCATGCGGTGTTCGCTGCGGCGTCCGGCCCGCTGTCGGTCCACGAACAGCGGCTGATCCCGGCCCTGCTGGGCCGGGCCGGCCCGGGGATGCTGCTGATGGCCGACCGCGGCATCACCGGTTTCGAGCTGTGGCAGGCCGCGTCCGCCACGGGCGCGGACCTGTTGTGGCGAGTGCGCAAGAACATCGTCCTGCCGGTTCTGCATCCCTTCGACGACGGCTCCTATCTCTCCGAGATCACGGCCGCTGGTGACCGCGACCGGCGGGACCCGGCACAGGTCCGCGTCATCGAGTACCGGCTCGACGGCCGCGACGAGGGAACCGTCTACCGCCTGATCACCACCGTCTGCGACCCCGGCCAGGCACCCGCCGCCGAGCTCGCCGCGCTCTATCACCAGCGGTGGGAGATCGAGAACACCCTGGACGAGATCAAGACCCATCAAGGCGGCCGGCAGCTCGTCCTGCGCTCACAGCATCCAGACGGCGTCGAGCAGGAGATCTACGGTTTCCTCCTCGTCCACCACGCACTGCGGGACGTCATGCACCAGGCCGCTTGTGAGGCCGGCCTCGATCCCGACCGGATCTCCTTCACCCGCACCCTGAACGCCGCCCGCCGCCACGTCACCGGACAGGCGGCTCTTTCCCCCCTCACGACTCACGCAAGCCCTGACACACACCGCCGCTGAACTGCTGGAACGACTCCTGCCGCCCCGGAGGCCACGCTCCAACCCCCGCGTCATCAAACGCAAGATGGCCAACTGGCACCTGAAACACCCCCACCACCGCAACCCACCCCCACCACCGCCCTCCACCGTCACACTGGTGTCACCCACCAAGCCAAACAGCAGATGCCTAAAAAGATCCTAAATCAACGGTATTG
>NZ_BAAAUD010000079.1:0-1417 GCF_039533765.1 Streptomyces enissocaesilis | reverse complement strand
GCGGTCTTCACGCGGAGGTGGCGGAACCCCCGGCGGACCCGGGCAGGGGTGAGCCGACGAGGCTGCGCCGGCCGCTCCCAGGGTCGACGAAGATCCTCGGCGAGGGGCCGGGCGAGGCGGAGTTGGGTGTGGGCGGCGATGATCAGCCACGTCCACAGGTCGGCCGTGTGCGGGTCGCGGACCTTGGGGACGGTCCAGCCCAGGGTCTGTTTGAACAGCCGGAAAGTGTGTTCAAGATCGAACCTGCGGAGGAACGCCTGCCAGCGGACATCGACGTCCTGGCCGGTCATGCCGGTGCGCGAGGACCACAGCCACACCGGCTTCGGGTCGCGGTCGCCGGGCAGGTGCTCGACCTTCAGCCGGATCAACGTGCCGTGAATCAAAGGGAGTTCACCGCAGTGGTCGAGTCAGGGGCCACGGGCCTGCAGGCGGGGGTGCATCCGGTCCCAGGCGAGGGCTTCGGCCGTGCCGTAGCGGGTGGTGTCGCACGTCGTGGCCTGGTCGGGGGTGTGCCAGGAGGCCGGCTTGGAGAAGGTGAGGACGCCGCCGTGCTTGCGGGGCTGTCCGCCGCGCGGGGTGGAGCGGCGCGGTCCGGCGTCCCGGAGCATGACGCGGTCCGAGCGGAGCCGGCCGACCAGCTCGACGGGCAGGTCGGCCAGGACGTGGGCGAGGCGGGTGACATCGTAGCCGGTGTCCATGACGACGAGGATGTCCGCGTCGCCCGGCCGCCACTGCCCGGCGTGCACCAGCCGGGTGACCACCTCGCGCAGCTGGGTGGCGGTCACTGCGGTGGCATCGTCGGCCGGCCCCAGCCTGATCGCGTCCAGCAAGGCCGTCCAGGACGTGCGTCCCGTCTCCAGCGCGGCGACGAAGGAGTAGGGCCAGCCGGGGATGAACTGATCCGCGCTGCGGCCCCGTCCGTAGACGTGACAGAACAGCAGCTCCGGGCTGGTGGGGGCGTCGGGTCGCAGCCAGTTGCTCACGTCCACCGCGAGCACGATCCGCCCGTCGGCGGCACGCGGCAGCGGCGTGGAGGCAAGCAGCCTGCGCAGGCGGCGCGGTTCCAGCCAGCCGTGGTTGACCGCGTCGTACATCGCTCCGTGCCCGCGCCGGTGCTCGGCCGTGAGCGTCAACTCGACCAGCGAGGTGACCGGGCCGTCCGAGCACAGCACCGCCTCGGTGAGCTCGAAGAGGGCATCCGCCCGGGTGTAGGGGCAGTCGTAGAACTGGACACGAAAGTGGGACAGGACGCCCAACGCGGCGTCGGCGGACTGTTCAGCGGCGAGACTCTTCACCAGCGGCCGTTCCTTCACGTGACGTTGCTCGACACCTCGAAGCGTGAAGAACGGCCGCCCTGCTGTCCCGGGAACGAACCAAGATCAGCAGGTCAGGTGAACGGCCGAGGTTAAACACCAAG
>NZ_BAAAUD010000078.1:0-1358 GCF_039533765.1 Streptomyces enissocaesilis | reverse complement strand
GGTTCTGGCTCGCTTTCCGTGATGCGCGCACGCTGAGTGACGGCTGCTGCTCCGATCAGGCTCCGGGAAGTTGCCTGAAAATGACCAGGGACGAACTTGGCGTGGTCGACAGTGCGGCGTCGTGGAAGAGACGTCGCCTCCTCTGGAGAGCCTGCTGTTACCGTCCATCGCGGACGTGTCGGTGCTGTCGCTGGACGTGAGCCACGAGGCGATACACATCGACGTGTGCAGTACGGCGGCCGGGGCGGCATGCCCGGACTGTGGGAGCGAGTCGACCCGGGTGCACAGCTCTTACCTGCGGTTTCCTGCGGACGTGCCGAGTGGGGGACGTCTGGTGGTCCTACAACTGCGAGTTCGACGGTTCTTCTGTCCGGAGTCTTCGTGTGCTCGGCGGACGTTCGCTGAGCAGATGCCGGGACTGACCCGGCGGTACAGCAGGTGGACGGAGCGGTTGCGGTCGACTCTCGCCGCGGTGGGTCTCGCCCTCGCCGGCCGGGCTGGCGCCCGGATGGCACGGACCTTCGGGGTGTCCATCAGCCGCAGCGCGGTGTTGCGGCTGCTCGATGCATTGCCCGAACCCCAAGTCCCGGCCCCGCGGGTGGTTGGTGTTGATGAGTACGCCACACGCAAAGGACGGGTCTACGGCACGGTGCTCGTCGACGTCGAGACCCGTCGGCCGGTGGATTTGCTGCCTGACCGGGGGGCGTCCAGCCTGGCCGCATGGCTGGCGAAGCGACCCGGGATCGAGGTCGTCTGCCGGGACCGCGCGCCGTTCTTCGCAGAGGGCGCCAGAGCCGGGGCACCCCAGGCGACGCAGGTCGCCGACCGCTGGCATTTGTGGCACAACCTAGGGGAGGCTGCTGAGCGGGCTGTCGCCCGCCACCGCCCGTGCCTTCGCGTCCTGGTCCCCGATCGCGAGGGGCAGGCCGACGAACCGGCGCCGCCCGAGGAGAAGGCGGACTCTCCATGGCGGAGCGAGCGATTCGCCAACCGCGTCCGAACCAGGCACGCCACGGTCCACGCGCTGCTGGAAGCCGGCCACAGCCGCCGTTCCATCGGGCGTCAGCTGAACATGACCCACCGCACCGTCAAGAGCCTCGCCGACGCTGCGAAGCCGGAAGACCTCTTTCGCGGTCAGTGGCAGCACAACAGGACCTCCGTTCTCGACGAGTACAAGCCCTACCTGGACGAACGTTGGGACGAGGGCTGCACCAACGCCTGGAAGCTCTGGGAAGAGATCGTTCCCTTGGGCTATCGAGGCAGCTACGGCCGGGTCAGCGCCTACCTGCGAGAGAAGCGCACCTCGCCACGGCCAGTCACCGCGCAGCCGCCGGCACCCCGCGTGGTGACGAGGTGGA
>NZ_BAAAUD010000077.1:0-1295 GCF_039533765.1 Streptomyces enissocaesilis | reverse complement strand
GGAGGCTGTTGTGGCTGGTGATCGGATCGGACTGGCTGAGGTGCTGGCAGCGGCGGAGGAGGCCGCGCCGGTGGGCTCCCTCGATGTCGTGGCGCGCAATCTGCGCGACCGGTTCGGCGCGCGCTACGTGTCCTTCCTGTTCGTCGATGTCGTCGGGCGGCGCATGCTGCGGGTCAGCGAGAAGGGGGCTGCGCAGCAGGAGCGGCGTGCCGAGCAGGTCTCCCTCGCCGGCAGCAGCGTCTACGACGAGGTCCTGCGTACTCAGAAGCTGGTGCGGGCGCCGGAGGGCGAGCAGGGGCAGCGGGTGCTGGCTCCCGTCACGAACCGCGGTGACACCATCGGTGTTCTGGAGCTGTTCCTGGCCCGGGTCACACCGGATGTGCTGGAGCAGGTCGAAGAGGCGGCGCACGCGCTGGCGTACATCATCGTCACCGACCGCCGGTTCACCGACCTCTACCACTGGGGCAATCGCACCACTTCGGTCAGTCTGGCCGCGGAGATCCAGCGCCAGCTCCTGCCCTCGGCCCCTTCCTGCGAAGCCGCCGAGTTCACCCTGGCCGGCGCCCTGGTCCCGGCCTCCGACATCGCCGGTGACACCTATGACTACAGCCTCGACCACGACTCCCTGCACCTGTCCGTCACCGATGCCATGGGACACGACGTCGATGCCTCGCTCATGGCCACTCTCCTGGTCAACGCCTCCCGCGGTGCCCGCCGCGCCGGGGCCGGCCTTGCCGAACAGGCCCGCCGGATCCACCAGGCCCTCCTCGACCACGGCCGAAAGACCTTCGCCACCGGCCAACTCCTGCGCATCGCCCTGGACGGCACCGGCGCCCAACTGGTCAACGCCGGCCATCCCGGGCCGCTACTGCTGCGTGAGGGTGCGGTCGACGAACTCCGCCTGGCCGTGGACCTGCCCTTCGGCGTCGTCGGACAGGGCCCGTACCAGGTGCAGGACCTCGACCTGCGCCCCGGTGACCGCCTCGTGCTCTTCACCGACGGCATGCAAGAACGCCAAGCCAAAGCAGTCGACCTGCCCGGCCTCATCCGTAAAACCGCGACCGAGCACCCGCGCGAGGTCGTGCGCGCCCTGGTCACCGCGGTCGCCGAAGCCTGCGACGGCCATGTCAGGGACGACGCCACCGTCCTGTGCCTGGACTGGCACGGCCCCCAACCCGAAAGCCACCACACCACCCCCTGAACCGCGGGAATGCGTCCGACGAACCGCCGCGCATGGAACTGCTCCACTTCCTGGAACGTGCCCGGCTCCGACAGCTCGACCAGAAGCCGGCTCC
>NZ_BAAAUD010000076.1:0-1279 GCF_039533765.1 Streptomyces enissocaesilis | reverse complement strand
GGGGTCATGTCCACGGGAGTGGTGTACGAATCGCCCACCTTTGAGGTGGTTGAGGAGATGGAGACGGTCACCGCTTGATCCTTCGAACTGACGAAAGTACCGAAGGAGAGATCAAGCGATGACCGCACCCAAGAGTGTGGACGTTGGCCGGTTCCTGCGTGAGGAACTTGGCTCGGCGTCACCCGATCTGCTGCGTTCGATGGTGAAGACGTTCGCCGAAGCGCTCATGTCCGCGGAAGCTGACGCCGTGTGCGGCGCACCGTACGGGGAACGCAGCGACGAACGCACGAACCAGCGCAACGGCTACCGGCACCGGGACTGGGACACCCGCGCCGGCACGGTCGAGCTGGCGATCCCGAAGTTGCGGCAGGGCAGCTACTTTCCGGACTGGCTGTTGCAGCACCGCCGCCGCGCCGAACAGGCGCTGATCTCGGTGGTGGCGACCGCGTACCTGCTGGGGGTGTCGACCCGCCGGGTGGAGAAGCTCGTGGAGCAGCTCGGCATCACCGGGCTGTCCAAGAGCCAGGTGTCGGAGATGGCGGCGCATCTGGACGCGCAGGTCGAGGCGTTCCGCAACCGGCCCCTGGACGCCGGCCCGTACACGTTCCTGGCGTTGGACGCACTCGTGGTGAAGGTCCGCGAACGCGGCCGGATCGTCGGCGTGCACACCCTCGTCGCCACCGGCGTCAACAGCGACGGGCAGCGGGAGGTCCTCGGCCTGGACGTCACCAGCGAGGAGGACGGCGCCGGCTGGCTGGCGTTCCTGCGCTCCCTCACCGCGCGTGGCCTGTCCGGTGTCAAACTGGTGGTGTCCGACGCCCACCGCGGTCTGGTCGCAGCGATCGGGGCTACCCTGCCCGGCGCGGCGTGGCAGCGATGCCGCACCCACTACCTGCGCAACCTGCTGCCGAAGGTCCCGAAATCGGCGCAGCCATGGGTCGCGACCCTGATCCGCACGATCTTCGACCAGCCCGACGCCGACGCCGTCCAAGCGCAGTACACCCGCACCGTGACGACCCTGGCCGAACGATTCCCCGACGCCGCGGACCACCTCGACGACGCCCGCGAGGAACTGCTCGCCTTCACCACGTTCCCCCGCGTGATCTGGAAACAGATCTGGTCCAACAACCCCCAGGAACGGCTCAACAAAGAGATCCGCCGCCGCACCGACGTCGTCGGCATCTTCCCCAACCGCGCCGCGATCATCCGCCTCATCGGCGCCGTCCTCGCCGAACAAACCGACGAATGGACCGAAGGCCGCCGCTACATGGGCCTGGAC
>NZ_BAAAUD010000075.1:0-1221 GCF_039533765.1 Streptomyces enissocaesilis | reverse complement strand
GCTTCGAGCGCGTCGAGTTCGGCGAGCCAGCGGGTGGGGAGTTCGTCGAGGTCGGGGAGGCTGGGGTCGGCGACGAGGGCCAGGTGCGCGGTTCCGGCGTATTCGCCCAGGCAGACCGACAGGTGGTGTCCTGCGGGCAGGAACATCAGCGGCAGCAAGGTGTGGATGGTGTGGCCGTGGAGTTCGAGGGGACGTGCGGGTCCGGGGACATGGGTGGCCAGCAAGGTGGTGCGGCGCGGGTGCAGGGCTCGTGCCAGGATTCTGCCGTGCCAGCGCGTGGGCAGGGTCTCGAACAGGACGTCCGCGTCGGGGTCGCGGTGGCTGGCCCGGATGTTGGCGGTGGCCAGGTGTGTGGCGGCCAGGCGCTCGGTGGCGGTGGGCAGGTGGCAGGGCAGGGCGACGGGGACGCCGCGGTGGAAGTTGCCCAATGCGGTGCTCGTGTGGCCGCGCCGGGTATTGAGGGGGACCATCGCCCGCACGGTGCTTGTGGCACAGTCGGGCAGCCCGGGGCGCAGGGCGCCGGCGAGGGCGGCCAGGTAGACGTCGTTGAGGCTGGTGCCGGCCGCCCGCGCGATGGCTTTCATGCGGGGCAGTGGGGTGTGAACCCACAAGCGACTGGGTGGGCCGGTCGGAGCCTGGACGCGCGCGGGGCCGAGGCTGATTGCGTGCGTGGACAACGCGAGGCCGGCGACCGTGCGTAGCAGGGCGCGCACGCGAGTGGTCGTCCAGGAGGGTGGGGGCACGGGGGGTGTGCGGCGGTGTGGGAGGCCGGGTTCCTGCAGCGCGGCGAGGGTGATCCCGATCAGGGACATGCCGTCCAGGAGGCCGTGGTGGGCGCGGAGGAGGAGGGCGAACTCGTTGTCGCGGTGGCCGTGGAGCAGGGTCATGCCCCAGGTGACGTCCTTGAGCGGCCGGGCGCATACGTGCTCGATCGCGGCGTGCAGTGCGGCGTCGCCGCCGTGTGCGGGCAGCGCGACCTCATCGAGGTGATCGGCGGGCTCGGCCGGTCCTGCCGTGTTCGTGCCCCGTGGGCGGGCCCGGTCGCGCAGTGGTGGGTGGGCCGCCCGGACCAAGTCGATCAGCGCGTGCAGTTCGGCGGTCTCAGGTGCGGGGCCGGCGACCACGGCCACTCCGCCGATCTCCGTGCTGGAGTGCGGGTGCGCCGCCGCGTAGTCGAACCAGCGTTCGCCCGCTGCGGTCGCGTCGTCATGGTCGTGCACG
>NZ_BAAAUD010000074.1:0-1172 GCF_039533765.1 Streptomyces enissocaesilis | reverse complement strand
TTACTGACTTGCGCTCGTCGGGGTGAATTCTCGCGAAGTCCCTGGGGGGTGTGGGTGGATGGCTGTATCCGTGGTGTATGAGATACGCGGATGGGGGCGGGTTGACTTCGCCGGCGCGTCGGCGTCGGGAGTCGGTGCGGATGCAGGCGGTCGAGCTGTTCGAGCAGAAGGTCGGGCCGTCGGAGGTCGCACGGCGGTTGCGGGTGAGCGTGAAGTCGGCCTACCAATGGCGGCAGTTGTGGCAGGAGGGCGGTGTGCAGGCTCTTGCCTCCCGCGGTCCGAGCGGGTCACGGTGCCGCCTGTCCCCGCGGTCATTGGAGAAGCTGGTCGTGTATCTGGAGGAGGGTCCGGCCGCGCACGGGTGGGTGGAGGACCAGGTGTGGACCGCGTCGAGAGTGGTCACGTTGATCGGGCGGAAGTTCCACGTCTCCTACAGCGTCTCGGGTGCGACCCGGTTGATGCACCGGCTCGGTTTCAGCCCGCAGGTCCCCGTCCGGCGGGTCGCGGAACGCGACGAGAGGGCTGTGAAGGTGTGGCGGGAGGCGACCTGGGCGGAGGTAAAAGGGCGAGGGCGGCCTGCGGGGGCTACGTCTGTTTCGAGGACGAAGCCGGCTTCACCCGTAGGCCGCCCCGGGGCAGGACCTGGGGCCGGCGCGGAGTGACTCCGGTCGTCACGGTCAGCGGCCGCCGTTCGGGCCGGTTGTCGGTGGCCGGGCTGATCGCGATGCGGCCGGGATCGAGGACCCGGTTGTGCCACCGTCTGCGGAGCCACACCGCGGGCAAGGGTGAACGTCGCAGCATGGGCGAGCGGGACTTCATCGCGTTGATCGACGGAGTCCATCAACTGGTCAGGGCGCCGATCGTGCTGGTGTGGGATCGGCTGAACACTCACGTCTCCCGCAGGATGCGCGACCTCGTGGCCGAGCGGGAGTGGCTGACCGTCTTCCTGCTGCCCGCCTACTCGCCGGACCTGAACCCGGTCGAGTGGGTCTGGGCGCACGTCAAACGCAGCCTGGCCAACCTCGCCGTCATGGCCCTCGACCGACTCGAGATCCTCGTCCGCAACAGACTCAAACGCCTTCAATACCGACCCGACACACTCGACGGATTCATAGCCGGCACCGGCCTCACCCTCGACGACCCAGCCACACCCTGACAAGCCGAAGTCAGTA
>NZ_BAAAUD010000073.1:0-1147 GCF_039533765.1 Streptomyces enissocaesilis | reverse complement strand
GCTACCAAGGGGCCCTGCCTTCATGCACCCACCACCGGAAGATCACCCCGGCGGGAAACCCGTTCGACTCACACGTTCCATGACCGGTTGAGACACGGCTTCTCAGGGGAGATACGCACGGACTCATCCTCGGGGAAGTCCACCTTGAGCCGCTGCGATATCTGCTCCGGACTCCACGCGCTGGCCCATCGGCGATCCTGCCGGCGAAGCTTGTTCCTGCCCTGCCACGGCCGCACTTGCGGCCCCTCGACGACCTGGCCGTGCGCGGCATGGACGACGATCTCGGCCAGCCGGCCCTGAATGTAGTCATGGAGACGCTGGTTGATCACCAGCTTCGCCGTCTTCGGCCTCTGTGCACGCCGCTCGGCGTGCCACTGCGCCAGCGAGGCCCGGTACCCCAGGCGATAGGTCCGGGTGGACGCGTTGCGCCGTAGTTCCCGCGAGATCGTCGAGGGCCAACGGCCTAAGTATTTCGCAATCGCACGCACGCCGAGATCCCGGGCGCGCAGCAGAGCGATCTCCTCCCGTTCGGCGAACGACAGGTATCAGCCCGAGACACTCGGGGCAAGACATGGAGTCAGCCCGTCAGCATGACGAAACCACCGCGACCCCACGGCCGGCAAGACCCCGATCGCAGCCGCTGCGTCCACTGAACTCAGCCCCCCGCGCGATCACCTGCCAGAACCGGACCCGGTCCTCACGCCAGGCAACGCCCGGTCGACCCGGCGAAGGCATTTGCCCGCGATACTCCCGCACCGACTGCTGCCGATTCCCCACACCCCGTACTCGCGGCGTGCCATGAGGTGGCCCCACCGCGCCAGATCGGTTGGGCCATGGTGGAAGCTGTAGAGCGGCATCCCTGGGAGATGCGCGCCCTCAGCGCCAAAGCGTTCCCCGGAACCGCGGTGATGCCGGACAGACAGGCATGCTGTCGAGACCATCCGCTTGTTCCGGCATTGCCGTTCAGCCGAGGTTGCGCACGCGGCCGCCCTACGGCGAATCCGGGCCGACCGAGCCGTCGTCCGGGCGGGCGGGAGCATGGGTGGTCGTGACCTTCACCGGTTCGGTGTCGGGTGCGCTGTGCCGCTGGGCCCAGTTCTCCAGGGCTGTGCGGCAGGCGTGGTCGAGGTGGTGCAGCCCGGACAGG
>NZ_BAAAUD010000072.1:0-1125 GCF_039533765.1 Streptomyces enissocaesilis | reverse complement strand
GCGTTCAGGATCGCCCCGATGTCCTGCATCGTGACCTCGTGCTTCCCGAAGCGCTTGAACTGCTCCTCACCGAGCAGCAGCTTCAGCAGGCCGTCCACATCGTCGCCGTCGAGCCGGCGCAGCCCCTGTCTTCTCTCTTGTTACTCGTGCCACATTTCTCACCCCCGGCCTTTGCTTCAGCGGCTCTGGTGAGGCAGGCGTTCACCTCGACCTCCTTCTTGAGCGCCTCTTCCAGTCCTATGGGCGTTATGCAGTCTTCGGCCGCATCGAGTCCTTTGATACGACGTGCGTTGTAGGCTGCACGTTGTCCTGTCGGTATCTGCGCAACCCTGGGGGCGTGTATCTAGCTGTTTCGGATTTTTCGGCCCTTTTAGTTAGCGTTTGGATACTTTACGTTCCCCTGGGCATTGCGACACTGCTCTTTGTGTCGAACCAGATTCGCGATCGCAGGTTCAGGAGCAGGGGGACCGAAACCGGCGCTGTCCGCAAAAAGCGAATTCGGCGCGGCGGAAACGCGGTGGAGAACGTGAACTGCACGTACCGGCCGAATCCCCGGCTGGAGGTGTACCGGATGGTGAGCAGTCCGAAGCGGGCCCCGCGGTTGGGCGAGCGCTTCAAGGTGGTGTTCGCCCCCGAGAAGCCGACCTCGGCCGTGTCGGCGCAGTACCTCTACTCCTTCGAGTCCAGGATCGGCTCCGTCGTCCAGGGCGCGTTCGTCCTCGTGGCCGCCGTCGCCGTGCTCTTGCATACCGTGGTCAGCTGAAGAACCGCGCGAGTTCCTGGGGACTCATGGCCTCCGGCTCCGATCCGGACTCCTGCACCGGCTCTGCCTGCGCGGCGGGCACTGCCTTCTTGTCGCCCGGACGCGGTACCGGAACCGGCTGCTCCGGCGGCTCGGAGTCCTCGTCCGAGTGGACTGACGCGAACATCCAGTTCGCCGCCGCCAGGTGGTCGACCACCGCCGCCAGCAGGTAATCGGTGGTCGACCAGTCGGCTGCCTCACCGTCCGTCTCGCTCAGGAGGGCGCTGTCACGTGGCATGTGCTTGATCAGCACTGCGAGCCGGCGGGCCGTGAGCCGGCCGCGGTGCCAATCCAGCAGGTCCACGCCGTAGTGCCTCAGGAGG
>NZ_BAAAUD010000071.1:0-1114 GCF_039533765.1 Streptomyces enissocaesilis | reverse complement strand
GTCTTGATGTGTGGGGTTTCCGCCTTGATCTGAGGGGCTTCGGCGGGGTGAGGAGTTCAGGATTGTGGGTGTTCGCAGATCACATCGTTTAGGGAGTACGTCATGGCCGGTAACCCTCGTAACATCGCTCTGGAGCCTGCTGCGCAGGCGTTCGTGGATGCCACCTCGGAGCCCCCCTTCCTCTACCAGATGACACCGGAGGACGGCCGCAAGACGGTCGACGGTGTTCAGGACGCCCCGATCTTCAAGCCGGAGATCGATGAGGAGTGGGTGGAGGTGCTGGGTGGCCCGACCGGCAGCGTCAAGGTGCGCATCGTGCGCCCGGCGGGCTCGGCCGGCGCCACGCTTCCGGTGGTCCTGTACGTGCACGGTGCGGGCTGGGTGTTCGGCAACGCCCACACCCACGACCGGCTCGTGCGGGACCTGGCCATCGGGGCGAACGCCGCGGTGGTCTTCCCCGAGTACGACCGCTCCCCGGAGGTCGGCTACCCGGTCGCACTCGAGCAGAGCTACGCGGCGGCGCAGTGGGTGGTCAGCAACGGCGCGGACAAGAACCTGGACGCCACACGGATCGCCGTCTCGGGTGACTCGGTGGGCGGCAACATGGCCACCGCGCTGACCCTGCTCGCCAAGGAACGCGGCGACGTGCGCTTCGTCAAGCAGGTGCTGTTCTACCCGGTGACCAACGCGGCATTCGACACCGACTCCTACGAGCAGTTCGCCGAGGGCTACTTCCTCTCCCGCGAGGGCATGAAGTGGTTCTGGGACCAGTACACCCTCAGCGAGGAGGAGCGCGGCCAGATCACCGTCTCACCCCTGCGCGCCAGCCTCGAGGACCTCGCCGGCCTGCCCTCCGCCCTGATCATCACCGCCGAGGCCGACGTCCTGCGCGACGAGGGCGAGGCCTACGCTGCCCGCCTGCGCCAGGCCGGCGTCGCCGCGACCAACGCCCGCTTCGGCGGCATCGTCCACGACTTCGTCATGGTCAACGGCCTGCACGACACCGAAGCCGCCAAGCACGCCGTCCTCCTCGCCGTCGCCAGCCTCAACGAAGCCCTCAACACCACCCCCTGACCCGCCCCGACGGCGGCCGCCACCACACCCACACCACCCA
>NZ_BAAAUD010000070.1:0-986 GCF_039533765.1 Streptomyces enissocaesilis | reverse complement strand
GCCTTCACGACCTGGTTGGGGCCGTGAAGGCCGACGTGCGTTGGGGGTGGGTGCGGTGTCGATGCAGCCGATGGGGCCGGGGAAGATTCCGGCGGGGACGGTTCGGGTGGCGCGAGCGGCGTTTCCGAAGGGGAGCCTCGCGATCACAGCCCGGGACGAGCTGGAACCGTTGTGCGGCGCTGAGGAGTTCGCAGACCTGTTTCCCACAGGTGGCAGGCCGGCGCGGTCACCGGGCAGGCTGGCGCTGGTGTTGGTGCTGCAATTGGTTGAGGGCCTGACCGACCGGCAGGCCGCGGAGGCGGTGCGAGCCAGGATCGATTCCAAGTACGCCCTCGGGCTGGACCCGGAGACCCCTGGCTTCGACTACTCGCTGCTGTCGGAATTCAGGGACCGGTTGGTCCAGGAAGATGCCGGGCGTCGGATCCTGGACGGCATCCCGATGGCAGCCCGGGACAAAGGGCTCCTCAGGACAGCAGGCCGGGCGAGGACCGACTCCACCCACGTTCTTCCCGCCGCGCGCGAACTCTCCTGGCTCGAGATGGTGATTGACTGGGACAGCAAGCGTGTGAGCTGCCCGAACGGAACCATCAACACCGGATGGAGAGAGGACCGGTCCCAACTGGGCCTGTCTGTCGTCCGTGCGCAGTTTTCCGTACGGGACTGCCGGCCGTGTCCTGTCGTGCGCGACTGCGTGCCGAACTTCAGGGCGAAGGGCCGGACCATCACCCTGTCCACTGCGAGTGCTGGGGGGCGGAGTGCTGCGCGGCGGTATGACGTCCGACAACTGCTCCAGGCCACTGCTGCGCCTGCCTTAGGGGAATGGTGCTGTTGCCAGTGGTCAGTGACACCTCAGCGAACGACTTGCGCTGTTTTTTCCGTGGGGAGCCGGCTTCTGGTCGAGCTGTCGGAGCCGGGCACGTTCCAGGAAGTGGAGCAGTTCCATGCGCGGCGGTTCGTCGGACGCATTCCCGCGGTTCAGGGGGTGG
>NZ_BAAAUD010000069.1:0-939 GCF_039533765.1 Streptomyces enissocaesilis | reverse complement strand
CTAGGCCGTGTCTGATGGTTCTTTGATGAGGTCGCGGAGCCAGATCACGATGGCTGCCGTGGCCAGGGTGCCGTTGAAGATGTAGTCGCGTTTGTCGTACCTGGTCGCGACGGCCCGGTGCTGTTTGAGCTTGCCGATGCAGCGTTCGACTGTGTTGCGCCGGCGGTACTGCTCGCGGTCGAAGGACGGTGGGCGGCCGCCGGCCCGTCCGCGTCGGCGGCGGTTCGCGCGCTGGTCGTCCGGCTGGGCGATTGTCGCTTTGATGCCGCGTTGACGCAGGTAGACGCGGTTCGCGCGGCTGGAGTACGCCTTGTCGCCGCGGGCCCGGTCCGGTCGGGTGCGGGGACGCCCGGCCCCGGTGCGGGCCACGTTCAGAGCCTGCATGAGCGGGATGAACATTGGGCTGTCGCCGCGTTGGCCGGGCGAGGTCAGCCAGACCAGGGGCCGGCAGCGGTCGTCCGCCAGCAGGTGCACCTTGCTGGTCAGCCCGCCCCGGGAGCGTCCCAGGGCCTCTCGGCCCTCTGAGTCCACACGTGTTCCGCCCCCTTTTCGGGGTGGTCGACCGGCGGGCGCTGCCGGGCTCCGGCCGCGTGCTGGTGGGCCCGGCAAGTGGTGGAATCGGCGTTGACCGCCCACGAGCCGTCCGCGCCCTGGGCGGTGGAGTCGGCGCCGGCCTGCAACGCCCGCAGGATCTTCGACCAGGTGCCGTCGGCCGACCAGCGGCGGTGGCGTTCGTAGATCGTCTGCCAGAATCCGTAGCGTTCGGGCAGGTCACGCCAGGGAATGCCGGTCCGGGTCCGGTAGAGCACGCCGTTGACCACGGTCCTGTGGTCGGCCCACCGCCCACCCGGCCCGCCAGTCTCCGGCAGCAGCGGGGCAATGCGATCCCATTGAGCATTCGTCAGTTCATGCCGACGCACCATGACGGACTCCTGCCCG
>NZ_BAAAUD010000068.1:0-911 GCF_039533765.1 Streptomyces enissocaesilis | reverse complement strand
CTCAAACGCCTTCAATACCGACCCGACACACTCGACGGATTCATAGCCGGCACCGGCCTCACCCTCGACGACCCAGCCACACCCTGACAAGCCGAAGTCAGTAACAGGGGAACGTCAGAGTGCGGACAGAGGTTAAAGAACAAGCTGAGCCGGGTAACCGCGCCATGCATCCAGCGCGGAAACGGGAATGACGACCAACCGGGCGCTCACGCACTGCTCCGCAAAGACGAAGTCGCCGTGCACCGGCCTCCAGACAGCCGGGAAGAAGGGGGGCTCATTCGGACTCTCTGACGCCCGAGATGTTCCGGCTCGCCTGTCCGAATGAGCCCCACCCACCGGAGTCCCGGGCCGCGCGCGGAGTGGCGTCAGGCCCCGTTGCGCTGGCGGCGGGCGAGGGCGTTGGCGACCGAGCGGCGGCGCTTGTCGTGAACGTCTACGAGGGTGCCGGCGCCCCGGCCGGAGGTGGTCTCGCCGACGCGGAGGCGTTCGGCGACGGCTGTCAGGCGGGTGTCGTCGGGGCCGACGGCGAGGTAGAAGAGGGCCTCGTCGACGGCGCGGTCGTCGCCGCCCCAGCGGACCATGCCGTCGAGTTCGGCGAGGATGTCGCGGAGAACCGCGAGCTCGAGGGGGAAGTAGCCGCCCTTGGTGCCGGGCGGGCAGTGGCCGGGGCGGACGCGGACGGCGGTGCCGGAGGCCAGGTTGCGGGCGGGCCCCCGAAGCCCGCCCGGAGCGGTCCAGCCGACGGCCTCGCCGGGCTGGAGCTCGGCGATCTCGTAATGGAAGCGGCGGACGAGGTGGACTAGGCCCAATACCGTTGATTTAGGATCTTTTTAGGCATCTGCTGTTTGGCTTGGTGGGTGACACCAGTGTGACGGTGGAGGGCGGTGGTGGGGGTGGGTTGCGGTGGTGGG
>NZ_BAAAUD010000067.1:0-856 GCF_039533765.1 Streptomyces enissocaesilis | reverse complement strand
GGCGCTGTCACGTTGGTTGACTGGATGGGATGATCTTCTGGTTGATCGTGCTGGAGGGGGTTGTTCGTGGGGGCCGTGTCGCCGTCGTACAAGGGGCACCGGTACCCGGTCGAGATCATCTCCCACTGCGTGTGGCTGTACTTCCGCTTCCCCCTCAGCTTCCGCGAGGTCGAGGAGCTGATGCTCGAGCGCGGGATCGTCGTCTCCTATGAGACGGTCCGCCGCTGGTGTGTGAAGTTCGGGCAGGCCTACGCAGGCGCGCTGCGCCGTCGGCAGCCCCGGCCCGGTGACAAGTGGCACCTGGACGAGGTATTCGTCAAGATCAACGGAGAGCAGAAGTACCTGTGGCGGGCCGTCGACCAGGACGGCAACGTCCTGGACATCCTCGTGCAGAACCGGCGGGACACCGCTGCGGCCAGGCGCTTCTTCCGCCGCCTGCTGAAGAACACGGGTGCGGTGCCGCGGGTGATCATCACCGACAAGCTCCGCTCCTACGGCGCGGCCCACCGCGAGATCATGCCCTCCGTCGAGCACCGCTCCCACAAGGGTCTGAACAACCGGGCCGAGAACAGCCACCAGCCAACGCGGCAGCGCGAACGGGCGATGAAAGGCTTCCGCAGCACCGGCGCCGCGCAGCGGTTCCTGTCCGCGTTCAGCGGCATCTCACCCCACTTCCGACCCCGCCGCCACCTGATGACCGCTCCCGGCTACCGGGCCGAGATGACCATCCGCTTCACGATCTGGGACCAGGTAACCGCCCGGCCCGCAGTGGCCTGAGCAACAGGCCCGGAGCCCGACTGGAACCATGCCCCGACACACCGTCAGGCCCTACCCACCCAACAACGTGACAACGCCT
>NZ_BAAAUD010000066.1:0-755 GCF_039533765.1 Streptomyces enissocaesilis | reverse complement strand
GTCTTGCTGAGGTCGAAGCCCTCCTGGGTGCCGAAGCCGACGTTGACGGACTGCGTGACCAGGTCGGTGACCATGGCCTGGACGGCCGAGACGGCCGGTTCCCTCATCGCCTCGACGATGGCCTGCATCAGCGCGTCCTTGAGCGCGTCGAGGATACGGCGCACGGCCACGCGGGTCAGCTGGGTCGCGGCCATGCCGGCGGCGGCGGACAGGCCGAAGGTGACGACCGAGGCGGCGGCCGCGGCCGCGATCTGGAGGGCCAGCGCGATCAGCTGGACGATGACCGCGTACTTCGCCAGCTCCACCAGGATCGCCGCGGCCTCGAAGGTGTGGGCGATGATGTAGGCGGCCTCGACGGCGTTGGCGAGGTAGCCGTCCGGGCCGTCGGAGAACTTCTTGTAGTGGGCCCTGAACTTGTCGATCGACTCGCCCTGGTTGTGCGCGACCACCGTTCCCGCGCTGGTGTCCGCCCGGATGCGCAGCTTCTGGGCGTCGTCACCGAACGTGCGCCACAGCGCGGCGGACTCCCGCAGCAGATCCTCGTTCGCCGTCGGCCAGTTGTAGCCGAGCATCTGCAGGACCCACTCGAGCTCGTCCGGCAACATCATCGCCACAGCGCGCCACACCCCCCGGTCGGACAACCCGCCGCACCACACCCCCCGACGACAGGAGAATCACACGAAGTACAGCCCTGCCCAGAGCTTACTGACCACCACCGACGCTGCTGAAGGCCGTTCCTGTCACAACCCCGCTGC
>NZ_BAAAUD010000065.1:0-612 GCF_039533765.1 Streptomyces enissocaesilis | reverse complement strand
GGCTCTGGCTCGCTTTCCGTGAAGCGGTCACGATTCGTGATCAGTGGGTGTTTCGAGTGCTCGGAGGATCTGTCGCACTTCCTGGCACCACTGGGCGGCGTCGGCGCTGTCCACCCAGCCGGTTGCCATTTCTGATCCGTCCCGGAGAACTCGGTCCAGTGCGAGTCTCGCCGACGCGCGAAGCGAGGCTGGCAGTTCGGGCAGCGGTTCCCTGGGGCCGTCATCGGGGTCAATCACGATGGGGCTGTCTGGGAGGGTGCTGGCGACGAGAGCGCCGGCGGCAACGGCTTCGGCCCCGTCTCCGCCATCGACGCGTTCTCCCGAGTCGGTGACTCGCTGGAATGCCCGCTCCAGCACGTCGATGACCTGCTGGTGGGTGAGTCCCTCAAGTTCATCGACGAAGTCTGCGGCGAGGTCGCTGTCGAACGGGCCGGTTCCCCACGTTCCCATGCATGGCTCCTGATACGGCTGTCTCGGACGAAGACATGGTTCCAGGAGCCACTGACATCGATCACGGGGCGAGGAGGACCCGCTTGCGGAGCAGTGCGAAGCCGGCGCGTCCGAACATCTGGCGCTTGAGCATCTTGATCCGGTTGACGTGTCCTTCGACGA
>NZ_BAAAUD010000064.1:0-598 GCF_039533765.1 Streptomyces enissocaesilis | reverse complement strand
GAGCTACCAAGGGGCCCTGCCTTCATGCACCCACCACCGGAAGATCACCCCGGCGGGAAACCCGTTCGACTCACACGTTCCATGACCGGTTGAGACACGGCTTCTGAGGAGACGCAACAGTTTTTGGTCCTGTTGTTCTGTGACCCCGATCGCAAGTCACGTATCTCGCCCTGATGCCGCAGAACGAGCCATGCGACCCACCTTCAGCGGCACTGCACGGCGCTGCGTCGTCCAGTGCGGGAGCACTTCCACGTAGAGCCCGCCTGGGCAACCCGTGGATTCAGGCGGCAGAACGCGAACCGCGTCGGACCCTTGAACTCTCTGGCCAGTCGCTGCTCGCGCCCGTTGCCGCCTCTGGTGCTGTGAAAGAAGCCAACGGCAACCGGCCGCCGCAAGGCTTGGACCTGAAGGCAGCACAGGGGAGGGGCCGTGGCCCCCAGGGCTTCTGCCTCGCCTTTCGATGCCTTTCCTGAGGGGAAGCCCGGTGAATTGTGTCTTGATGTGTGGGGTTTCCGCCTTGATCTGAGGGGCTTCGGCGGGGTGAGGAGTTCAGGATTGTGGGTGTTCGCAGATCACATCGTTTAGGGAGTACGTCATG
>NZ_BAAAUD010000063.1:0-582 GCF_039533765.1 Streptomyces enissocaesilis | reverse complement strand
GGAGTGCAGCGGCAGTACACCGGTACCAGCGGCAAGGTCGACAACTGCCAGATCGGAGTGTTCCTGGCGTATACCAGTCCAGCGGGACGGGCGTTGATCGACCGGGAGTTGTACCTGCCGAAGGCCTGGACCAGCGATCGGGACCGCTGCCGTAAGGCGAAAGTGCCCGATGAGGTCGAGTTCGCGACCAAACCGCAGCAGGCGCAGACGATGTTGCAGCGGGCTGTGGCAGCGGGAGTGCCGTTCGCCTGGTTCACCGCGGATGAGGCCTACGGGCAGAACCCGGGCCTGCGTACCTGGTGCGAACAGCAGGACATCGCCTATGTGATGGCCACCCGCTGCGACGATGAGGTGCCCTCCGGGCTGCGCACCACCACGCGCGTGGACGAGCTCATCGCCAAGGTGCGGGCCGGCGCGTGGACACGGATGTCCTGCGGCGACGGCGCACACGGGCCCCGCGTCTACGACTGGGTCGCCACGCCGATCCGGCAGCAGTTCCCGCACGGCCGCCGCGGCTGGGTCCTCGCACGGCGCAACATCAGCACCGGGGAGGTGGCCTACTACCGCTGTTTCGGGCCGCGC
>NZ_BAAAUD010000062.1:0-46814 GCF_039533765.1 Streptomyces enissocaesilis | reverse complement strand
CCTCCTGAGGCACTACGGCGTGGACCTGCTGGATTGGCACCGCGGCCGGCTCACGGCCCGCCGGCTCGCAGTGCTGATCAAGCACATGCCACGTGACAGCGCCCTGCTCAACGAAATCGACGGTCGCGCCCGGTGTCACGCTCGGGTGACAAGAAGGCGCATGAACCCGCGCCTACGGCACAGGCACAGGACACCGAGCCGGAAAACGCTGGGCCCTGCCGAACTGGCCGGGTTCTTCAGCTGAACGCGACCATCAGCAGGAGAACGGCTTCCACTACTACGAGGGTGATGACGTCCCCTTGCTTCCACAAGGGCTTCCTCGCCGTCAAGGCCGTCTCCACACGGCCAGGCTCCCTGGGGTCATAGCAGACCGTGACGGACGTGCCGACACGGGTTCCGGACGGAACGTCGCTCTCACTGGCGGTGCAGGACATTTTCCGACCGTCCGGTGCTCGATAGCTGAGGAGGAACGTCGGTCCGCCCTTGCCGCGCCATTCACGGTCGTAACAGTGAGCCGCGACCTCGACCCCTCGCGCCCGCAGCAGCAGTCGACGTCGGATTATCCAGGCGAGGGCAATTAGTCCAAGAAAGGGCGGTATTAATTTCAGGATCTCTGGGTTCACTTTCAGTCCCTCTTGAAGTCGACCAGGCAAGAGAGACATTCAACCACGCCCCCAGAACCAGATCAAGGCGGGTGAGACAACGTGACAGAACTTACGAATGAACAGCTTTCTGATCAAATTAGCTCCTTGCGGGAGGACTTGCGAAAAAAAGCAGACAAAGAATCCCTCGAAAACCTCCTGAAGCGCGAAGATGTTCGACCCAAGGCGCTGGTCGACGGTCCGGAGGAAAACAAGGAACCGGCGCCGGCGGATCCCAAGCCGGAGGGTGGCGCGGCGAAGGGAGGTGAACAGAAAGAAAATCCGGACCCGAACGACCTTACTACACAGAAGGAGCTTGAGGAGGCGACCGCAGATTCCGTTTGGCAGCACGTAAAGCCCATGGAGTTTGTCGGCGCTGCTCTTGCCTGGCAAGCACTCAAATTTGAGATTCCCACGCTTTTCAACCTTGAAATTTTCACCGAGAAGATGCTCAGCAAGGTGGAACTCTTCAAGAATGAAGAGGGTCGTGGATTCCAAATTCAGCGCAGCGAATATGGATGGATGTCGATCAAGCGGAGGGCCGCCGAGGCGAACGCCGACGGCGATGGCAGCGACCCCACCCTGCCCGGAGACAGCGACCCCGCCAACCGCACCCCGCCCGCAGACGGCGACAACACCAACCGCACCCCACCCGCCGACGGCGACAACACCAACAACGCAGGTAACGCGGGCGGCGACGGCAGTAACGGCGCGACTCCTCGCGCCCGGGAATCCCGCCGCGCGCGTCGCCGTCGCGAGCGGGAGGCGCAGCAAGCCGCCGGCCGGGCCCAGTCTGCCGGAGGACCCGCCGGAAGGACGCCGTCTGCCGGTGGCCGCACGCCGCCCCGGACGCCGGTACCGCCCACGGGCCCGGTGCGCGCGGTCGGGGACGCCGCTCGTGCGGCAGCCCCTGCGGTGCAGGGGTTGACCCGCGACGTGAACAACCTCGGGGGAACCGGAGACCGAACATCGCGCACCATCGGTTAAGTCACAGAAATCTGGTGGCCCATGTCTCTCGTCAGCTCTCTCGGTAGAGCATCCAATTCATTCAAGGATTTCCAGTCCAAAGCCACTTCCACCGACCGCGCGCTCAGCGGACTCCGCAGCGGCGCCACCCGCGGTGAGCAGGGCCTCAAGAACATTCGGAGCGCTGCGCAGGGCTCCACTCGTGAACTGAACAACCTCAAGTCGGCCGCCGACCGGGCGGACAAGTCGCTCGCCAAGGCCGGAAAGACCGGCACGACCAGCGGAAACCAGGTCGGTCAGTTCAAGAAGGGTGCCGACAACGCCTCGAAGGGGATGAACGGCCTCAACAAGTCCATGAAGGGCAACTTCATCGCCCGGCTCATGGAACTGTTCATGCCGCTCATCGAGAAGGTGGTCGAGATGGCCGCCCGATCGAAGACCATGCAGAAGGTGCTCAAGGTCGCCTTCGACGCCATCAAGAAGGTCATCACCGCCGTCATGAAGGCCATCGGCCCGATCATGAAGGCGGCCGGAAAGCTGATCAAGACGGTCTGGGACGGCATCAAGAAGGCCGTCACGGTCGTCGTGAACGCGGTCTCCAAGGTCATCTCGACCACCTTCAACGCCATCAAGAAGGTCATCACCTCGGTGATGAACGGCGTGAAGTCGGTGATCTCCGGTGTCTGGAACGGCATCAAGCGCATCATCATGCCGGTGGTCAACTGGATCAGGGATGTCGTCCCGAGGGCGTTCAGCGCCGTCAAGGACAAGCTCTCCAGCATCTGGGGCGGCCTGAAGGACATCGCCGGCCGGGCGTTCGACAAGATCAAGGGTGCTGTGAAGGGCCCGATCAACGCCGTCATCGGCCTGATCAACAGTGCGATCGGCAAGCTGAACGGCATCAAGGTCTCGATCCCGAGCTGGGTCCCCCTCGTCGGTGGCAAGACCTTCGGCGTCAGCCTGCCGAGGATCCCGCAGCTGGCTCAGGGTGGTGTCGTCCAGCCGCGTCGCGGCGGTGTCCACGCCATCGTCGCCGAGGCCGGTGAGGCCGAGGCCGTCCTGCCGCTGTCCAAGCTGGACCGGCTGCTGCGCCACACCGCACGGGCCGCCCGCGCCCAGTCGATCAACTCGGGCGCCGGCGCGACGCACGGCTTCCAGATCGAGCACTACTACGAGGCGTCCTCCAGCGATCTGCGCGAGACCGCCTCCGCCCTGCTGTTCCTGTCGAAGGCGCGCGGATGAGCACCGCCCTGGTCGTCTCCGTGAACAGGGTGATGCCCCACCTGCGGGGGCTGCCCAATGCCGCGAAGCTGCTCCAGGGCCACGTGCGCGGCGCCACGCGCGCGTTGAACGGCTTCCGGAGCGGGGTCGCCCGCAGCGGCTCCGCTCTCGACCGCGTCCGTTCCTCCGCATCCTCCGCCGCCCCCCAGGTCCAGCAGATCAAGGCCCGGGCCGAAGGCGCCGGTCAGTCGCTCACCAAAGTGGGCCGCACCGCCGCCACCGCCGGGACGCAGATCAAGGGCGGTGCCGGGAAGACCAGGGGCGCGGCCGCGCCGCTGAAGTCGCTGGCTTCGGGGGCGGATTCGTTCGGCAAGGTCTCCGGGCTCCTCGGCAAGGCCACCGGGCCCATCTCCCGGATCATGTCGGCCCTCGGCACCGGCCTGACCATCGCCGCCGGCGTCATGACCGGCATCAACGTCGCCATGCGCGCCAACCCGCTCGGGTTCCTGGCCGGGCTGATCGTCCCCGTCCTCGCGGCCATCATCACCTACGCCATGAACACCGAGACCGGCCAGAAGATCATGAAGCAGGTCTTCGACCACGTGCTGAAGGTCTTCCAGCAGATCCTGAAGTTCCTCGGCCCGGTCGTCACCTTCTACGGCACCGTCATCGGCACCTACTTCAAGGCCGTCGGCGTCATCATCACCACCGTCGTCAAGGTCGTCGGCGCCGCCGTCTCCGGTGACTTCGGCAAGGCCAAGGGCGCGATCTCCCGGGCCACCGAGGCGCTCAGCGCTCTCGTCCGCCGTCCCTGGAACGCGTTCAAGACCGTGATCCAGCCCGTCCTGGACTGGATCACCAAGAAGATCCCCGACATGTTCACCCGGGTGAAGGACGCCACCTCCAGCACCCTCGGCGGCATGGGCGATTTCATCTCCACCGGCCTCCAGACCCTCGCCGGTGTCATCACCGGCCCCATCAAGGGCCTGATCGCCTTCGCCAACTGGGTCATCGACGGCCTCAACAGCCTCAGTGGCGAGTTCCTCGGCAAGAAGTTCGGCATCAAGCTCGACAAGATCCCGCAGCTCGCCGAGGGCGGCGTCGTCGACCCCTCGCGCGACGGCGCCTCCGCCGTACGCCCCCTGTCCTCGCTCGACCGGCTGCGGCCGGCCGAGACCGGGCACCGGGCGGGCGGCCCCCGCTCCCCGCACCGCGACCGGCTGCACACCTACCGCGAGCCGGAGGGCCGCAGCGCCCTCACGGTCGCCGAGGACCTGCTCTTCCTGCACCGGACCGCGGCCTGAGGGCGCGGCCTGACGAAAGTGAGGTGACGGCCCGTCATGGCCGAGACCACAATCGCATACACGGACGAGACCGCACCCGGCTCACTGATCACCCGCGACGGGCAGATCCAGTGGGCCGGACTGCTGATGGGTCCCGGGACGCCGTACCAGATCGACCGTTCCGGCATCACCGGCTGGGACGATCTGCCCACCCTCGACACCGGTGACGTCGCCCGGCCCGACCAGCACGGCGCCTGGCCCGGCGCGGTCTGGGCGCAGCCCCGGCTGGTGACCGGCACCGTCTGGCTGGTCCCGCCGACCGCGGCGCAGGCCGCGGACACCACCGCCGCGTTCCGCGCGGCCACCGGCCCCGAGGGCGGGGAGCGCTGGCTCGCGGTGCGCCTGCACGGCGAGACGCTCGCGGTCCGCGCCCGGGTCAGCCGCCGGGTGGTCCCCCAGGACCGCACGTACGTACGGCAGGGCATGGCCAAGGCCAGCCTCCAGTGGACGGCGACCGACCCCCGCCGCTTCAGCACCGCCCTGCGCGAGGGCCAGGCCGTGCTGCCGGTCCCGGAGCCCGGACTGGTCTGGGACAACGAGGTCGGCAGCGGACTGGACTGGCCGATGGACTGGGGCGGCGACGCGGAGGCCGGCAGTTTCACCGCCGTCAACGAGGGCGGCGCGGCCGCCCACCCGGTGATCGAGTTCCGCGGCCCGGTGCGCCGCCCGACCCTGAGCCGGCTCAGCGACGGCCGCCAGCTCCAGTACGACATCGCGCTCGGCGCCGGTGAGGTCCTCACCGTCGACACCGAGGCGGGGACGGTCCGGCTCAACGGCACGGCGTCCCGGCTCTACACGGCGACGCCCGCGTCGGCGCCCGAGCAGCTGTTCCGGCTGGAGCCGGGGCGTACGTCGCTCGCCTTCCGCTCCGACGACGCGACACCCGACCCCCGGGCCTCGGTCACGGTCCGCTGGCGCGACTCCCACTGGTGACCGGCCCCGCACTCCCCGACGTCCGCAACGCATCTCCCAGGAGGACCTCATGCCCGTACGCAGCGCATGGCTGATCAACCGCACGACGACCGACTCCGGTCAGTCCCGCTCCGACACCCGGCTCGCCCCCACCGGCACCATGGCTCCCAGCGGCGCGCTGACCAGCGTCTCCGGTGTCGTCCCGGGGTCCAAGGACGGCCGGTACATGATGGACGCCCTGTACGTCTACGGTGACACCGCCGGGATGACGGCGAACGTCGCCCCCGGCCGTGCCGTCGTCCAGGGCTCCCCCGCGGCCGGCGCCTACCCGGTCGTCCTCACCGACTACACCCAGATCACCTTCGACGACGGCGACGCGAACAACCCGCGCGTCGACCTGGTGCTGCTGCGGGTGTACGACGCCCAGTTCGCCCCGGTCTCCGGGCGCACCGAGGCCGTCCTGGAGATCCTCAAGGGCGCCCCGGCGCCCAACCCGGAGCCGCAGCCGGTGCCGGAGGGCGCCATCGCTCTCGCCCGGGTCAACGTCCCGGCCGGCGCGTCGGTCGGCACCGGCGGTCTGGACTGGTCCAAGGCCGTCTACGACATGCGCCACACCACGGTGGCGGCCGGCGGCATCCTCGCCGAGTCGTGGAACCGCGACAGCAAGGGCGGCTACGCGGGCCAGTACCGCGACAACGCCAGTCAGCTCCAGCGCTGGGACGGCGCCCGGTGGGTCTCCTACCCGCGGCACATCGGCGGCGTCGCTCCGCAGGGCGCGCTGGCGGCCGGCGAGTACGCGGGCCAGTACCGCGACGAGGGCGGCAGGCTCCAGCGCTGGGACGGCTCCGTGTGGCGGCCGATCGTCCCCGCCACCGGCTGGGCCTACAACAACGACGGCGGCTACTGCAAGTCCACCACCTGGGTGGAGGCCGTCACCGACACCACCGGCCCGTCCATCTCCGCCCAGTTCACCACGCCGGTCTCGGGCGCGGTCCTCGTCACCGTCGGCTACTTCGGCAGCAACCCGGTGGACGGCGCCTGGTCGAAGATGACCGCGGTCATCCGGCTGGCCGGCGCCGTCGTACTCCCGGCCGACGAACAGCGGGCGGCCCAGGCGACCGGGAAGAACGGCCACTCCGTGGTGCACACCTTCCGGGTCACCGGCCTCAAGCCGCACACGGTCTACACCGCGGTCGGCGCGTACTCGTCCTCAGCCACCAGCAACAACGCCTGGGTCGACAACCGGTTCATCCGCGTCGACCCGATGCTGTGAGCCGCCCCATGGGCGGAGCCGTCATCACGCCCGTCTACCGGGCGGTCTTCTGCGACCTGCGTACCGACCAGGTCCTCGACGTCCTGCCGCTCACGGAGGCCAAGTTCGACGACTTCATCGGCAAGTCGGGATCACTGTCGGCGACCGTCCCGCTGCCCGAGCCGGCCCTGGCCGCCCGCGCCAAGGAGGCCCTCCAGCCCGGCCGTACCGCGGTCTGGCTGGAGCGGGACGGGGACATCTGGTGGGGCGGGGTGCTCTGGACCTGCACCCCCGCCACCGACGAACAGGGCCGGATGACGGTGCAGTTCCAGGCGGGCACCTTCGACTCGTACCTGGACCACCGCATCCTCTCCGCCGACATGCTGCTCGTCCAGGCCGACCAGTTCGACATCGCCCGGGCCCTGGTGGCCCACGCCCAGGAACAGGAGGGCGGCGACATCGGGATCAGTCTGGGCGCGGAGATGTCGGGGATACGGCGCGACTTCGCGTCCGGCTACACCGCCCTGGCCCGGGTCCGGGAGCTGATCGACAAGCTGGCACAGCTGGCGGACGGTTTCGAGTGGCGCGTCCACTGCCACCGCGACGGTCAGGGCCGCCGCGTCAAACGGCTCCAGCTGGGGCATCCGAGGATCGAGTCGAGCCAGGCGGACATCGTCCTGGACCATCCCGGCTCCGTCCTGTCGTACAGCCTGCCCACGGACGCCACCGTGCAGGCGAACGTCTGGGTCGCCCGCGGCGAGTCGGACAACACCGACCAGGCCCAGGACTCGCTGCCCCTCACCGCCATGGAGAGCGAGCCGGCCGACCTGACCGGCGGCTGGCCCCGGCTGGAGCGCACCTCGGACCACAGCGCTGTCAAGGACGCGGCCACCCTCCGCTCCCTGGCCAGGGCCGAACTGGCGCGGCAGCGCCGGCCGGAGCTCATCCCCGAGCTGACCGTCGTCCTCGACGGTCGGATCACACCCGCCCTGCTCGGCGCCCGGATCCGGCTGCGGATCCACGACCTGTGGCACCAGGACGGGCTCGACGCCCACTACCGGATCGTCGGGCTCGCCGTGAACCCGCCGCAACGCACCAAGCCGGAAACGGCCACGCTCTACCTGGAAGGGGTGTAACCCGTGGCGATCATCCCCACCGATCTGCTGGACCGCATCCGCACCCTGGAACGGCAGATCCGGGACCTCATGGGCAGTGCCAACACCACTCCCGCGCTCAACCAGATCAGCGACGGCGATGTCGTCATCGGTGACGGCGGCCGACTGCGCGTCCGGACCGCCGGCGGTGAGGACCTGATCCACATGGGCCGGGTCCAGCCCGACCGCGGCCCGGGCACCCCGCAGCAGGGTCTGATGATCCGCCGGGACGACGGATCCATGGCGCTGACCGTACGGACGACCGCCCCGGACCAGCTGGAGACCCAGCCGGTGCAGATCTTCGACCGGCGCGGCAACGTCGTCGTCGCCGACGACGCCGCCCAGCGCGGCCTCGCCCGTCCGTACATCCCCTACCCGCTGCCCCGGCCGGTCGACGTGGCCCGCTGGGAGTCGACCGGGAACACGGACTGGACCACGCTCTACAGCGGTCCGGCCATCTCCCAGCACCCGCGGCTGTACGCCCGGATAGCCGTCCAGGGCCCGGCGGGCGCGGAAGTCCGCCTCCGCGTCGACGGAGTCCAGGTGGGTCCGGCCGGCGGCCCCGGCGCGGACCTGGAGTTCAGGGAGTCCCTGGGCGTCGGCTTCAGCGCGACGGTCACCTTCGAGATCCAGGCGAAGGTCGCGGCGGCGGGCGACACCGTCCGCTGCCGTCCGCTCGCGCTGTACGGCGTCCAGTCCTGACCCCGGGTCCCGTCCACCGGACCGCACCGCCCCTCCGGTCGCACCGTCCTCCTCCGGAGGCATGCCCGCATGCCTCCGGAGGACTGCACCGGGCTGACGATCCGGTCCCCCGCCCCCGTCGGCCATCGCCCCCGAACCTGTGAAGGAGACCCTCCGTGCTCCCCGCGTCAATCCCCACCGTCCGTGTCACCGCCCGGTATCTGACCCCGGACGGCAGCCCGATGAGCGGATCCGTCGAGTTCCGCCCGCCGTCCCTGCTCACCCACGCCACCGCCGACGTCTTCGTCGGCGGACCGACCGTCGCCCGCCTCGACGGCGAGGGCCGGATCAACGTCGTGCTGCCGGCCACCGACGCCCCCGGCTGGAACCCGGTGGACTGGACCTACCAGGTCACCGAGAAGCTCGCCGGACTCGGCCGCAACCGCGCGTACCAGATGGCACTGCCCGCGTCCCAGTCGGCGATCGACCTGGCCGACTCGGCCCCGGCCGACCCGAACACCCCGAACTACGTGGCCGTCCCCGGCCCGCCCGGCCCGGTCGGCCAGATGGGCCCGGCCGGCCCGGCGGGCCCGGTCCGGTCCGTCAACGGGCGCACCACTCCCGACATCACCCTCACCGCCGCCGATGTCTCCGCCATCGCCGCCAACCGGGCGGGCGTGGCCGGCGGTGTCGCGAGTCTCGGCCCCGACGGCAAGGTGCCGACGGGGCAGCTGCCCGCGATCACGGGCGCCGTCTCCTCGGTGAACGGACGTACCGGCGACGTCACCGTCACCGCCGCCGATCTCGGCGCGCTGACCCCGGCCTCCGGCGACACCCGCTACCTCGGCATCAACGCGGCCCCGGTCAAGACCGTCAACGGCCAGGCGGGGGCGGTCCAGCTGACCGCCACCGACGTCTCGGCGGTCGCGGCCGGCGACGCCGTGCTGATGACCGGCGACCAGACGGTGAACGGCGCCAAGACCTTCGTGGTCCCTCCCTCCACCAGCGTCAACCCGTCCACCGCCAACCAGCTGGCCCGACGCGGCTACGTCGACTCCGTCTCGGCCGCCGGCACCTGGTCCCCCGGCTCGATGGGCTTCTCCAGCTGGGCGTTCGACCCGGCGGCGTCCTCGGCCAACTCCGTCCAGTACTGCGTCAGCGGCTGGGTGTACCTGATCGGCGTCCCGCTGCACACGGCCACGACCGTGCGGAACGTGGTGTTCTACATCCCCGGTTATGTGGGCGGCACCCTCGCGGCCACCTCCTTCGCCGGCCTCTACACCAGCGCCGGCGCCAAGGTCGGCCAGACGGCCGCTCTGAACGGCCTGCTCACCGCGACCGAGGGCAGGACGGCCGTACTGCCGCTGACCACCGCGTACGCCGCCGCTCCCGGCAACTACTGGGTGGCACTGGTGGTCAACGGCCCGAGCCCCAACACCAGCGGCCCGGCCTTCATGCGCGGCGCGTCCATGGGCGAGGCCCCGGGCGGCAGTGCCCGGATGCCGGGCGCCTTCATCCGCCACGGCCGGCTCCCCACCACGGGCCAGACCGCGCTCCCGGCGTCGTTCACCCCGTCGACGGTGCTCGCGGACTCGAACGCGATCTGGGCCGCGCTCTCCTGACCCCCACGCACCACCCGCACCACGAGCCCCGTGCCGTCCTCCACCGGCACGGGGCTTTCCCGCTCTCCGGAAGGACATCCCCATGGCCACTCCCCTCACCGCCGACCAGCTCCTGGCCGCCCTGCGCACCGAAGGCGTCACGGTCGTCGAGCACGACGGCTGGCGCACCCACAACCGCAACCACGTGGGCGCCTGGGGTCCTGTCAACGGCGTGATGATCCACCACACCGTCTCCAGCGGCACCACCGCCTCCGTCGAGCTCTGCTACAACGGGTACGAAGGCCTGCCCGGCCCCCTCTGCCACGGCGTCATCGACAAGGACGGCACCGTCTACCTGGTCGGCAACGGCCGCGCCAACCACGCCGGCGGCGGCGACCCGGACGTCCTGAAGGCCGTGATCGCGGAGAACTACGGAGACCGCCCGCCGACCACCAACGAGCACCAGGGCAGCGCCGGGGCCGTCGACGGCAACACCCGCTTCTACGGCTTCGAATGTGTGAACCTCGGCGACGGCGCGGACCCCTGGCCCGCCGCCCAGCTCGACGCCGTCGAGCGCGTCTCGGCCGCCATCTGCCGCGTCCACGCCTGGACCTCCAAGTCGGTCATCGGCCACCTGGAGTGGTCCGACTGGAAGAGCGATCCGCGCGGCGTCCCCATGCCCGGCATGCGGACCCGGATCGCGAGCCGCCTGGCCGCCACCCCGCCGCAGCCGCCCGCCTCCTGACCCTCCCGCCCCACCCGTACACCGCCCCGCGCCCGCCGAGGCCCGGGGCTCTCGCATGTTCGGAGGAGACCCGTATGGCCACTCCCCTCACCGCGGACCGGCTGATCACCGCGCTCCGCGCCGAAGGCGTCACCGTTGCCGAGCGCAACGGCTGGCGCTCCCGCAACCGCAATCACGCCGGTGCCTGGGGCCCCGTCAACGGCGTGATGATCCACCACACCGTCTCCAGCGGCACGGCCTCCTCCGTCGAGCTCTGCTTCAACGGATACGCGGCGCTGCCCGGCCCGCTCTGCCACGGCGTCATCGCCAAGGACGGCACCGTCCATCTGGTCGGCAACGGCCGGGCCAACCACGCCGGCGGCGGCGACCCGGCCGTCCTCGACGCGGTCAGCGCCGAGAGCTACGGCAGCCGCCCGCCCGCGAGCGGCAAGCACCAGGGCAGCTCCGGGGCCGTCGACGGCAACGCCCGCTTCTACGGCTTCGAGTGCGTCAACCTCGGCGACGGCGCGGACCCCTGGCCCGCCGCCCAGCTCGACGCCGTCGAGCGGGCCTCCGCCGCGATCTGCCGCGCCCACGGCTGGAGCGCCAAGTCCGTCATCGGCCACCTGGAGTGGTCCGACCACAAGAGCGACCCGCGCGGCTTCGCCATGGCGGACATGCGCGCCCGGATCGCCGCCCGCCTCGCCTCGGCCCCGAGTGGCAAGCCCGCCCCGCGCCCGGCCCCGCCGAAGCCGGCCCCCTCGAAGCCGGTTCCCCCGAAGACCACCCCGCCGCGGAAGTACCACCCCTTCCCCGGCGCGGACTTCTTCACCGGCCGGACCAGCTCCCCGGTCATCACCGCGATGGGCCGGCGGCTGATCGCCGAGGGGTGCTCCCAGTACGCGGTCGGGCCCGGTCCCCGCTGGACCGAGGCCGACCGCCGCAGCTACGCGAAGTGGCAGCGCAAGCTCGGCTTCCGCGGCTCCGACGCCGACGGGATGCCCGGGCGCACCTCCTGGAACGCCCTGAAGGTCCCGTACACCAACTGAGGAGACCCACCATGTCCGACGCCGCCAAGCGCACGGCACGCACCGTCCTCCAGTCCGCCGTCGGCATCGCCGTCGTGCTCCCCGCCCTCGTCGACGCCTCCGGCCTTCCGGCCACGCTCCCCTGGGTCGCCGGAGCCCTGGTCATCGCCGGCGCGCTGACCCGGATCATGGCCCTGGAGGCCGTCCAGAAGACCCTGCCCTCGTGGCTCCGGAGCTACTCGGGGGCCGCCGATGATGGAGATCGATAGGAACGACCCCGTGATGGTCGCCCTTGAGCTGGAACGGCTCCGCGGCACGCTGGAGGCCGGGTTCGCCCGCGCCGACGGAGCGCTCGCCCTCCTCGTCCAGCGCAGCGACCAGACCGACAAACAGCTCGCCGACCACGAGGCGCGGCTGGACGCGCTGGAGCGCAGCCGCTGGCCGCTGGCGAGCATCACGGCCGTCACCGCCACCGCCGGTTTCACCCTCGCCCTCTGGCAGGCGGTCGGCCGCTAGGCCGGCCGTGTCCGCACAGCCCGAAGGGCGGCCACCCCCACGGGGTGACCGCCCTTCGGCCGAGCGACTCGCTTACTGGTTGTACGGACCGTAGTCGTAGTCCTCCAGCGGGACGGCCTGGCCGGAGCCGGTGCCGAACGGCGAGTAGTCGATGTCGTCGTAGCCGACGGCCGAGTACATCGCGGCCTTGGCCTCCTCGGTGGGCTCCACCCGGATGTTGCGGTAGCGGGACAGACCCGTACCGGCCGGGATGAGCTTACCGATGATGACGTTCTCCTTGAGGCCGATCAGGGAGTCGGACTTGGCGTTGATCGCCGCATCCGTCAGAACCCTGGTCGTCTCCTGGAAGGACGCCGCCGACAGCCACGACTCGGTCGCCAGCGAGGCCTTGGTGATACCCATCAGCTGCGGACGGCCGGAGGCCGGGTGGCCGCCTTCCGTGACCACACGACGGTTCTCGCCCTCGAAGCGGCCGCGCTCGACGAGCTCGCCCGGAAGCAGCTCGGCGTCGCCCGACTCGATGATCGTCACGCGGCGGAGCATCTGCCGGATGATGATCTCGATGTGCTTGTCGTGGATCGACACACCCTGGCTGTTGTAGACCTTCTGGACCTCGCCGACCAGGTGGACCTGGACCGCGCGCTGACCGAGGATCCGCAGCACGTCGTGCGGGTTGGTGGCACCCACGGTGAGCTTCTGGCCCACCTCGACGTGGTCGCCCTCGCCCACGAGCAGACGGGCACGCTTCGAGATCGGGAACGCCGTCTCGTCGCTGCCGTCGTCCGGGGTGACGACGATCTTCTTGGTCTTCTCGGTCTCCTCGATACGGATGCGGCCGGCCGCCTCCGAGATCGGGGCGACACCCTTGGGCGTACGAGCCTCGAAGAGCTCGACCACACGGGGCAGACCCTGGGTGATGTCGTCACCGGCCACACCACCGGTGTGGAAGGTACGCATCGTCAGCTGGGTACCGGGCTCACCGATGGACTGGGCGGCGATGATGCCGACCGCCTCACCGATGTCGACCAGCTTGCCGGTGGCGAGCGAGCGTCCGTAGCAGAAGGCACAGGTGCCGACCGCGGACTCGCAGGTCAGGACCGAGCGGGTCTTGACCTCCTCGACGCCGTGCATGACCAGCTGGTCGATGAGCACGTCACCGAGGTCGACGTTGGCCGGCGCGATGACCTTGCCGTCGATGACGACGTCCTCGGCGAGCATGCGTGCGTACACGCTCGTCTCGACGTCGTCGGTCTTGCGGAGGATGCCGTCGGCGCCCTTCTCCGCGATCTTCAGCTTGAGGCCGCGATCGGTGCCGCAGTCCTCCTCGCGGATGATCACGTCCTGCGAGACGTCCACCAGACGACGGGTCAGGTAACCCGAGTCGGCGGTACGCAGGGCGGTGTCGGCGAGACCCTTACGGGCACCGTGGGTGGAGATGAAGTACTCCAGCACGGACAGACCCTCACGGAACGACGCCTTGATGGGCCGCGGAATGGTCTCGTTCTTCGCGTTCGACACCAGACCACGCATACCGGCGATCTGACGCATCTGCATCATGTTTCCTCGGGCACCCGAGTCAACCATCATGAAGATGGGGTTCGTCTTGGGGAAGTTCGCGTTCATCGCCTCGGCAACCTCGTTGGTCGCCTTGGTCCAGATCGCGATGAGCTCCTGAGTGCGCTCTTCCTTGGTGATGAGACCGCGCTCGTACTGCTTCTGGACCTTCTCGTCCTGCGCCTCGTAGCCCTTGACGATGGCCTTCTTGGCCTCGGGCACGACGACGTCGGAGATGGCCACGGTGACGCCCGAACGGGTCGCCCAGTGGAAGCCGGCCGCCTTCAGGTTGTCGAGCGTCGCCGCCACGATCACCTTGGGGTAGCGCTCCGCCAGGTCGTTGACGATCTCGGAGAGCTGCTTCTTGCCCACCGAGTAGTCGACGAACGGGTAGTCCTCGGGCAGCAGCTCGTTGAAGAGTGCGCGGCCCAGCGTGGTGCGCAGCCGGAAGCTGTCACCCTGCTGGAACTCTCGCTCCCCGACGCCGTCGTCCCCTCCCTCGGCGACCGGCGGCACCCAGCCACGCGGCGGGATGGTGCCCACCGGGAAGCGGATGTCGACCTTGGCCTGGAGCGAGAGCTCGCGGTTGTCGAACGCCATGGTCGCCTCGGCGGTCGAGCCGAAGCTGCGGCCGGCACCGATGACCTTGCGCTCTTCCTCGTCGGTCGTGAGGAAGAAGAGACCGAGAACCATGTCCTGGGTCGGCATGGTGACGGGACGACCGTCGGCCGGCTTCAGGATGTTGTTCGAGGACAGCATCAGGATGCGGGCCTCGGCCTGCGCCTCTGCCGAAAGCGGCAGGTGCACGGCCATCTGGTCACCGTCGAAGTCCGCGTTGAACGCGGTGCAGACGAGCGGGTGGATCTGGATGGCCTTGCCCTCGACCAGCTGCGGCTCGAAGGCCTGGATGCCGAGGCGGTGCAGCGTCGGCGCACGGTTCAGCAGAACCGGGTGCTCGGCGATGACCTCTTCCAGGACGTCGTACACGACCGTGCGGCCGCGCTCGACCATGCGCTTCGCCGACTTGATGTTCTGCGCGTGGTTCAGGTCGACCAGGCGCTTCATCACGAACGGCTTGAAGAGCTCCAGCGCCATGGCCTTCGGCAGACCGCACTGGTGCAGCTTGAGCTGCGGGCCGACGACGATCACGGAACGCGCGGAGTAGTCCACACGCTTGCCGAGAAGGTTCTGACGGAATCGGCCCTGCTTGCCCTTGAGCATGTCGGACAGCGACTTCAGCGGACGGTTGCCGGGGCCCGTGACCGGGCGACCACGACGGCCGTTGTCGAAGAGCGCGTCGACGGCCTCCTGAAGCATGCGCTTCTCGTTGTTCACGATGATCTCGGGGGCACCGAGGTCGAGGAGACGCTTGAGACGGTTGTTGCGGTTGATCACGCGGCGGTACAGGTCGTTCAGGTCGGAGGTCGCGAAGCGGCCACCGTCCAGCTGCACCATCGGACGCAGGTCCGGCGGGATGACCGGCACGCAGTCGAGCACCATGCCCTTGGGGCTGTTGCTGGTCTGCAGGAACGCGGAGACGACCTTGAGGCGCTTGAGCGCACGGGTCTTCTTCTGGCCCTTGCCGGTACGGATGATCTCGCGGAGCTTCTCGGCCTCTTCGTCCAGGTCGAAGGACTCCAGGCGCTTCTGCAGAGCAGCGGCGCCCATCGAGCCGTCGAAGTACGTGCCGAAGCGGTCGCGCAGCTCGCGGTAGAGCAGCTCGTCGCCCTCGAGGTCCTGGACCTTGAGGTTCTTGAAGCGGCTCCACACCTCGTCGAGACGGTCGATCTCGCGCTGCGCACGGTCGCGCAGCTGCTTCATCTCACGCTCGGCGCCTTCGCGCACCTTGCGGCGCACGTCGGCCTTGGCGCCCTCGGCCTCGAGCTCGGCCAGGTCGGTCTCGAGCTTCTTGGCGCGGGCTTCGAGGTCGGCGTCGCGACGGTTCTCGATCTGCTGACGCTCCACGGAGACGTGCGCCTCCAGCGACGGCAGGTCGCGCGTGCGGCGCTCCTCGTCCACGAACGTGATCATGTACGCGGCGAAGTAGATGACCTTTTCGAGGTCCTTCGGCGCGAGGTCGAGCAGGTAGCCGAGGCGCGAAGGAACGCCCTTGAAGTACCAGATGTGCGTGACAGGGGCGGCCAGCTCAATGTGGCCCATCCGCTCACGACGCACCTTGGCGCGAGTGACCTCGACGCCGCAGCGCTCGCAGATGATGCCCTTGAAGCGGACACGCTTGTACTTGCCGCAGTAGCACTCCCAGTCCCGGGTCGGGCCGAAGATCTTCTCGCAGAAGAGTCCGTCCTTCTCGGGCTTGAGCGTGCGGTAGTTGATGGTCTCAGGCTTCTTCACTTCGCCGTGCGACCAGGTCCGGATGTCGTCCGCGGTGGCGAGGCCAATCCGCAGCTCGTCGAAGAAGTTGACGTCGAGCACTTGTCGTCAATCCCTCTTTCGGGGTCGAGAGTCAATCATGGTCTGAACGGGTCCGGGGAGAGCCGGCCGCCGCGGTGAAGCGGCGGCCGGCCAACCCGTCAGACCTCTTCGACGCTGCTCGGCTCGCGCCGGGACAGGTCGATACCGAGCTCTTCCGCAGCGCGGAAGACGTCCTCGTCGGTGTCGCGCATCTCGATGGACATGCCGTCCGAGGACAGCACCTCCACGTTGAGGCACAGGGACTGCATCTCCTTGATGAGCACCTTGAAGGACTCGGGGATGCCGGGCTCAGGAATGTTCTCGCCCTTGACGATGGCCTCGTAGACCTTCACGCGGCCGGTGACGTCGTCGGACTTGATGGTCAGCAGTTCCTGGAGGGCGTAAGCGGCGCCGTAAGCCTCGAGCGCCCACACCTCCATCTCACCGAAGCGCTGGCCACCGAACTGGGCCTTACCACCCAGCGGCTGCTGGGTGATCATGGAGTACGGACCGGTCGAACGGGCGTGGAGCTTGTCGTCGACCAGGTGGTGGAGCTTGAGGATGTACATGTACCCGACCGAGACCGGGTCCGGGAACGGCTCACCGGAGCGGCCGTCGAACAGGTGGGCCTTGCCGGACGGAAGGACCATCCGGTTGCCGTCGCGGTTCGGGATCGTGGACTCGAAGAGACCGGAGATCTCGTCCTCGCGCGCACCGTCGAAGACCGGCGTGGCGACGTTGGTGCCGGGGGCGACCTCGTCGGCGCCGATGACCTTCAGACGCTCCATCCAGTCCTCGCTGCCCTCGACCTTCCAGCCCTGGCTGGCGAGCCAGCCCAGGTGGATTTCGAGGACCTGTCCCGGGTTCATTCGGGACGGGACACCCAGCGGGTTGAGGATGATGTCGACCGGGGTGCCGTCCTCCAGGAACGGCATGTCCTCGATCGGCAGGATCTTCGAGATGACGCCCTTGTTGCCGTGACGGCCGGCGAGCTTGTCACCATCGGTGATCTTGCGCTTCTGCGCGACGTAGACGCGGACCAGCTGGTTCACGCCCGGCGGCAGCTCGTCGCCCTCTTCGCGGTCGAAGACGCGGACCCCGATGATCTTGCCGACCTCGCCGTGCGGGACCTTCAGCGAGGTGTCGCGCACCTCGCGCGCCTTCTCACCGAAGATCGCGCGCAGCAGGCGCTCTTCCGGCGTCAGCTCGGTCTCGCCCTTGGGCGTGACCTTGCCGACGAGGATGTCACCGGCGACGACCTCGGCACCGATACGGATGATGCCGCGCTCGTCGAGGTCCGCGAGGACCTCCTCGGAGACGTTCGGGATGTCCCGGGTGATCTCCTCCGGGCCGAGCTTGGTGTCACGGGCGTCGACCTCGTGCTCCTCGATGTGGATCGAGGAGAGGACGTCGTCCTGCACCAGGCGCTGGCTGAGGATGATCGCGTCTTCGTAGTTGTGACCCTCCCACGGCATGAACGCCACGAGCAGGTTCTTGCCAAGCGCCATCTCACCCTGCTGGGTGGCCGGACCGTCGGCGAGGACCTGGCCCTCGACGACGCGGGCGCCCTCGTCCACGACAACCTTCTGGTTGACCGAGGTGCCCTGGTTCGAGCGGGAGAACTTGGCGATCCGGTACGTGGTGTACGTGCCGTCGTCGTTGGTGACGGTGACGTAGTCCGCGGATACCTCCTGGACCACACCGTCCTTCTCCGCCTTGATGACGTCACCGGCGTCGACCGCGCAGCGGTACTCCATGCCGGTGCCGACGAGCGGCGCCTCGGACGTGATCAGCGGCACGGCCTGACGCATCATGTTCGCGCCCATGAGCGCGCGGTTGGCGTCGTCGTGCTCGAGGAACGGGATCATCGCGGTGGCGACCGACACCATCTGGCGCGGCGAGACGTCCATGTAGTCGACGTCGTCGCCGGGGATGTAGTCGATCTCGCCGCCACGACGGCGGACCAGGACGCGCGACTCGGTGAAGCGCATGTCCTCACCCAGCGTCGCGTTGGCCTGCGCGATGACGAAACGGTCTTCCTCGTCGGCGGTCAGGTAGTCGACGTCGTCGGTGACGACACCGTCGACGACCTTGCGGTACGGCGTCTCGACGAAACCGAACGCGTTGACGCGGCCGTACGAGGCGAGCGAACCGATGAGACCGATGTTCGGGCCTTCGGGAGTCTCGATCGGGCACATGCGGCCGTAGTGGGACGGGTGCACGTCACGGACCTCGAAGCCGGCCCGCTCACGGGAGAGACCACCCGGGCCGAGCGCCGACAGACGGCGCTTGTGGGTGAGACCCGACAGCGGGTTGTTCTGGTCCATGAACTGCGACAGCTGGCTGGTGCCGAAGAACTCCTTGATGGAGGCGACGACCGGCCGGATGTTGATCAGGGTCTGCGGCGTGATCGCCTCGACGTCCTGAGTCGTCATGCGCTCGCGCACGACGCGCTCCATACGAGCCAGACCCGTGCGGACCTGGTTCTGGATGAGCTCGCCGACGTTGCGCAGACGACGGTTGCCGAAGTGGTCGATGTCGTCGGTCTCGACGACGATGCTGCGACCCGACTCGCCGACCGTCTCGACCTCGCCGGCGTGCAGCCGGACCAGGTACTTGATGGTGGCGATGATGTCCTTGCTGGTGAGGACACCGGCGTTCAGCGGCTCATCGGCGCCGAGCTTCTTGTTCACCTTGTAGCGGCCGACCTTCGCGAGGTCGTAGCGCTTCGGGTTGAAGTAGAGGTTCTCGAGCAGCGTCTGAGCAGCCTCACGCGTGGGCGGCTCGCCCGGGCGCAGCTTGCGGTAGATGTCGAGCAGCGCGTCGTCCTGGCCCTGGGTGTGGTCCTTCTCCAGGGTGGCGCGCATGGACTCGTACTCGCCGAACTCTTCGAGGATCTGCTCGGTGGTCCAGCCGAGAGCCTTGAGGAGGACGGTGACGGACTGCTTGCGCTTGCGGTCGATGCGGACACCGACCATGTCGCGCTTGTCGATCTCCATCTCCAGCCAGGCACCCCGGGAAGGGATGATCTTGGCCGAGAAGATGTCCTTGTCGGACGTCTTGTCGATGGAGGAGTCGAAGTAGACACCCGGCGAGCGGACCAGCTGCGACACCACGACACGCTCGGTGCCGTTGATGACGAAGGTGCCCTTGTTCGTCATGAGCGGGAAATCGCCCATGAAGACCGTCTGGGACTTGATCTCGCCGGTCTCGTTGTTGGTGAACTCGGCCGTGACGAAGAGGGGAGCCGCGAACGTGAAGTCGCGCTCCTTGCACTCGTCGATCGAGTTCTTCGGAGGCTCGAAGCGGTGGTCGCGGAACGTCAGCGACATCGACCCGGAGAAGTCTTCGATCGGCGAGATCTCCTCGAAGATCTCTTCCAGACCAGACTTGGTGGGGACGTCCTGTCCGCTCTCGAGAGCGGCCTCGACGCGACCCTTCCAAGCGGCGTTGCCGAGCAGCCAGTCAAAGCTCTCGGTCTGCAGCGCGAGGAGGTTAGGAACCTCGAGGGGCTCCTTGATCTTTGCAAAGGAGATGCGCAGCGGGGCGGTGCTGGCGCCGTTGTTCGTATTGGAGGTCGAGGCGTTGCGCGAGGCGGCCAAGAGGGGGTCCTTCCGAGGGCTCGGACTCACTACGCGCGTACCGGTCCCAAGCTGGCACAGCGGCAGATATCCCTGGTCAGGGAAGTCGGTCATCGATGCTCGAGCGTGGGCATGCCCCTGGTGACGGGCAGGAGGCAGCTAACAGGCAGCGCAAAGGGTCAGTGTAGCCACTCGGCTCACTGATGTCCAGAGCGGGTTCTTCGAGACCCTCGCTGTACTCAACTCCTGCGGAAAGCCATGCGCTCTATGCGCATATCGATACTGCCCTCTACGTCGTCGATCCATGCCTCGGATCCGAATCGGTATGACGACGCGTCCTGAGAATTGCGCGCCTCGTGCAGTTCGTCAAGGCCCCCCGCCCTCCGGAAGGGTCGGTCGCCGGCCACGGCGCCGTGCGGCACCTGGGCGCCGCGGGGCGTACGGCGAAGATCACGATACTCGCCGCAGCGCCAAGAGCAAGGACGGCACCCGGAAACGCCTAAGGGCGACCACCCGAACGGGTGATCGCCCTTAGAACGAGAGCAGCTGAGTCAGAGACTCAACGAGGTCACTTGACCTCGACGGCCGCGCCCGCGCCCTTGAGGGACTCGGCAGCCTTCTCGGCGGCCTCCTTGGTGACCTTCTCGAGGACCGGCTTCGGAGCGCCGTCGACGAGGTCCTTGGCCTCCTTCAGACCCAGCGAGGTCAGCTCACGCACGACCTTGATGACCTGGATCTTCTTGTCGCCGGCACCGGTGAGGATGACGTCGAACTCGTCCTGCTCCTCGACGGCCTCGGCGGCGCCACCGGCGGCACCACCGGCGACGGGGGCGGCAACCGCGGCGGCGGCGGTGACGTCGAACTTCTCCTCGAAGGCCTTCACGAACTCGGAGAGCTCGATGAGGGTCATCTCCTCGAACTGCGCGAGCAGGTCGTCCTGGGTGAGCTTCGCCATGATGGCGTCCTTCCACTAATTCGGCTGGTGCCGATGTACATGTGAGGCGGGCGTACTTCCGGCCCGCTGCGACCTGCGCCTAGACGGCGTCGGTCAGAAAGCGAGCCGAATTACTCGGCACCGCCCTGCTCGGCCTGCTTGGCACGAAGCGCCTCCGCGGTGCGGACGAACTTCGAGGGAAGCGCCTTGAACAGCGAGGCAGTCTGGGACTGCTTGCCCTTCATGGCACCCGCCAGCTTGGCGAGCAGAACCTCGCGGGACTCGAGGTCCGCAAGCTTCTTGATCTCATCGGCGGACAGCGCCTTACCGTCAAGGACACCGCCCTTGATGATGAGGTTGGGGTTCTCCTTGGCGAAGTCACGAAGACCCTTCGCCGACTCCACCGGGTCACCGGTGATGAAGGCAACCGCCGTCGGGCCTGCGAACAGGTCGTCCAGCGTGTTGATCCCGGCCTCGTTGGCCGCGATCTTGGTCAGCGTGTTCTTCACCACGGCGTACTGGGCGTTCTCACCGAGCGAACGACGCAGCGTCTTGAGCTGCGTCACGGTGAGACCCCGGTACTCGGTCAGCACGGCGGCGTTCGAGCTACGGAACTGGTCCGCGAGCTCGGCTACCGCGGCAGCCTTGTCGGGCCTTGCCATAGAGCGTCGGCCTCCTTCCGGGTGATGAGGACCGCTCAGAAGGGGCTGGGCAAAACGAAACGCCCCGGCGCAGGCGCACGGGGCTGAGCTCGACCGGAACGAGCCCGGGAGCTTTCCACGACACCTGCGCAGGTCGTCCGCACCTAGCGGATCCTTCGGCCACCGCACCCTTCGCAAGGCACGGCAACGACCAGCGGTCTTTGGCTTCTGGGGAAGACTACGTGAACGGGTCACCCACAAGCAAATCGGGCCCCGCGCCTCCCGGAGGAAGTGCGGGGCCCGACTGAGCCACTCGGTGAGCCGTCAGGCCCGACCCGGTCAGACAGCTGCCGGGTCCTCCTCGACGAGGAGGTTACGGGTGCGGTTCGGGTCCAGCGGGATGCCGGGACCCATCGTCGTGGCGAGGGCGGCCTTCTTGATGTAGCGGCCCTTCGCGGCGGACGGCTTGAGACGGAGGATCTCCTCCAGCGCCGCGGCGTAGTTCTCGACCAGCTTCGTCTCGTCGAAGGAGACCTTGCCGATGATGAAGTGCAGGTTCGAGTGCTTGTCGACGCGGAACTCGATCTTGCCGCCCTTGATGTCCGTGACAGCCTTCGCCACGTCCGGGGTGACCGTTCCGGTCTTCGGGTTCGGCATCAGGCCACGCGGACCGAGCACGCGGCCGAGGCGGCCGACCTTGCCCATGAGGTCCGGGGTGGCGACGACGGCGTCGAAGTCCAGACGGCCCTTCGCGACCTCGTCGATGAGCTCGTCGGAGCCGACGATGTCGGCGCCGGCGGCCTCCGCGGCCGCAGCACGGTCACCGGTCGCGAAGACCAGGACCCGGGCGGTCTTGCCGGTGCCGTGCGGCAGGTTCACGGTGCCGCGGACCATCTGGTCGGCCTTGCGCGGGTCGACACCCAGACGCATGGCGACCTCGACGGTGCCGTCGAACTTCGTGGTGGAGGTGTCCTTGGCGATACGGACGGCCTCGAGCGGGGCGTACAGGCGCTCCCGGTCGATCTTCGCGTCCGCGCTGCGGAAGTTCTTGCTGCGCTTCACTTCTGCTCCTGAGGTAAGGGAGGTGGAGTCGTGGTGCGGACCAGCGCTTGGCCCTACCACTGAGGTGCTACGGGGACTTTCAGCCCTCGACGGTGATGCCCATGGAACGGGCGGTACCGGCGATGATCTTGTCCGCGGCCTCGAGGTCGTTGGCGTTCAGGTCGGGGAGCTTGACCGTCGAGATCTCACGCACCTGAGCGGCGGTGAGCTTCGCGACCTTGGTCTTGTGGGGCTCGCCCGATCCCTTGTCCACACCAGCGGCCTTGAGGATCAGCTTCGCGGCCGGCGGGGTCTTCGTCACGAAGGTGAAGGAGCGGTCCTCGTAGACCGTGATCTCCACCGGCACGACCATGCCACGCTGCGACTCGGTCGCGGCGTTGTAGGCCTTGCAGAACTCCATGATGTTGACGCCGTGCTGGCCGAGCGCGGGGCCGACCGGCGGAGCCGGGTTGGCCGCGCCGGCGTTGATCTGGAGCTTGATGAGCCCCGTGACCTTCTTCTTCTTGGGAGGCATTGCTCTCTCCGGGTCCTAGTGAGAGTTTCCTGCCATCCGATCACCGGACGGAGGCATACCGCACAACGATAACGGGTATCGAGGTGCGGCTAAAAACCGAGCAGGTCAGACCAGCTGCGAGAGCCGGTCTGACCTGGTCGGAAGCAGGTGTCCAGAGAGGGTCAGTTCTTCTGGATCTGGTCGAAGCTGAGCTCGACCGGGGTCTCGCGGCCGAAGATCTCGACGAGGCCCTTGACCTTCTTCGAGTCGGCGTTGATCTCGTTGATCGTCGCCTGGAGGGTCGCGAAGGGGCCGTCGGTGACGGTGACCGAGTCGCCCACCTCGAAGTCCAGCACCTGGACCTCCATCTTGCGGCTGGGCGCCGGCTTGCCCTCGGCCTCGGCCGCCTCACGGGCGGCCTTCTCCTCGGCCTCCGGGGCGAGCATCTTGACGATCTCGTCCAGCGTCAGCGGGTACGGGTCGTAGGCGTTGCCGACGAAGCCGGTGACGCCGGGGGTGTTGCGGACAACGCCCCAGGACTCGTTGGTGAGGTCCATGCGGACCAGGACGTAACCGGGAAGCTTGTTCTGGCGGACGTTCTTGCGCTCGCCGTTCTTGATCTGGACGATCTCTTCCTCGGGCACTTCCGCCTGGTAGATGAACTCCTCGACGTTCAGCGACACCGCGCGCTGCTCCAGGTTCGCCTTCACGCGCTTCTCGTACCCGGCGTACGTGTGGATGACGTACCACTCGCCGGGCAGGGTGCGGAGCTCCTCGCGGAGGGCGGCGATGGGGTCGACCGGCTCCTCCGCGGGAGCCTCTTCCTCGGAGGCCTCTTCCTCGGCTTCCTCGGTGTCGGCGGCTTCCGTGGCGTCGTCCGCCCCGTCGGCTTCCTCGGCGTCGTCCTCGTCGGACTCGACGCTCACGGCGGACTCTTCCGCCGGCTCGCCCGCAGCGGCGTCAGCAGCTTCCGCCTGGTCCTCGTCGGCCGCCTCGACGATGTCGAGCTGGTCCTCAGCGGACTCCGCGCTTTCGCTCGGCTCAACGGCGTCGTTCAGGTTCGGGTCAGACACGGTGGCTGCTTCTTCCTGGATACAAATGGGTGGAACGTGCGAAAGGGGCGCCGGAGAGGGCGCCCTACGCGGGATCAGCCGAAGACGTACTTGACGGCTCGGGCGAAGCCCATGTCGATCACGGTCACAATGCCGATCATGACGACGACGAAGACAATCACCACGGTGGTGTATGTCGTCAGCTGGCTGCGGGTGGGCCAGACGACCTTGCGCAGCTCGGCGACGATCTGGCGGTAGAAGAGCGCGAGGCGGCCCAGAGGGCCCTTCTTGCCGCGCTTGCCGCCCTTACGGGACTTCTTCTTGGAATCCGGCGTCTCGTCCTGGGCATCAGGCATGTCGATGGAGCCCACGGCGTCCGTCACGCTACTCACCTGATTCCGGGTCGTGGCCGTGCCGCGCCCGGTGGAGCCGCACGGCGGTGCATAGAAGTACGTACATGCGCACACATCCTGGCGAAGATGTGTGTAGCAGGGCCGGAGGGACTTGAACCCCCAACCGCTGGTTTTGGAGACCAGTGCTCTACCAATTGAGCTACGACCCTTTGTGGTTACCCCAACCTACCGCATCCGGCCGAGTGCACGGAGTGCGCACGGAGGAGCCGTCGTTGAGGGCCAACGACGAGTGAGTGTACGTGGTCACAGGCCCGGCGTCGAACAGACTGCCCCGGAGCGCTTCGCGTCCACCCCTCGACATCTGTGTGCTCAGCCTGTTTGCGGTCTGGGACGATGGGCCGTATGAGCGCTGCAACTCCTCCCACCGAGCGCCGGGTCTCAGCCCGAATCGGCGCGATCTCCGAGTCCGCGACCCTTGCCGTGGACGCCAAGGCCAAGGCCCTGAAGGCCGCCGGCCGTCCGGTCATCGGCTTCGGCGCCGGCGAGCCCGACTTCCCTACGCCCGGTTACATCGTCGAGGCCGCGATCGAGGCCTGCCGCAACCCGAAGTACCACCGCTACACGCCGGCCGGCGGGCTCCCCGAGCTCAAGGCCGCGATCGCCGCGAAGACGCTGCGTGACTCCGGCTACGAGCCGGACGCCTCGCAGGTCCTGGTCACCAACGGCGGCAAGCAGGCCATCTACGAGGCCTTCGCCGCGATCCTGGACCCGGGTGACGAGGTCATCGTCCCGGCGCCGTACTGGACGACGTACCCCGAGTCGATCCGTCTCGCGGGCGGTGTCCCGGTCGACGTGGTCGCCGACGAGACCACCGGCTACCGCGTGTCGGTCGAGCAGCTGGAGGCGGCCCGTACGGAGAAGACCAAGGTCGTCCTCTTCGTCTCCCCGTCCAACCCGACCGGCGCGGTGTACACCGAGGCCGAGACCGAGGCGATCGGCCGCTGGGCCGTCGAGCACGGTCTGTGGGTGCTGACGGACGAGATCTACGAGCACCTGGTGTACGGCGGCGCGTCCGCGGTCTCGCTCCCGGCGGTCCTGCCCGAGCTGCGGGACAAGTGCATCGTGGTCAACGGCGTCGCCAAGACCTACGCGATGACCGGCTGGCGCGTGGGCTGGATCATCGGCCCGAAGGACGTGGTGAAGGCCGCGACCAACCTGCAGTCGCACGCCACGTCGAACGTCTCCAACGTCGCGCAGGCGGCGGCGCTGGCCGCGGTCTCCGGTGACCTGGACGCGGTCGCCGAGATGCGCTCCGCCTTCGACCGCCGCCGCAGGACGATCGTGCGGATGCTCAACGAGATCGACGGCGTCGTCTGCCCGGAGCCGGAGGGCGCGTTCTACGCGTACCCCTCGGTCAAGGCGCTGCTCGGCAAGGAGATCCGCGGCAAGCGCCCGCAGACCTCGGTCGAGCTGGCCGCGCTGATCCTGGACGAGGTCGAGGTGGCGGTGGTCCCGGGCGAGGCGTTCGGCACGCCGGGTTACCTGCGGCTTTCGTACGCGCTGGGCGACGAGGACCTGGCCGAGGGCGTGTCGCGGATCCAGAAGCTGCTGGCGGAGGCCCGCGACTGACGCGGCCGGTTCTCCAGTCGCTCTTCCAGCGACTGAACGGGTCCCCGGTCGGTGCCGGGGGCCCGTTTCTGCGTTCGGGCGGCTACTCGTTCGAGAAAAGGCGCTTCCGGGCGGCTCTTACGTGCGGCAGGATCTTGGGATGTTGAGTGTGCGCGATGTCCGACTGCTGCCGAAGGCCCATCTGCATCTGCATTTCACCGGGTCGATGCGGCCCGGCACGCTGCTCGATCTGGCCGACAAGTACGGCGTGCACCTGCCGGAGGCCCTGACGAGCGGGGAACCGCCGAAGCTGCGTGCGACCGACGAGCGCGGCTGGTTCCGCTTCCAGCGGCTGTACGACGCCGCCCGGTCGTGTCTGCGCGAGCCCGAGGACATCCAGCGGCTGGTGCGCGAAGCCGCCGAGGAGGACGTGCGGGACGGCTCGGGGTGGCTGGAGATCCAGGTCGACCCGACGTCGTACGCGCCGACGCTGGGCGGGCTGATCCCGGCCCTGGAGATCATCCTGGACGCGGTGGACAGCGCGTCGCGGGAGACCGGGCTCGGAATGCGGGTGCTGGTCGCGGCGAACCGGATGAAGCATCCGCTGGACGCGCGGACGCTGGCACGTCTGGCCGTGCGGTACGCGGACCGCGGGATCGTCGGCTTCGGGCTCTCCAACGACGAGCGCAGGGGCATGGCCAGGGATTTCGACCGTGCCTTCGCGATCGCGCGGGAGGGCGGGCTGCTGGCCGCGCCGCACGGCGGGGAGCTGGCGGGGCCGGCGGCCGTACGGGACTGTCTGGACGATCTGCGCGCTTCGCGGATCGGGCACGGCGTACGGGCGGCCGAGGACCCGCGGCTGCTGCGGAAGCTGGCCGAGAGGGGCGTGACGTGCGAGGTGTGCCCGGCCTCGAACGTGGCGCTCGGGGTGTACGAGAAGCCCGAGGACGTGCCGCTGCGGACGCTGTACGACGCCGGGGTGCCGATGGCGCTGGGCGCGGACGACCCGCTGCTGTTCGGGTCGCGGCTGGCGGCGCAGTACGAGCTGGCGCGGCAGTACCACGGGTTCACGGACGCCGAGCTGGCGGAGCTGGCGCGGCAGTCGGTGCGCGGGTCGGCCGCGCCCGGCGACGTACAGGCGAAGCTGCTCACCGGGATCGATCACTGGCTGGCCGGCTGATCCCGTTCAGCAGGGTGCGGGCGAGAGCGGCGGCGAACTCGTCCACGGGCTGCGGGGGCTCCTTGCCGATGGTGGAGTCATAGGCGAAGGCGCGCTGGGCGCAGGCGCCCAGGAGCAGTGACGCGGCCGCGAAGGTGTCGGCGCCGGGGCTGACGCGCCCGGCTTCGCGCTCCGAGCGCAGGTAGGTGTCGAGGCCCTCGATGGGCGTATGGGGGCCGGTGCCCATCTCCCGCATGGAGTCGTCGTGGCGGCGCTTGAGCCTGGTCTCGGCGTAGAGCGAGGCGGCGATCGGGAAGCTCTCCGCGTAGAAGTGGACGGCCTGGCGGGCGATCTCGGTGAGGTTCTCCTCGACGGAACGGTCCCCCGGATCGGCGGTGAGGCGGTGGAGGAGCGGGCCCAGCTCGGGCAGGCGCTCCTTCAGTACGGCCACGAAGAGCTCCTCCTTGCTCGCGAAGTGCTTGTACAGCGCGGCCTCGGAGCAGTCGGCGGCCCGGGCGATCTCCTTGGTGGTGGTACGGGCCAGGCCGATGGTCCGCATCAGCTCGTGGGAAGCGTCGAGGATCCGCTCTCGTGCGGGCTTCTGCATGTGTGCTCCATGAAAGCTTGACGGGTGAGTGAACGCTCACCCACTCTGGTGGGAAGTGAAGTGAGTGAATACTTACCCACCCGGGGAGGGTGTGCAATGAAGATCACTGTTTTCGGCGCGACCGGCGGCATCGGGCAGGAGATCGTCAAGCAGGCGCTGGCGGGGGGACACCAGGTCACAGCGGTGGTGCGCGACCCGGCGCGGTTCGGCATGACGGGGCAGCGCCTGGAGGTCTTCACGGCGCAGCTGGGCGACGGGGACACCGAGGCGCTGCGCCGGGCGGTGGCGGGACGCGACGCCGTGTTCTCCGGCCTCGGGGCCCGCTCCCGCAAGGACGCGGGGATCACCGCGCCCCTCACCCGCCGGGTGCTGCGGGCGATGGAGGCGGAGGGCACGCGACGCCTGCTGGTGGTCAGCGCGGCTCCGGTCGGGCCGGTGCCCGAGGGCCAGCCGTTCCTGGACCGCGCCATGCTGTCGGTGGTCGGCGCGGTCCTGAAGGACGTGTACGCCGACCTGCGCGTCATGGAGGAGGAGCTGGCGCGCTCGGCGACCGAATGGACGTCGGTGCGGCCGCCGAGGCTGCTCGACAGGCCGGGGACGGGGGCGTACCGGACGGTCGTCGGGGGCAGTCCGCGCAGTGGCAGGAGCATCGCGCGGGCCGATGTCGCGCACGCGATGCTCTCGATGGTGGACGACCCGGCGACGGTGAAGCAGGGGGTGGGGGTCGCGTACTAGGCCGGCGCGCCCCCGGGGCTTCCCCTGCCGCTACAGCCGCTACAGCCGCTACAGCCGCTACAGGCTGACGCCCACCGTCACCGGTTCGTTCACCAGCGTCACGCCGAACGCTTCGCTGACCCCGTCGACGACCTCGCGCGCGAGCGCCAGCAGGTCGTCGGCGGTCGCGTTCCCGCGGTTGGTGAGGGCGAGGGTGTGCTTGGTGGAGATACGGGCCGGACCCGCGCCGTACCCCTTGGTGAATCCGGCCTTGTCGATCAGCCAGGCCGCCGAGGTCTTGGTCCTGCCGTCGCCCGCCGGGAACGCGGGCGGCGTCACGCCGGAGCCGAGGCGCTCCTGGGCGCGGGCGAGGAAGGCTGCGTACTCCTCGTCCGTCAGGATCGGGTTGGTGAAGAAGGACCNGGCGACGGCGGCGGGCACGCGGTCGCCGGCCGCGACGCCCAGCGTGCGCGCGGTCTCGGGGTACTTGATGGGCGCGGACAGGCCGCCCGCGTCCTCCAGCGCGAAGCGGACGCGCAGGACGACGAAACGGTCCGGGTCCCGCTTGAAGCGGCTGTGGCGGTACGAGAAGTCGCAGTCGGCGGCGGGGAGGGTGACCGTCTCGCCCGCCCGGCGGTCGTAGGCGACGACCTCGGTGATGACGCCGGACACTTCCTGGCCGTACGCCCCGACGTTCTGGATCGGGGTCGCGCCGGCCGAACCGGGGATGCCCGCGAGGCACTCGATGCCCGCGAGTCCCGCCTCGACGGTGCGGGCGACGGCGTCGGTCCAGACCTCGCCTGCGGCGAGTTCCAGGGACGTGCCGTCGAGGTGGAAGCCGGTGGTCGCGATGCGCAGGGCGGTGCCGTCGAAGCCCTTGTCGCCGATGACCAGGTTGCTTCCGCCGCCGATGACGAGCAGCGGGGTGCCGGCCGCGTCGGCCTCGCGGACGACGGAGATCACCTCGTCGTCGGTGGCGGCCGTGACGAGACGGGTCGCGGGGCCGCCGAGCCGAAAGGTGGTCAGGGGGGCGAGGGGAGCGTCGTGGAGTTCCTGCACGGGACAAGCGTACGGGGCGCCTCCGGCTGCCGGAGGCGCCCCGTAGGCGGTCCCGCAGGGCGCGGACGAGGTCGAGGGGTAAGGGGCATCCGCAAGGGCGGGGTGCCCTTTACCCCACGTCGTCCATCGGCGAGCTGCGTCGGGCGAGTCGTGTCAGGCGAGCTGGACCACGGCGCGGGACATGCCCAGCACCTTCTGCCCGGCGCTCATCGCGGTCAGGTCCACCCGGACCCGGTTGTCGTCCAGCAGCGCGGCGACCTTGGCGCTGACCTCGATCAGCGCACCCCTGTCGTCGTTCGGGACGATGACCGGCTTGGTGAAGCGCACGCCGTACTCGACGACGGCGGCCGGGTCGCCGGCCCAGTCGGTGACCACCCGGATCGCCTCGGCCATGGTGAACATGCCGTGCGCGATCACGTCCGGCAGCCCGACCTCGGTGGCGAACTTCTCGTTCCAGTGGATCGGGTTGAAGTCGCCGGAGGCGCCCGCGTACCGCACGAGCGTGGCGCGCGTCACGGGAAAGGACTGGGACGGCAGCTCGGTGCCGACCTCGACGTCCGCAGAGGAGATCTTCGCAGTCATCACGCCTCCTGCGCCGCACGTGCGACGAGCTTCGTCCATGCCGTCACGACATGCTCACCGGTCTCGTCGTGGACGTCGCCGCGGATGTCCACGATGTCGTTGCCGGCCAGCGACTTGACCGCCTCGATCGTCGAGGTGACCGACAGCCGGTCCCCCGCGCGCACCGGGCGCTTGTACGCGAACTTCTGGTCGCCGTGCACCACACGGCTGTAGTCCAGACCCAGCTGCGGGTCCTCGACGACCTGCCTCGCCGCCATGAAGGTGATGGCGAAGACGAAAGTCGGCGGTGCGATCACATCGGAGTGACCGAGCGCCTTGGCGGCTTCCGGGTCGGTGTACGCGGGATTGGTGTCCCCCACGGCCTCGGCGAACTCACGGATCTTCTCCCGGCCGACCTCGTACGGTGCGGTGGGCGGATAGGCCCGCCCCACGAAGGACTGATCGAGCGCCATGGGCTCGTACCTCCTGATGCCTGATGCCTGATGAGTTGACTGGGCAAACGACACGAGGCCGCCCCCGGAGTGGGGACGGCCTCGCATACGAGCCTGTATTTAGCGGGTTTCGCGGTGCGCGGTGTGCGAGTTGCAGCGCGGGCAGTGCTTCTTCATCTCAAGACGGTCCGGGTTGTTACGCCGGTTCTTCTTGGTGATGTAGTTCCGCTCCTTGCACTCCACGCAGGCCAGCGTGATCTTCGGGCGGACGTCGGTGGCAGCCACGTGAGTGCTCCTTGGACGGACGGATGAACGGATGAACGCATAAAAGAGTAGCCGATCGAAGGACCGACCCCACAATCGGCTACCGTGTGTAGCGGTGACCGGACTTGAACCGGTGACACAGCGATTATGAGCCGCTTGCTCTACCGACTGAGCTACACCGCTTTGATGACGGATCCCCCCGCCCGAAGGCGGGGATCACCGATCACCAGAGCCCCAATACGGAATCGAACCGTAGACCTTCTCCTTACCATGGAGACGCTCTACCGACTGAGCTATTGGGGCGAGCGATGAAGACATTACACGGTTGCCCGCCGATCGCCCAAATCCGTTTTCGGCCCCGCTCTCCCGCCTTCTTTCCCGTGCTCACCACACCTGTCCCGTACGCCACTCGTGCCCACACCGGTACGACTATTCCGCTCCTCCTCGAAGGCCGGTTTGCGGCCCCCTAGGCTCGTCTCACGCTGCGTGATCTTGATCTTGATCTTTGTACGCCCGAGCCCCCCACAGGAGCCCGATGTCCGACAGCCAGCCGCAGCCGCCCCGTTCGTCCGGCGGCGGTCCGGGAAACAGCGACGGCCCTCCCGGCACCGACAGCACCACGCTGCTGCTGTGCTCGGCCCGTCTCACCGACGGCCGGACTGTGGACGTGCGGCTCAGCGGCGGGCGCATCGAGGCCGTCGGCACCGCGGGCAGCCTCCCCGCGGTGGGCGCGCGCGTGGACCTCGGCGGTCATCTCCTGCTGCCCGCCCCCGCCGAGCCGCACGCCCACAGTGACACCGCTCTCACCGCCGACGTCGGCGGCCCCGTTCCGTACCGCACCGAGGACGTCCAGCGCCGGACCACCGAGGCGGTGCTGCTCCAGCTGGGCCACGGTGCGACCGCGGTGCGCTCGCACGTACGGATCGGGGACGTGCAGGGGCTCAGGTCCATGGAGGCGGTGCTCCAGGCGCGGCGCTCGCTGCGCGGGCTGGCCGACCTGACCGCCGTCGCCGTGCCCCGGCTGCTCACCGGCCTCGCGGGCGCGGACGGCCTGTCGATGCTGCGGGACGCCGTGAAGATGGGCGCCGGTGCGGTGGGGGGCTGCCCGGACCTCGACCCCGACCCGGCCGGCTACACGGAGGCGGTCCTGGAGGTCGCCGCCGAGCACGGCTGCCCCGTGGACCTCCATACGGAGGGTGACGATCCGGCCCGGCTCGCCCGGCTCGCGGCGATGGTGGGCGGCCTGCGGCCCGGGGTCACGATCGGCCCGTGCGCCGGGCTCTCCCGGCTGCCCCTGGACGCGGCGAAGCGTGCCGCCGGACAACTGGCCGCGGCCGGGGTGACCGTGGTCTGCCTGCCGCAGGGCGACTGCGCGGGGGTGGAGCGGCGGGGCGGCGGGGCGGCTCCCGTACGGCTGCTGCGGGCGGCCGGGGTGCGGGTCGCCGCGGGCAGCGGGGCGCTGCGGGACGTGGCCAATCCGGTGGGGCGCGGGGATCCGCTGGAGGCCGCCTACCTGCTGGCCTCGCAGAGCGGGATGCGGGCCTCGGACGCGTACGGGACGGTGAGCTCGGCGGCGCGGGAGGCGATGGGGCTGCCCGAGGTGCGGGTGGAGGCGGGATTTCCCGCGGAGTTGGTCGCCGTACGCGGGGAGCGGATCGCGGGGGTGCTGTCGCTCGCGTACAGCCGTGTCGTCATCCACCGCGGGCGGGTGGTGGCACGTACCAGCGCGGTACGGGAGTACTGCGACTCGGCGGCCGCCGTCGCGCTCGGCCTGCCGCGCCAGGGGCGGGGCTGAGCCGGCGCGCGGACCGCGCTTCGCCCGGGCGTTTCACCTGGGCGTTTCACCCGGGGCGGCCGGGACTTGGGCATACGCGCAGAGGTGCGCGTACGGTCGGGAACATGCGCATTGTCATCGCGGGTGGACATGGTCGGATCGCGTTGCGGCTGGAGCGGTTGCTCGCCGCACGCGGGTATGGGGTCGCGGGCATCGTCCGCGATTCCGGGCAGAGCGAGGATCTGCGGGCGGCGGGCGCCGAACCGGTCGTGCTGGACCTGGAATCGGCCTCCGTGGAGCAGGTCGCCGAGCTGCTGGAAGGCGCCGACGCCGCCGTCTTCGCGGCGGGCGCGGGGCCCGGCAGCGGCACCGGGCGCAAGGACACGGTGGACCGGGGCGCGGCCGTGCTCTTCGCGGACGCGGCGGAGCGGGCGGGCGTACGCCGCTTTCTCGTCGTGTCCTCGATGGGTGCGGATCCTGAGCGGGCGGGCGACGAGGTCTTCGACGCGTACCTGCGCGCCAAGGGCGCGGCCGACGCGGACGTGCGCTCCCGGGCCGGACTGGACTGGACGATCCTGCGGCCGGGCAGCCTGACGGACGACGCGGGCACGGGGCTCGTGCGCCTCGGGGTCTCGACGGGGCGTGGGCCGGTGGCGCGCGACGACGTGGCGGCCGTCCTGGCCGAGCTGCTGGAGACTCCGTCGACGGCGGGTCTGACTCTGGAGCTGATCAGCGGCTCGGTGCCGGTCACCGTCGCGGTGAAGGACGTCGCCGGTAACTGAACGCCCTGCGCCGGCCCGAGAGTTCCGGGACGGGGACGGCAACCGGATCAGATACCAGAAAACCCCCTCCGGTCCGCATTTCTGCAGTCCGGAGGGGGTTTCCCTACCTGTGGCGGCGCCAGGATTCGAACCTGGGAAGGCTAAGCCGGCGGATTTACAGTCCGCTCCCATTGGCCACTCGGGCACACCGCCATGGGATGTCGCTCCGGTCGACCGCCTGGGCGGTGTTCCGTGGCAACGACGTAAACGATACCCGATGCCCGGGGGTGCTCCGCCACCGGATTGATCAGTACTCGGGGCGGGCGCGGGTGACTAGGCTTTACGGAAGCGGCCCGGGAGCACCGGCCGCGTACCCCGCCCGGCGAGGCAACCCGGAACCGGTACCCCCATCCCCCGATCACAAGGAGCCACAGGACATGGCCGACTCCAGTTTCGACATCGTCTCGAAGGTCGAGCGGCAGGAGGTCGACAACGCCCTCAACCAGGCCGCGAAGGAGATCTCGCAGCGCTACGACTTCAAGAACGTCGGCGCCTCGATCGATTGGTCCGGCGAGAAGATCCTGATGCAGGCCAACTCCGAGGAGCGGGTCAAGGCGATCCTCGACGTCTTCGAGACCAAGTTGGTCAAGCGCGGAATCTCGCTCAAGGTGCTGGACGCCGGCGAGCCGCAGCTGTCCGGCAAGGAGTACAAGATCTTCGCGTCCATCGAGGAGGGCATCTCCCAGGACAACGCCAAGAAGGTGGCGAAGATCATCCGCGATGAGGGTCCCAAGGGCGTCAAGGCGCAGGTCCAGGGCGACGAGCTGCGGGTCAGCTCGAAGAGCCGTGACGACCTCCAGGCCGTGCAGGCGCTGCTCAAGGGCAAGGACTTCGATTTCGCGCTGCAGTTCGTGAACTACCGCTGAAGTCCGTGAACCACCGCTGACCCGGCGGTTCGCTGCGGAGCGGGGGTGGAGGCGGCGCGGCCGGCTCCGCCTCCGCCGCGATGTCCGAATCCCGCCAGTTCCGGCGGGCCCGGTGGCGCAGACTCGTCGTGACGGGGCGTACGGGAACGTACGGGAACGCACTGTGAGGGAAGGGACCGGCCATGACGCTCTACGCGACCGTGGACAGCCCACTGGGCGAGCTGCTGCTGGTGGGCGAGGAGTCCGCGACCGCCGTCGGCGGTACGGCGCTGGCCTCGCTGTCGGTGCCGGGGCAGAAGGGCGGGGTCGCCGTCGGTGACGTGCCGGACGGTTGGCGGCGCGGGCCCGGGGCCTTCGAGGAGATCGCGCGGCAGGTACGGGCGTACTTCGACGGGGAACTGACGCGCTTCGACCTGAAGTACGCCGGCGGTGCCGGCACGGACTTCCAGCGGCGGGTGTGGGAGGCGCTGGAGACGATTCCGTACGGCACCACGACGTCGTACGGAAAGCTCGCCGAGCGGATCGGGGTCCCGCGGGCCGGGGTACGGGCGCTGGGGACGGCCATCGGGCGCAACCCGCTGCTCGTCGTGCGGCCGTGCCACCGGGTGATCGGGGCGGACGGTTCGCTGACCGGGTACGCGGGCGGGCTGGAGCGCAAGCGGCAGTTGCTGGAGCTGGAGCTTGAGGGAGTCGGGGCGGCCGGGGTGGCCGGGGCGCGGGCGTGACCGGGCTGTTCCCCCGGGAGCCGGCGCAGATCGCGCCGGGGGCGGTGCACGTGCCCGGCTGGCTTTCGGTGGACGAGCAGCGGGAGCTGGTCGGGGCGTGCCGGGAGTGGGCGCGGGGTCCGGTGCCGATCCGGCACACACGGCTGCCGCACGGCGGGGTCATGTCGGTGCGGACGGTGTGCGTGGGGTGGCACTGGCAGCCGTACCGGTACACGCGCACGGCGGACGATGTGAACGGCGCGCCGGTGGCCGCGTTTCCCGCGTGGCTGGCGGAGCTGGGGCGGCGGGCGCTGGTCGTCGCGTACGGGGACGAGGAGGCGGCGCGGGGGTACGCGCCGGACACCGCGCTCGTCAATTTCTATGACGGTGACGCGAAGATGGGGATGCACCAGGACAAGGACGAGCGGTCCGGGGCTCCCGTGGTGTCGCTGAGCATCGGCGACACGTGCGTGTTCAGGTTCGGCAATCCGGAGAGCCGGGGGCGGCCTTACACGGATGTGGAGCTGGCCTCGGGGGATCTCTTCGTCTTCGGGGGACCTTCGCGCTTCGCGTACCACGGGGTGCCGAAGGTGCTGCCGGGGACGGGTGGTCCGGGAAACGGGATGGCGGGCGGGCGGCTCAACATCACGTTGCGGGAGACGGGGCTCGGGTAGTTCAGGTGGCTCAGGTAGTTCAGGTGGCTCAGGTGGCTCAGGTGGCTCAGCGGGAGCGTGAGTGGCCGAAGAGGATCCGGTACACCACCAGGAGGGCGAGCGCTCCGCCGACGGCGGCGGCCCAGGTGGCCCCGTCGTAGAACTCGTTGGCGATCGGACGGTCGAGGTAGCGGGCCGAGGCCCAGCCGCCGATGAACGCGCCCGCGACACCGATGAGGGTCGTGCCGATCAGGCCGCCCGGATCGCGCCCGGGAAGCAGGATTTTTGCGACGGCTCCGGAGAGCAGCCCGAGGACGATCCAGCTGATGATGCTCATGCAGCCGAAGACGTTCCGGAGCTCGGAGCGGTTGCGCAGGTCAGTAGGGTGCGGCCCATGACACAGGAACTGCGGCGGACGCTCGGGGTCTTCGACGCCGTGGTGGTCGGGCTCGGGGCGATGGTCGGTGCGGGGATCTTCGTGGCGCTCGCGCCGGCGGCGGAGGTGGCCGGTTCCGGGACGCTGCTGCTGGCGGGGCTGGCGCTGGCCGCTGTGGTGGCGTACTGCAACGCGATGTCCTCCGCGCGGCTCGCGGCCCTCTACCCGGCCTCCGGTGGGACGTACGTGTACGGGCGGGAGCGGCTCGGGCCCTTCTGGGGGTATCTGGCGGGCTGGGGCTTCGTGGTGGGGAAGACCGCTTCCTGCGCGGCCATGGCGCTGACGGTCGGGGTGTACGTGTGGCCGGAGCAGGCGCACGGGGTGGCTGTCGCCGCTGTGGTGGTGCTGACCGCGGTGAACTACGGGGGTGTTCAGAAGTCGGCGTGGCTGACGCGGGCGATCGTGGCGGTGGTGCTGGCGGTGCTGGTGGCTGTCGTGGCGGTGTGTCTTGGGGTGGAGGGGCCTTCGCTGGGGCCGGGGACTGGTGGTTCGGGCCCTGGTGGTTCGGGGATCGGTGGTTCGGGGGCCGGCGGGGTGCTTCAGGCTGCCGGGCTGTTGTTCTTCGCGTTCGCCGGGTACGCGCGGATCGCCACCTTGGGGGAAGAGGTGCGCGACCCGGCCCGTACGATCCCGCGCGCGATTCCGGTGGCGCTGGGGATCGCGCTGGTGGTGTACGCGTGCGTGGCGGTCGCGGTGCTGTCGGTGCTGGGGGCCGGGGAACTGGCGTCTTCGGCGGCGCCGTTGGCGGACGCGGTGCGGGCGGCGGGCGTGGGGGAACTGGCGCCTGCGGTGCGGGTGGGGGCGGCCGTGGCGGCGCTGGGGTCGTTGCTGGCGCTGATCCTGGGGGTGTCGCGTACGACGCTGGCGATGGCCCGGGACGGGCATCTGCCGGGTGCGCTGGCCGCCGTACATCCGCGGTTTCAGGTGCCGCACCGGGCCGAGTTGGCGGTGGGGACGGTTGTCGCTGTGGTGGCGGCGGTGGGGGATGTGCGGGGGGCGATCGGGTTTTCGTCGTTCGGGGTGCTGGCTTATTACGCCGTGGCCAACGCTTCGGCGTGGACGCTGGGTCCGGGGCGCGGGCGGGCCGTGGCGGTGGGCGGGGCCGTGGGGTGCGTGGGGCTGGCGTTCGCGCTGCCGGTGGCCTCGGTGGGGGCGGGGGCGGCGGTGCTGGCGGTGGGGGCGGCCGCGTACGGGGTGCGGAGGGCGGCCGGACGCTGAAGTCCGGCCCCGCGCCCGGCGCTTCTGGGAGGGGCGGGAGTTCGGGGTCGGTGCCGCGCCGGGGCGTCTCCTCGGGCGCCGAACGCTCGGTTACGGGGGACTTCTTCGGGGTGGTCGCGTTCGGCGTCCTGCGGGGAGCGCCCCGGCACCGCGGGCCTGCGGGGCGGGGCGCTGTACGGCTACCTGGTCGCGAACGGCTGGTCCGTCGGGACGATTTCGCGGCCCAGCGGGAGCAGCGAGACGGGGATCATCTTGAAGTTGGCTATGCCGAACGGGATGCCGATGACCGTGACGCAGAGCGCGATGCCCGTGACGACGTGACTCAGTGCCAGCCACCAGCCCGCCAGGACCAGCCACAGGACGTTGCCCACGCAGGAGGGGGATCCCGCGTCGCGGCGCTCCACCGCTGTGTAGCCGAAGGGCCAGAGGGCGTAGCGGCCGATGCGGAAGGCCGCCAGGCCGAAGGGGATGCCGATGACCGTGACGCAGAGGAGCACGCCTGCCAGGAGGTAGCCGAGGAAGAGCCAGAAGCCGCTCAGCACCAGCCATACGACGTTGAGGATTGTCTTCATGGGCGGTGACCTGCCATCTGTTCGAGTCGGGCAATGCGTTCCGCCATGGGTGGGTGGGTCGAGAACAGCTTCGATCCGGTCTGTCCCGGGCGGAACGGGTTAGCGATCATCATGTGGCTCGCGGTCTCGATGCGCGGCTCGGGAGGGAGTGGCAGCTGCTTCGTGCCTGCTTCGAGTTTGCGCAGGGCGCTCGCGAGGGCGAGCGGGTCGCCGGTGAGCTGGGCTCCGGAGGCGTCTGCCTGGTACTCGCGGGAGCGGCTCACCGCGAGTTGGATCACGGAGGCGGCCAGGGGGCCCAGGATCATGATCAGCATCATGCCGAAGAGACCCGGGCCCTCGTCGTCGTCGGAGCGGCCGAAGGGGATGAGCCAGGCGAAGTTGACCAGGAACATGATCACTGACGCCAGGGCGCCGGCGACCGAGGAGATCAGGATGTCCCGGTTGTAGACGTGGCTCAGCTCGTGGCCGATGACACCGCGCAGTTCGCGCTCGTTCAGGAGCCGCAGGATGCCGTCGGTGCAGCAGACCGCGGCGTTGCGGGGGTTGCGGCCGGTCGCGAAGGCGTTGGGGGCCTGGGTCGGCGAGATGTACAGGCGGGGCATCGGCTGGCGGGCCTGGGTGGAGAGGTCACGGACCATGCGGTAGAGCTGTGGCGCTTCGAACTCGCTCACGGGGCGGGCGCGCATCGCGCGAAGTGCCAGTTTGTCGCTGTTCCAGTACGCGTAGGCGTTGGTGCCGAGTGCGACGAGAACCGCGACGATCAGGCCCGTACGGCCGAAGAAGCTGCCGATGGCGATGATGAGTGCTGACAGTCCCCCGAGGAGTACGGCGGTCCTCAGCCCGTTGTGCCGGCGGTGCACGGTGCGCCCTCCAAATGGTGCGGCAGGGGAACCCCTTGCTGGGGGGGTGCTTCCACATTCAGTGGACCCTCCCTCACTGGTCAACGCCAAGCGAGGGGGGCTAGTTCCCTTGTGCTACCGGGGCGGCCGCTGGGCCATCCGTGCTTACTGGAGGAGATTGCCGATGGCGAAGCGCAGTGCCAGCTGCGGTACGCCGGACAGGGCGATGCCCGCGACGGCGGTCAGGGCGATGGCGGCCGTGATGGGCACGGGGACCGCGTGGCGGGACGGTTCGCCCTCGGGTGCGCGGAAGAGGACGGCGGTCCACTGGAGGTAGTAGTAGAGCGCGATCACCACGTTCGCCGCCATGACGACCGCGAGCCAGCCGAGCCCCGCGTCGACGGCCGCGGAGAAGACCGTGACCTTGGCGAAGAGGCCGATGATGCCGGGCGGCAGCCCCGCGAGGCAGAGGAGGAAGAAGCCGAGCGCGAGGGCGGTGAGGGGGCGGGTCGCGTAGAGGCCGCGGTAGTCGGTGATCCGGTTGAGCGGGTGCGTACGGGCGACGAGGGCCGCGACTGCGAAGGCACCGAGGTTCACCACGGCGTACATCAGGGCGTACGCGACGGTGGAGCCGATCTGGTCGTCGCTGGAGTACGCCGCCGCGGCGATCGGGACCAGGATGTAGCCGGCCTGGCCGACCGACGACCAGGCCAGGAGCCGGACCGCGCTGTACGCGCGCGTGGCCGACTGGCGGAGGGCCGCCACATTGCCCACGGTCATGGTGAGGGCCGCCAGCACGGCGACGGCCGGGCCCCATACGTCGGCGTAGGAGGGGAAGGCCACGACGGTGACCAGGATGAGGCCCGTGAAGCCGACCGCCTTGCCGATGACGGAGAGGTAGGCGGCGACGGGGAGGGGCGCTCCCACGTAGGTGTCGGGGACCCAGAAGTGGAAGGGGACCGCGGCCGTTTTGAAGGCGAAGCCGATGAGGGTCAGGGCGACGCCGGCCTTGGCGAGGGTGTCGAGCTGCGCCGGTACGTCGCCGAGGCGCACGGCGATCTCGGTGAGGTGCAGGGTGCCGGTCGTCGCGTACACGAAGCTGACGCCGAGCAGGGTCACGGCGGTCGCGGTGACGGAGGAGAGGAAGAACTTCAGGGCCGCCTCGGAGGAGAGGCGGTCGCCGCGCTTCATGCCGACGAGGGCGAAGGCGGGCAGTGTCGCGACTTCGAGGGCGACGACGAGAGTGGCGAGGTCGCGGGCGGCGGGGAGCAGGGCCGCCCCGGCTGCCGAGGACATCAGGAGGAACCAGAATTCGCCCGCGGGGAGCTTGTCCTTCGTCGTCTCGGTGAGCGAGAGGAGGGCGGTGAGCAGGGCGCCGCCGAGTACCAGGAGCTGGATGACCAGGGTGAAGTGGTCCGCCGTGTAACTGCAGACGTCGGTGTCGGAGGTCAGGCAGAAGGTCGAGCGGTCGCCCTGGCGGAGGGGGAGGAGAGCGAGGGCCGCCACGGCCAGGCCGGCGACGGAGACCCGGCCGAGCAGCTGCTTCCTGCTCTCGGGTACGAAGAGGTCGGCGACCAGGACGATCAGGCCGACGGCCGCCGTGACGGTCGGCGGGGCGATCGCCAACCAGTCGACGGACTGGACGAGGCTGGCGCTTTCGGCGGCCACGGTCACGACTTGCCTCCTGCGAGGAGCTTCTGCACGGCCGGGTCGGTGAGGCCGAGGAGGACCGCGGGCCAGAGTCCGGCGAGGAGGGTGAGGGCGACGAGGGGGGTCCAGGTGGCGAATTCGTAGCCCTGGACGTCGGTGACCGTCGCCGGCTCGGATGCTTGCTGCGGGGGCACGCCCATGCAGACGCGGCGCACGACGATCAGTAGGTAGGCGGCGGTCAGCAGCGTGCCGGCGCCGGCGATCGCCATGAAGGTGAGGAAGGCGGGGCGGCTGAGGCCCTCGGCGGGGTCGAAGGCGCCGAACATCGTCAGCATCTCGCCCCAGAATCCGGCGAGGCCGGGGAGGCCGAGGGAGGCGACCGCGGCGAAGGCGAGGAGGCCGCCGAGGCGGGGGGCGCGGCCGTAGAGGGCCGCGCCGGTGGCGCCGGCGAGGGTGTCGAGGTCGGCGGTGCCGTAGCGGTCCTTGAGGGCTCCGACCAGGAAGAAGAGCAGGCCGGTGATCAGGCCGTGGGCGATGTTGGCGAAGAGCGCGCCGTTGACGCCGGTGGGGGTCATGGACGCGATGCCGAGGAGCACGAAGCCCATGTGACCGACGGAGGAGTACGCGATCAGGCGCTTGAGGTCGCCCTTGGCGCCCTTGCGGGCCAGGGCGAGGCAGGCCAGGGACCCGTAGATGATGCCGACGACCGCGAAGGCGGCGAGGTAGGGCGCGAAGGCGTGCATGCCGTCGGGGGCGATGGGAAGGGCGATGCGGACGAATCCGTACGTACCCATCTTCAGCAGGACGCCGGCGAGGAGGACCGAGCCGACCGTGGGGGCGGCGGTGTGGGCGTCGGGCAGCCAGCTGTGCAGCGGCCACATCGGGGTCTTGACGGCGAGGCCGAGGCCGATCGCGAGAACGGCGATGACCTGCACGGATGTGGTGAGTCCACGGCCGTTGTCAGTGGCGAGTGCCACCATGTCGAACGTGCCCGCCTTCAGTCCGACGAGGAGGAGACCGAGCAGCATGACGACGGAGCCGAGCAGCGTGTAGAGGATGAACTTCCAGGCGGCGGGCTGCCTCTGCTCGCCGCCCCAGCGGGCGATGAGGAAGTACATCGGGATGAGGACCATCTCGAACGCCAGGAAGAAAAGGAGCAGGTCGAGTACGGCGAAGGTCGCGAGGGTGCCGGATTCGAGGACCAGGAGCAGGGCGACGAATGCCTTCGGGGAGGGGCCCGCGGGCATCTTGAAGTAGCTGTAGAGCGCGCAGAGGAAGGTCAGCAGCGCGGTCAGTACGAGGAGGGGGAGCGAGATGCCGTCGATGCCGAGGTGGATCCTGACGTCGAGCGCCGGGATCCAGCTGATGTCGGTCGTGGCCTGCATCGTGGAGGGGTGGCTGTGGTCGAAACCGAGGGTGAGGGCGATGGCTGCGAGCAGGATCGCGCCGGTCACGGTCACGCCGTGGCGTAGCACGGCCTGGCCGGGGTTCTTGCCCTTGAGGCCCGGCGGGGCCGGGAGGAGCGCCGCGGCGGCGCCGACGAGCGGGGCGACGACGATGAACGCCAGGAGGAACTGCATCACGGACGGGCTGATATCGATCACGGCTCACGCTCCGACGGCGGCGACGATGACGGCGGCGATCGCCAGGACGACGGAACCGGCGAGCAGCGCGCTGAGGTAGGTCTGCACGTTGCCGGTCTGGGCTCGGCGGACGCCCGCGCCGAGGAGGCGCGGGACGGCGCCCGCTCCGCGTACGTACGTCTCGACGACCTCACGGTCCAGGAAGCGGACCAGTTCGGCGCCCGCCAGGACGGGCCGTACGAAGAGGGTGTGGTGGACGGCGTCGAGGTGGAAGCCGACCGCTGCGTGGCGGTGCAGCGGGCCCAGGAGGAGCCGACCGGGGTCGGCGGGGTCGGGGGCCGACGCGATGTCGCCGTAGGCGGGGGTGTGGGTGGCGACGGCTTCCGCCTCGGAGACGGCCGGGCTGTCCTCGGGATGGGCGGCCACGGCGCCGATCGGGGGACGGCCGGCCATGGACGTGGTGTGGCGCCAGGCGCCGTAGGTGACCAGTCCGCCGACGAGGGCGACACCGGTGCCGAGGACCGCCGTGGTGACGGTCGGGGTGAGGGCGTGGACGTCGAACCAGCCGGCGAGCTCACCGACGGTGAGGCCGAGGGCCAGGGAGGGGACGGCCAGGACCCACAGCACACCGTTCATGACGAGGGGCTGCTTGCCGTGAGCGGGGGCGGCGGGGCCGCGGCCGCGGAAGGCCAGCAGCCACAGGCGGGTGGCGTACGCCGCGGTGAGGAGGGCGGTGAGCAGGCCCGCGACGAGCACGGTCCAGCCCGCGGCGGAGGGGACGCCCGCGGTCTCGCCGAAGGAGGCGTGTTCGGCGGCGACGAGGACGGCTTCCTTGGAGAAGAAGCCGGCGAAGGGAGGGATCGCCGCGAGCGCGAGCAGGGCGATCGTCATCGTCCAGTACGCGTCGGGGATGCGCTTGGGCAGGCCGCTCGTGCGGGACATGGCGGCGAGGGAGTTGGTGCCGGCCGCGTGGATGATCACGCCGGCGCCGAGGAAGAGGAGCGCCTTGAAGGCGCCGTGGGAGAGGAGGTGGAAGACGGCGGCGCCGCGGTCGCCGACGGCCAGGGCCCCGGTCATGTAGCCGAGCTGGCCGATCGTCGAATAGGCGAGGACGCGCTTGATGTCGTCCTGGGCCAGGGCGGCGAGGGCCGAGCCGACCATCGTGACCGCTGCCGTCACGGCGAGGACGGTCAGGGCGGCGGCGGAGGCGGCGAAGACGGGGAGGAGGCGGGCCACGAAGTACACACCGGCGGCGACCATCGTGGCGGCGTGGATCAGCGCGGAGACGGGCGTGGGGCCCGCCATCGCGTCGGGCAGCCAGGTGTGCAGCGGGAACTGGGCCGACTTGCCCGCCACACCGGCGAGGAGCAGCAGGGCGATGAGGGTGGGGTGGTCCAGTCCGTCGCCGGCGACGGTTCCGAGGATGCCGGTGATCCGGAACGTACCGGCGTCGACGGCGAGTGCGAACAGGCCGAAGAGGAAGGGGACGTCGCCGAGCTTGGTGACCAGGAATGCCTTGAGGGAGGCGGCGCGGGCCTCGGGCGTCTCCCAGTAGTGGCCGACGAGGAAGTACGAGCAGATGCCCATGATCTCCCAGCCGACCAGCAGCACCATCAGGTCGCCGGAGTAGACGACGAGCAGCATCGCGGAGGTGAAGAGGGAGACCAGGGCGGCGTACGAGGGGTAGCGCGGGTCGTCGCGCAGGTAGCCCGTCGAGTAGAGCTGCACGCAGGTCGCGACGGCCGCGACCAGGACGGCGACGAGAGCCGCGAAGCCGTCGAGGTGCAGGGCGAGGTCGATGGGAACCGAGCCCGTGGGGGTGAGCTGGGTCGAGGCGTCGATCGCCCTGCCGCCGCCCTGGCGTACGGCGACGATCACGGCCAGCACGGCGGCGGCCAGGGTCGGCAGTACGGCCAGGGGGCGGACGAATCCGGGGGCGGTGCGGCCGAGCAGCAGGCCGGCCGCGGCGCCCAGGAAAGGAAGGAGGGGAACGAGGACGGCGAGGGTCGTGGTCGTCACGCGGCGGCCTCGGTCTTCTGTGCGGCCTCTGGTGCGGCCTTCTGTGCCAGGGCGGAAGCTCCGTCGCCGGCCGGGCCGGACGGGTCCGGGCCTTCGGCGGTGTCGCGCAGTTTGTCGATGTCCGAGGATCCGCGATTGCGGTAGACCATCAGGACGATCGCCAGGCCGATGCCGATCTCGGCCGCGGCGATGGCGATGGTGAAGAGGGTGAGGGCCTGGCCGGAGTGGAGGGTGTCGCGGAGCCACACGTCGAAGGCGACGAGGTTGAGGTTGACGGCGTTGAGCATCAGCTCGACGGACATCAGGACCAGGATCGCGTTGCGGCGCGCGAGTACTCCGTACAGCCCGGTGCAGAAGAGGAGGGCGGCGAGCACGGCGGGATAGGCGAGGTGCATCAGCGCTGCTCCTTGTCTTTGGCGCTGTCGCCGGCGCTGTCTTCGGCGCCGTCGCTCTTGCGGGAGAGGACGATCGCGCCCACGAGAGCGGCGAGCAGGAGGACGGAGAGGGCCTCGAAGGGCAGCACCCAGTGCTGGAAGAGGATCTCGCCGCTCACCCTGGTCGAGCCCTGGGCCGGTCCGTCCAGGTCGATCCAGGTGGTGCGGAACGCGTCCACGACCACCCAGACGAGGGCGGCGGCCGCGGCCACGGCCACCGTGAGGGCGGCCCAGCGGTTGCCCGAGTCGGCGTCCGGGGAGCGCCCGATGGGGGCCCTGGTGAGCATCAGCCCGAAGAGGAGGAGGACGACCACGGAACCGACGTAGATCAGGACCTGCACCCAGGCGATGAACTCGGCCGTCAGCAGGAGGTACTCGACGGCGAGGCCGCCGAGCGCGACGACCAGCCAGAGGGCGGCGTGCACCAGCTGCTTGGTGGTGACCGTGACGACGGCCGCGCCGAGGGTGACGATGCCGACGAGGAGGAAGGCGATCTCGACGCCGGTCGGAGAGAGGAAGCCGTGTCCGGCGGCTGCGGCGAGGTGGCTCATTCGGCGGGGCCCTCTGCTTCCTGCTGGGCTGCCTGGTCCTGGGGCGTCTGCTGCTGCGCCGCCTGCTCCTGAGCTGCCTGCTGCTGGGCTGCCGCGAGCTTGTCGGCGGTCTTGCGGGCTGCCGCGATCTCCTTCGGTTCCTCGGCGCCCGGGTCCAGCGCGGGCGGCTCGGGGACCGTCCACATCCACTCGCGGAGCTTGTCCCGCTCGTGGGTGAGTTCGTGGATCTCGGTCTCGGCGTACTCGAACTCCGGGGACCAGAAGAGCGCGTCGAAAGGACAGACCTCGATGCAGATGCCGCAGTACATGCAGAGCGAGAAGTCGATCGCGAAGCGGTCGAGGACGTTGCGGCTGCGCTCGCGACCGCCGGGGGCGGCGGCCGGGACCGTCTCCTTGTGCGAGTCGATGTAGATGCACCAGTCGGGGCACTCGCGCGCGCAGAGCATGCAGACCGTGCAGTTCTCCTCGAACAGGCCGATCACGCCGCGCGTGCGGGGCGGGAGTTCGGGCTGGACGTCCGGGTACTGCGCGGTGACGGTCTTCTTCGTCATCGTGCGGAGCGTGACGGCCAGGCCCTTGGCGAGGCCGGAGCCGGGGATCGGAGCCATTACTGGATCGCCACCTTCACGATGCCGGTGAGCGCGATCTGCGCGAGAGCGAGCGGGATGAGTACGGTCCAGGCGAGCTTCTGGAGCTGGTCCTCGCGCAGCCGGGGGTAGGTCACGCGGAGCCAGATGATGCCGAAGGCCAGGACCGCGGTCTTGAGCAGCGTCCAGACCCAGCCGAGGCCGTCCGCGCCCCAGGGACCGTGCCAGCCGCCGAGGAAGAGGACGGTGGTCAGGCCGCAGAGAACGACGATTCCGGCGTACTCGGCGAGCAGGAAGAGCGCGAAGCGCAGGCCCGTGTACTCGGTGTACGCACCGAAGATGATCTCCGAGTCGGCGACCGGCATGTCGAACGGCGGGCGCTGGAGTTCGGCGAGGCCGGCGACGAAGAAGACGATCGCGCCGACGATCTGCCACGGCAGCCACCACCACTCGAAGGCGTTCAGGATGCCGGGGAGCGAGACGGTGCCGGCCGCCATCGCCACGGAGGCGGCGGCGAGCAGCATCGGCAGTTCGTACGCGAGCAGCTGGGCGGCGGTGCGCAGGCCGCCGAGGAGGGAGAACTTGTTGGCCGAGGCCCAGCCCGCCATGAGCGAACCGAGCACGCCGACGCCCATGACGGCGAGCACGAAGAAGATGCCCGCGTCGATGACCTGGCCGACCGCGCCCTCGCTCGGGCCGATCGGGATCGCGACGAGCACCAGGAGGTACGGGAGGAGTGCGACGGCGGGTGCGAGCTGGAAGATACGGCGGTCGGCGTTGGCCGGGACGATGTCTTCCTTCTGCGCGAACTTCACGCCGTCGGCGACGAGCTGTGCCCAGCCGTGGAAACCGCCCGCGTACATGGGGCCGAGGCGGCCCTGCATGTGGGCCATCACCTTGTGCTCGGCCTGCCCCACGACGAGCGGCAGGACCATGAACACGGCGAAGACGATGACCAGGCGGAGGGCGACATCGAGTACGTCGTTCACGCGTCGTCGCTCCCTCGGTCCTGGGTGGGGTCGGTCGTGCCCTCGTCGGCGGAGCCGGCCCGGCCGGGCTCCTTCGCGGCCGCCGCGTCGCCGCCCAGTGCTTCGTCGGCGGCCGCGTCGGCGGCTTCCGCCGCGTCGGCCTCGGTGTCCGCGGATGCGCCCGTCTTGGTCGCGGCTTCTGTCTCCGGCGTCCCCGGCGTGTCCGGTGTCCCCGGCTGCGCTTCCCCGTCCTGGAACGCGGGGCGCGGGTGGTGCCACGGCGCGTCCGCGCTGCGCGCGGGTGCCGACGCGGCCTGGGCGGCGGTCTCGCCTCCGGCGGGCGTGGCGCCCTCGGCCGGCGGCGTCACGGCCTCCGGCTGGGGGGACGGCTGCGCCTCCGGTGCGGGGGGCACGGCCTCGGCCGCCTGGCTCGCCGAGCCCTCGCTCACGCTGCGCGTGCGGCGCGGCGGCCTCGGGGCGGTCGCCTCCGGGGCACCGGGCACGGCCTCGGCCGCCTGGCTCGCCGAGCCCTCGGTGATGCTGCGGGCGCGGCGCGGCGGGCGTACGGCAGCCGCGCCCGCGGCGACGGCCCCC
>NZ_BAAAUD010000061.1:0-165553 GCF_039533765.1 Streptomyces enissocaesilis | reverse complement strand
AGGCCGGGCCGGGCGGCGCCGCCGGCCGGCCCGCGGGCGCCGGGGCCGGAGGGCACCTGCGGCTGGGCCGCCGCGCCGGTCTTGGCCGGCGCCTGCTTGCCGCCCTGGGCGACATCGACGGGCAGCATGACCAGCGCGGTCGTGCCGCCGGAGTCGGAGGGGCGCAGCTGGATGCGGATGCCGTGCCGCAGGGACAGGCGGCCGACCACGAACAGACCCATGCGGCGCGAGACGGAGACGTCCACGGTGGGCGGCGAGGCGAGGCGCTCGTTGATCGCCGCGAGGTCCTCCGGCGACAGGCCGATACCCGTGTCGTGGATCTCGACGAGCACCCGCCCGTCGGGCAGCGCGTGACCGGTGACGCGGACCTTGGTCTGCGGAGAGGAGAACGACGTGGCGTTCTCCAGCAGCTCGGCGAGGAGGTGCACGAGGTCGTTGACGACGCGTCCCGCGACCTCGGTGCCCGGCACCGAGGACAGCTCGATGCGCTCGTACTGCTCCACCTCGGAGGCGGCGGCACGCAGGACGTCGACGAGCGGCACGGGCCGGGTCCAGCGGCGGCCGGGCTCTTCACCGGCGAGAACGAGCAGGTTCTCGCCGTTGCGGCGCATGCGGGTCGCGAGGTGGTCGAGCTTGAAGAGCGAGGACAGCTGGTCGGGGTCGGCCTCGCGCGACTCCAGCTCGGAGATGAGCGAGAGCTGGCGCTGGATGAGACCCTGCGAACGCCTCGACAGGTTGGTGAACATCGCGTTGACGTTGCCTCGCAGCAGCGCCTGCTCGGCGGCGAGGCGGACCGCCTCGCGGTGCACGTCGTCGAAGGCCGCGGCCACCTTGCCGATCTCGTCGCGCGAGTGCACACCGACGGACTCCACGGACGTGTCGACGTCCTGCGGGTCGGCCTCGGAGAGCTGCTTGACGAGCTCGGGGAGGCGGTCCTGGGCGACCCGGGTGGCGGTGTCCTGGAGCCGGCGCAGCGAGCGGATCATGGAGCGGGCCACGACGAACGCGCCGACGAGTGAGACACCGAGGACGAGCAGGATCAGCGCACCGTTGAGGATGGCGTCCTGCTGCGACTCCTCGCGCAGCTCACGGGCCTTCTGCTCCATCTCGTTGAGGAGCGTGGCCTCGATCCGCTTCATGGCCAGGATCTTGTTGGAGTCCGCGTCCGTCCAGTCCATGTACGAACGCGGGAGCTCACGCCTGAGCCCGCCCGACGTCTGCAGGATCCGGTGCGCGTACTTGTCGGCGGCCTCGATCTCGGGCTTGCCGGTGTCCAGCGACGCGGTCAGCTTCTCGGCGTCGCCCACGTAGACGGAGGCGAACGAATTGCGCGCCGCGTCCTCGTTCTCCATCGCGGACTTGGCGAAGAGCCGGTCGCCCTCGTTGAGCTTGCCCGTCTCCCGGTTGTTGGCCGGCAGCGCCGCGGCGATGATGGCGCGCTGGATGGAGGCGTACTCCTTGGCGGACGAGAAGGCCGCCAGGGCGCGCGTCCGCTTGATCATCTCCGGGTTGGAGGTGGCCTGCGCCATGTCCTGGGAGAGGCTCAGCAGCGAGGTGATCAGCTGGCTGTAGTTGTTGACCGTCTGCGAGTTGGACGTCTCCTGGTACGCGTCCTCGCGGATCTGGCGGATGGAGTTCAGCCGGCCGGCGATGTCCCGGAGGCTGACGCGGATGCTCCGGAGGCTCTCGTCGCCTTCCGTCTCGACGCTGTTCGTACCGGCGATGAACGCGTCCCTGGCCCGGTCGGTCCTGTCCCGGGGACCCTTCACCTTGAAGTCGGCGGGGCTGGTGCCGTTGGCGAGCGGACCGGCCGACTTGTCGCGCTCCTCCTGGAGCGCGGTGGCGAGCTCGGTCGCCTGCTTGGTCATCTCGGTCAGCAGCTGCATGTGCTCCAGCTGCTCCATGTCGTTCATGGACTCGTTGATACGCAGACCACCGAGCGTGGTCGCCGCGACCACCGGCAGGGCCAGCAGGGAGACCAGACGGGTGCTGATGCGCCAGTTGCGCAGGGCTATTCGCGAGCCGGTGGAAATGGGCTCGCCGGCTCTCACGGGAGCCGCCTGAGCAGCCTGCTCGCCGCCGCCCCTGGCCCCGGTGCGCACGGCACGATCGCCGCCACCGTCGCCGACCGCGGCCCGAGCGTGCTTCTGGGCGTGCTGGGGCGAGGATCCGCGGTCGGTCCCGCGCGGCTCCTGCTCCGCCGCAGCGCTGCCATCCCTCTTGAAACGTCCCTGCACTAGCGTCGCAACCTCTGGACCAGGCGTTCCTCCGCGCGAACGGCGGAACGGTGTCGAGTCGTGGGGCACCGAACGGCCCCATGGGTGGTCGTGAGTGACCGGCGCTTCTCCCCTTCCCGCCGCCACTCGGCGCTGCGTTGCGCCCTGCGCGCCGGCTGGAATCTCGCGGCGGTCCGGGGAATTCCAGCACAGTGCCGGATCTCCAACAAGGCCCGCGTGTCGGGCCGTGACCGGCGTGACACGGCGTGAGGGGCGCGTGACAAGTTGTAGAAACAGTTCAGGGGCAAAAGGGGCAAAAGTGAGCGAGTCGCTTAGGGGTGGGGGGTGTCCCAGTCCTGATGATCAGGAGCGGAATGATGGCTTCGGTGGGGCAATGTCCGTTTCTCCGACCACCAAATCCCGCCCGAAATGATCGATATGCCTGCCATCTCGTGAGGAAACTCACACACTGTTCCCGTCTGCTTCACATCTTTGACGGGGAAACGGGTGTTTAGCCTGACGCTTTACAGGGATGGCGAATCCGGCAATCACCGCGTCCGGCCGACGGGCGCCCGTACCGACAAGGCTTGAACAACAGATGAACACCACGACGATGTTCCGCAGCACCGCCAACCCGCGCCGCACCACGCTGGCGCACCTCGAGGACGCCAGGGACCTGCGGACGGCCGAGCGGCCGGAGCACCCCGTCGAGCTCCCCGCCGAGACCGCCAACCCGCGCCGGACCGTCCTCATGGAAGCCCCCGCCGCCTAGGCGGACGCGGCGGCGTCACGGGAGGCGGGACCCCTCGGCCGCGTTAGCCTGGAGCGTCAGTCTCCGGCCAGCCAGCAAGTAAGGGGCGGCAGCATCCCGTGCGCATCGCCAGGTTCTCCATCGACGGCAATGTCGCCTTCGGCGCGGTTGAGGGTCCCAGCGCCCCCGGCGCAGAGGCAGACCTCGTCCTCGACATCATCAAGGGCATCCCGTACGCCGACTTCGAGCTCTCCGGCGTCAAGGTCCCGCTGAGCAAGGTCCGGCTCCTGCCGCCCGTGCTCCCCAGCAAGGTCGTGGCCGTCGGCCGCAACTACGCGGAGCACGCGGCGGAGCTGGGCAACGCCGTCCTCGACGATCAAGGCCGTCCTGACGCGCCCCTCACCTTCTTCAAGCCGTCCACCTCGGTGACCGGCCCGGGTGACGACATCGCGTACCCCTCCTTCTCCAGCGAGCTGCACCACGAGGCCGAACTGGCCGTGGTCATCGGCCGCATGTGCCGTGAGGTCCCGCGCGAGCGCGTCAAGGACGTCGTCCTCGGCTACACCTGCGCCAACGACGTCACCGCACGCGACGTCCAGCAGCGCGAGAAGCAGTGGGCCAGGGCCAAGGGCTTCGACACCTCGTGTCCGCTCGGCCCCTGGGTGGAGACGGATCTCGACCCCGCCGACCTCACCGTCCAGTGCACGGTCAACGGGCAGCAGCGCCAGCTGGGGCGCACGAGCGACATGATCCGCTCCGTCGAGGACCTGATCGTGCACATCTCCGAGGCCATGACGCTGCTCCCGGGCGACGTCATCCTCACAGGGACCCCGGCCGGGGTCGGGCCCCTGAACGTCGGCGACGAAGTCGCCGTCACCATCGAAGGCATCGGCACTCTCACCAACAAGGTGATCAAGCGTGGCTAGCGCACCCGTACGTGTACGTTTCTGTCCCTCGCCGACCGGCAACCCCCACGTGGGCCTGGTCCGCACCGCCCTGTTCAACTGGGCGTTCGCCCGGCACAACGGCGGCACGATGGTCTTCCGCATCGAGGACACCGACGCCGCCCGCGACTCCGAGGAGTCGTACCACCAGCTGCTCGACTCGCTGCGCTGGCTGGGCCTGGACTGGGACGAGGGCCCCGAGGCGGGCGGCCCGCACGCCCCGTACCGCCAGTCGCAGCGGATGGACCTCTACAAGGACGTCGCGCAGAAGCTGATGGCGGGCGGTTACGCGTACGAGTGCTTCTGCACCGCCCTGGAGCTGGAGGTGCGCCGCGACGCCGCCCGCGCCGCCGGCAAGCCCTCGGGTTACGACGGCACCTGCCGCAACCTGAGCGCCGACCGCATCGAGCGGTACAAGGCCGAGGGCCGCGAGGCCATCGTGCGCTTCCGGATGCCCGACGAGCCGATCACCTTCACGGACCTGGTCCGCGGCGAGCTGACCTTCAACCCGGACAACGTCCCGGACTACGGCATCGTCCGCGCCAACGGCGCCCCCCTCTACACGCTCGTCAACCCGGTCGACGACGCGCTGATGGAGATCACCCACGTCCTGCGCGGCGAGGACCTGCTGTCCTCCACCCCGCGCCAGATCGCGCTGTACAAGGCGCTGATCGAGCTGGGCATCGCCAAGGAGATCCCGCGGTTCGGACACCTCCCGTACGTCATGGGCGAGGGCAACAAGAAGCTCTCCAAGCGCGACCCCGAGGCGTCCCTCAACCTCTACCGCGAGCGCGGTTTCCTCCCCGCGGGCCTGCTGAACTACCTCTCCCTCCTCGGCTGGTCCATCGCCGAGGACCGCGACATCTTCACGATCGAGGAGATGGTCGCCGCCTTCGACATCGCGGACGTCAACGCCAATCCGGCGCGCTTCGACCTGAAGAAGTGCGAGCACATCAACGCCGAGCACCTGCGCAAGCTCTCGGTGGAGGAGTTCACCGCGGCCTGCGAACCGTGGCTGAAGGCGCCGTACGCCAACTGGAAGCCCGACTCCTTCGACCGCGCGGCCTTCGAGCGGATCGCCCCGCACGCCCAGACCCGCGTGACGGTCCTGTCCGACATCACGGCCAACGTCGACTTCCTCTTCCTCGACGAGCCGGTCGAGGACGAGGCGTCCTGGGCGAAGGCGATGAAGGGCGAGCCGGTCCCGCTCCTCACCACCGCCCGTGCCAACCTCGAAGCGGCCGACTGGACCAGCCCCGAGTCCCTCAAGGAGGCCGTCCTGGCCGCCGGCGAGGCCCACGGCCTGAAGCTCGGCAAGGCCCAGGCCCCGGTCCGCGTAGCGGTCACCGGTCGCACGGTGGGCCTGCCGCTCTTCGAGTCCCTGGAGATCCTGGGCAAGGAGAAGACGCTCGCCCGCGTCGACGCGGCCCTGGCCAAGCTCGCCGCCTAGTCACGCCCGTACGCACGAAGGGCCCGGAAGCCGCACCGGCTTCCGGGCCCTTCCCGTGCCGTCTGGGCAGGTTGGTCCGCGCCGTGGTCCGGGACATCGGCACTGTGTTCTTCGGGGGGTTCTTCGGGGGCGACCCCCGGGCCCCCGGCCGGGGGCGGGCGGCGCGGGTATCGTCGGAGCATGCCGATCCGCGCCGTGGTCTGGGACATCGACGACACGATCTTCGACTACGCGACCGCCGACACCGCGGGCATGCGCGATCATCTCGCGGCCGAGGGCCTGCTGGACCGGTACGACTCCGTCGACCAGGCCCTCGACCGCTGGCGCGAGCTCACCGAGGTGCACTGGGCGCGGTTCGCCGCCGGCGAGGCCGGCTTCGAGGAGCAGCGGCGCGACCGCGTCCGGTCCTTCCTCGGCACGCCGCTGAGCGACGACGCGGCGGACGAGTGGTTCCTGCGGTACGTCGCCCACTACGAGGCCGCCTGGAAGCTGTTCCCCGACACCGTCCCGGCGCTGGACGTCCTGGCGGACGACTACCGCCATGCCGTGCTGTCCAATTCCAGCATCCACAACCAGGACCGCAAGCTGCGGATCCTCGGCGTGCGCGACCGCTTCGAGGCGCTGCTGTGCGCCGCCGAGCTGGGCTTTTCCAAACCCGCGGCCGAGGCGTTCCACGCGGCCTGCGACGCGCTGGACCTCCCCCCGCACGAGGTGGCGTACGTCGGCGACCAGCCCGACATCGACGCCCGGGGCGCGGACGCCGCCGGCCTGGCGGGCATCTGGCTCGACCGCGGCGGAGTCGGCGGCCGGCCGGAGCTCGTCCGGATCACCGGCCTTGAGCAGCTACCTGGCCTGTTGCGGGGCGATACCCGTTTTGGAGCGCCGTCCACCTTCGGGTAATGTTCTTTCTGCGCCGCCCGAGAGGGCCGAAAGGTCCGGCACGGGAAGCGCAAACCAAACAAACCCCCCACCAGGGGGTTGAGTTTTGGTGGGCTATGGTGTAATTGGCAGCACGAGGGTTTCTGGTTCCCTTAGTCTAGGTTCGAGTCCTGGTAGCCCAGCTCGCAGGAGCTGTTGATTCAAGTGCAGCATCTGCAAGGCCCCCGTTGTGTAGCGGCCTAGCACGCCGCCCTCTCAAGGCGGTAGCGCCGGTTCGAATCCGGTCGGGGGTACAGATCCTTTCTTTCCATCACCTTCGGGTCGCTCCCGGATGCGATGACGCAAGGATCGCTAGGGCCCCCGTTGTGTAGCGGCCTAGCACGCCGCCCTCTCAAGGCGGTAGCGCCGGTTCGAATCCGGTCGGGGGTACTGTTTAAACCGCATTGGTCTAAACCACCATGGGCTATGGTGTAATTGGCAGCACGAGGGTTTCTGGTTCCCTTAGTCTAGGTTCGAGTCCTGGTAGCCCAGCTCGCAGAGCTCGTTTCTGCAAGGCCCCCGTTGTGTAGCGGCCTAGCACGCCGCCCTCTCAAGGCGGTAGCGCCGGTTCGAATCCGGTCGGGGGTACGTACGAAGAAGGCCTCCCGCGCTGCGCGGGGGGCCTTCTCGCATACCGGCTGCCCGCACGGGCGGACCGGGCCCGCGCCCAGCGCTACGCTGTGCCGCGCACCGCAGTCTTACGCACCCGCCCACCCGAGGAGCGCCCGCGTTGGAACCCCTCGTACGCACCGCGGAGTTATGCGTCGTCCGGACCCGCCGGCCCGACGGACTCCGGATCGAAGGTGTCGTGGACGCACAGGGCCACCAGCACCTCCGTGCCGCCCTGAAGGCGGTCGAGCAGGTCGACGGAGACATCCAACTCGACCTGTCCCGACTGGAGTTCCTCGATCTCGGCGGGCTGCGGCTGCTGATGGCGTTCGCCCGGTCACGTGCTGCGGGAAGCCAGGTGGAGCTGGTGGGCCTCGCTCCGCATCTGCGTGAAGTGATCTCACTGGTCGGCTGGGACGAGACCCCCGGCCTGCGCCTGGGAGGCGGCCATGGCAACTGACAGTGGTACGAGCGGCGCGGGCTTCGTCCACCACGCCTCCCTGTACGACAGCGACGAGGCGTTCCTCGCGATGGCCCTCCCCTTCGCCGAGGAGGGGCTGGAGGCGGGGGAGCCGGTGCTCGCCGCGACCACGCCCGCCAACATCGAGCTGCTCCGCGACGCCCTCGGCGCGCGGGCCCACGGCCTCGACACGGCGGAGACGGCCTACTTCGGCCGCAGACCCGTGGAGCGCGTCTCCTCGTTCCTGCGCTATGTGAACCGCCGCGAGGTGCCGGGCCGGCGGACGCGGATCATCGCCGAGCCCCTGTGGGCGGGCAGGTCCGCCCGTCAGATCGCGGAGTGGAAGCGCATGGAGTCCGGGCTGAACGTGCTGCTCGCGGACGCCGACCTCTGGATGATCTGTCCGTACGACACCAGGACGGTTCCCGAGGACGTCGCGGCGGCCGCCCGCGCCACCCACCCGGGACACGTGGCCGGGGCGGAGATCCTGCCCTGCGCGGCGTACGTCGATCCGGACGCGTACGCGGCGGCGGACGCCCCGCTGCCCCCGCCGCCCCCGGGCGCGGACCGGCTGGACGGACCGGCCACACCTGCTGCCGTACGCGCCTTCGTGCGCGGCAGCGCCGCGGCGGCCGGCCTCGCGGGGACGCGCCTGGCGATGGCCGAGATCGTCGTGAACGAGGCGCTGGCCTGCCTGTTCGACCACGGGGCGACAGGTGCGCGGGTATGCGCCTGGGAGCAGCCCGGCATCGTCGCCTGGGATCTGTCCGCCACCGGGCCGGCGACCTCGGTTCCGGCGGCCTGGGCGGGGTTCGCGCCCCCCGGTGAGCGGGCCGGGCCGTTCGACGGGCTGTGGCTGATACGCAGCCTCTGCGAATCGGTGGAGATCCGCACGGTGGACGCCAGGCTGCGGCTGCGGCTCAGGTACTCCGGAAAGAACGACGCCGAGCGCATCTGAGCGGGGCGGCGCTCCGGCCCGCTCGCGGACCGGTACCCCCCCCTCGGCCTGGCCGGCCGCCCCGGCTGCCCTCCCGCCCTCAGCCGCCCGAGCGGCGCAGTGCCTCCGAGAGGCGTGCTGCCGAGTCGATGACCGCCTGGGCGTGCATCCGGCCCGGGTGGCGGGTCAGCCGCTCGATCGGTCCGGAGACCGAGACGGCCGCGACCACGCGGTTGGACGGGCCGCGCACCGGCGCCGACACCGACGCCACGCCCGGCTCGCGCTCGCCGATCGACTGGGCCCAGCCCCGGCGGCGTACACCGGACAGGGCGGTCGCCGTGAAGCGGGCGCCCTGGAGGCCGCGGTGCAGGCGCTCCGGCTCCTCCCAGGCCATCAGGATCTGGGCGGACGAGCCCGCCTTCATGGTGAGCGTGGAGCCCACCGGGACGGTGTCCCGCAGTCCGGACAGCCGCTCCGCCGCCGCGACGCAGATGCGCATGTCGCCCTGGCGGCGGTAGAGCTGCGCGCTCTCGCCGGTCACGTCGCGCAGGTGCGTGAGCACGGGTCCTGCCGTGGCCAGCAGCCGGTCCTCGCCCGCCGCGGCGGACAGTTCCGACAGCCGCGGGCCCAGGATGAACCGGCCCTGCATGTCCCTCGCCACCATCCGGTGGTGTTCCAGTGCCACGGCAAGGCGGTGTGCCGTGGGTCGTGCGAGCCCGGTCGCCGCGACCAGCCCGGCGAGGGTGGCCGGACCGGACTCCAGAGCGCTCAGTACCAGAGCTGCCTTGTCGAGAACGCCGACGCCGCTAGAGTTGTCCATGCGTCGATACTCGCGTCTCACTCTGTGAAACGCAAGTTCAATTTTTCCGGGAACTTGCGAATCTGTGGGGGAGGCCGCACAACGGCCCGCAGTCACCGCCCCGTACGGGGGTCGAGGCGAGGGCGATCCGATCTCTAGATGGGCCGGCGAAGACGCCGGCCGAAGGGAAAGCGATGGGTAGGACACTTGCGGAGAAGGTCTGGGACGACCATGTCGTCAGGCACGCCGAGGGCGAGCCGGACCTCCTCTTCATCGATCTGCACCTGCTGCACGAGGTGACCAGCCCGCAGGCCTTCGACGGCCTCCGCAAGAGCGGCCGCCGGGTGCGGCGGCTCGACCTCACCATCGCCACCGAGGATCACAACACCCCGACCCTCGACATCGACAAGCCGATCGCGGACCCGGTCTCCCGGATCCAGCTGGAGACGCTGCGCAAGAACTGCGCGGAGTTCGGCGTACGACTGCACCCGCTCGGCGACGTCGAGCAGGGCGTCGTCCACGTGGTGGGACCGCAGCTGGGCCTGACCCAGCCCGGCACCACCGTGGTCTGCGGCGACAGCCACACCTCCACGCACGGCGCGTTCGGCGCGCTGGCGTTCGGCATCGGCACGTCGCAGGTCGAGCACGTGCTGGCCACCCAGACGCTGCCGATGGCCCCGCCGAAGACCATGGCCATCACGGTCGACGGCGAACTGCCCGCCGACGTAACCGCCAAGGACCTGATCCTCGCCGTCATCGCGAAGATCGGCACCGGCGGCGGCCAGGGCTACGTCCTCGAATACCGCGGCTCCGCCATCGAGAAGCTCTCGATGGAAGCCCGGATGACCATCTGCAACATGTCGATCGAGGCCGGCGCGCGGGCGGGCATGATCGCTCCCGACCAGACCACCTTCGACTACCTGCGGGGCCGCGCGCACGCCCCGCAGGGCGAGGACTGGGACGCCGCCGTCGCCTACTGGCGGACGCTGCGCACCGACGACGACGCCGTCTTCGACGCGGAGGTCTTCATCGATGCCGCCGCACTGGCGCCGTTCGTTACCTGGGGCACCAACCCGGGCCAGGGCGCGCCGCTGTCGGCCAGCGTCCCCGACCCTGCTTCGTACGAGGACGCTTCGGAGCGCTTCGCGGCCGAAAAGGCCCTGGAGTACATGGGGTTGACCGCGGGGCAGCCGCTGCGCGAGATCAAGGTCGACACCGTCTTCGTAGGTTCGTGCACCAACGGCCGCATCGAGGACCTGCGGGCCGCGGCCGCGCTCATGGACGGCCGCAAAGTCGCGAGAGGCGTGCGCATGCTGGTCGTCCCCGGCTCCGTACGGGTCGCCCTCCAGGCGATCGAGGAGGGTCTGGACAAGGTGTTCACGGCCGCCGGCGCCGAATGGCGGCACGCGGGCTGCTCCATGTGCCTGGGCATGAACCCGGACCAGCTCGCCCCCGGTGAGCGCTGCGCGTCCACATCCAACCGCAACTTCGAGGGCAGGCAGGGCAAGGGCGGCCGCACCCACCTGGTGTCGCCGCAGGTCGCCGCCGCCACCGCGGTACTGGGCCACCTGGCCGCGCCCGTCGACCTGTCCGACGTTCCGACGCTCGTGGAGGCCTGATCACCATGGCCATGGAAGCTTTCACCGCACACACCGGCCGGGCCGTTCCGCTGCGCCGCAGCAACGTCGACACCGACCAGATCATCCCGGCCCACTGGCTGAAGAAGGTCACCCGCGACGGTTTCGAGGACGGGCTCTTCGAGGCATGGCGCAAGGACCCGGAGTTCGTCCTGGGCCGCCCCGAGCGGGAAGGCGCCACGGTTCTGGTGGCGGGTCCCGACTTCGGCACCGGATCCTCCCGCGAGCACGCCGTGTGGGCCCTGCAGAACTACGGCTTCAAGACCGTGATCTCGTCGCGGTTCGCGGACATCTTCCGCGGCAACTCGCTCAAGAACGGCCTGCTGACCGTCGTACTGGACCAGAAGGTCGTCGACGCGCTCTGGGACCTCGTCGAAGCGGACCCCGCGGCGGAGATCACCGTGGACCTCCAGGACCGCCAGGTGCGGGCCGAAGGCATTACGGCTGATTTCGAGCTTGACGAGAACGCCCGCTGGAGGTTGCTGAACGGTCTGGACGACATCAGCATCACCCTCCAGAACGAGCCCGACATTGCGGCTTACGAGGCCCGCAGGCCGTCGTTCAAGCCCAGCACGGTGCAGGTCTGACACCTTTCCGTCACTCTGTTGCCCCCCACCGCCCACGGTGGGGGGCAACAGCATGTTTCGGCCTCAACTCCTGTGGTAGACGCCGGAGATGGGAGGGGTCCGACGCATGGTTGCGGGGCCTTCTGGAGGCTCCAATTCCACTAGTTGCCCCCGCCGGAGGCGACAACTCGCCCCAGATGGCACAATCGGTGCATGGAACGCGACAGCCAACTCGAGCTCTACGAGGCGGTCGCGGACCGGTTGAAAGAAGCACACACAGCGGTGCGCACACTGCAAGTCCCGGAGGGCGTACGGATGGCGCTGACCCGGAAGCTGCTGGTCATAACGGCCGCGGCGAAACACGATCTCGCCGGTGCGGCAAGGCGCCTGGACAGGTTGATGAAGGACCTCGACGAGGGTCGATTCCCTGAAGGTGACTGAGACCTGCGGAACTCCGCAAGGTCTACTTCGTTGCGGCACTAGGGTGATTAGCCCGTTTCGTGTTTGATTTGCGGTATATATCTGCCTAACGTGCGAAAAAGCTTGAACACATTCGTTCTGGCAATGTCTCCGAAGGGGAAGACGTGAACAAGGCGCAGCTCGTAGAAGCGATTGCAGACAAGGTCGGCGGCCGTCAGCAGGCCGCGGACGCGGTCGACGCGGTACTCGACGCGATCGTCCGCGCAGTGGTCGCCGGCGACCGTGTTTCGGTCACCGGCTTCGGATCGTTCGAGAAGGTCGACCGTCCGGCCCGTTACGCCCGCAACCCGCAGACGGGTGAGCGGGTGCGGGTCAAGAAGACCTCGGTTCCGCGCTTCCGTGCCGGTCAGGGCTTCAAGGACCTGGTCAGCGGTTCGAAGAAGCTCCCCAAGGGCGGCGAGGTCGCCGTCAAGAAGGCACCCAAGGGCAGCCTTTCGGGTCCTCCCCCCACCATCGCCAAGTCCGCGACCAAGAAGGCCGCCACCAAGAGGGCGTCCGCAGCCGCGAAGAAGGCGGCCCCGGCCAAGAAGGCCACCGGCGCCGCGAAGAAGACCACCGCGACGGCGAAGAAGGCGGCCCCGGCCAAGAAGGCCACCGGCGCCGCGAAGAAGACCACGCCCGCGGCGGCCAAGAAGACCGCGCCGGCGAAGAAGGCCACCGCGAAGAAGGCGCCCGCCAAGAAGGCCACGGCGCGCAAGACCACCGCCAAGAAGACCGCTGCCGGGAAGTAGGAGCAGCAGAGCAAGGACTCACGCGCCGGGCCGGGCTCCCTACGGGGAGCCCGGCCCGCGGTGTGTCCTGGGCCCGTGACCGGGGGCGCGCCGGACCGCACTCCCGGGTCCGGCGGGTCTCCGGAGACCCGCCGGACCCGGGACCGTCAGAACGTCTGCAGGGTCACCAGGGTGATGCGCAGCGCCGCCCCCTCGCCGTCCCCCTCGATGCGCACCCGCTGCCCCGGACGCAGCAGCCGCAGGCCGCCCGCGTCGAAGGCCCTGGCGTCGAAGTCCACCGGGGTGCCGTCGTCGAGCAGCACACTGCCGCTGCGGGTCTCGGAGTCGTACGTGTACGCGGTCGCCTGCATGACCGCAGCGTATCGGCCGGTGACCGCCGCGCTCAGCCGGGCCGTGCGCGGGCCCACGCCGAGTGTCACGGCCGCCCGCAGATCGTCGCCCGTGTCCACGTCCCGGCGTACGGAATCGACTCCGGCGAGAGGTATTTCCCGGGCCCCGGATGCCGAATGACGGACGCGCGAAGGACCGCCGAAGAGCGGCGACAATTCCACCCCCGGAGCGGCGGAAAGCAACGTCGTGCCGATTCCGGCCGCGTCGGCCAGAAATGCGCGCGGAAATGCGGCGGCATATTCGAGCACCTGCCGCAATTCGGCGGGCCGCAGGGCCGGCAGATCGGCATTCAGCACGGCGACGGCGGCGCGGGGCCGCAGTGCCCGTACCGTGCGCGCCCCGTGCGCCAGCGCCGCGTTGAGACCCGCCGCCGGGGTGTCCGGCGCGATGCGCGCGCCGAGGGCGGCCAGGGCGGCGCCCGCGGGGGCGTCGTCCGTGACGACCACCACATCCCGCACGGCGGGGCAGGCCAGCGCGGCGGCCACGGTGTCCTCGGCGAAGGCCAGAGCCAGCCGTCGGCGCAATGCGTCGCCCGCCGCGGGAGAGAGCCTGCTCTTGGCCAGCGACAGGGGCTTCAGGGGGATGACCAGGGACCATGGAGCGGTCCGGAGCGTGTTCAGTGGCCGGCCCTCCGTCCCGTGCGCGTCGGGCCCCATTGTGGCCCGCGCGTACGGCGGGCAGGGGTCCGGGGCCCGGCCCGGGGCGTACGGTGTTCTCGACAGACAGGGGACCTGGAGCGACACTTGTGCGGCTGGCCAGGCGCATACGTACAAGCAGCCCGGTCTTAGAGGAAGGTGTCCGAGTGCCCCGCCGTAGAATCGGCTTCTGGTACCGCTTGGCGGCGGTCATCGCCAAACCGCCGCTGGTGGTGCTGTTCAAGCGGGACTGGCGTGGAATGGAGCACATTCCGGCCGAGGGCGGATTCATCACCGCGGTCAATCACAACTCCTACCTGGACCCGCTTTCCTACGGGCACTTCCAGTACAACACCGGACGCGTTCCACGGCTGCTGGCCAAGGCGGGCCTCTTCACAACCCCCTTCGTCGGCATGATGCTGCGCGGTACGGGCCAGATCCCCGTCTACCGCGAGACCACCGACGCACTCGACGCCTTCCGCGCGGCGGTCGCCGCCATCGAGCGCGGTGAATGCGTCGCCTTCTACCCCGAGGGCACCCTCACCCGCGACCCCGACATGTGGCCGATGGCGGGAAAGACCGGAGCGGCGCGCGTGGCCCTCATGACCAAGGCCCCCGTCATTCCGGTCGCCCAGTGGGGCGCCAACCTGGCGATGCCGCCGTACGCCAAGGAGAACAAGCTCCACCTCTTCCCGCGCAAGACACTTCAGGTGCAGGCGGGTCCGCCGGTCGACCTGGACCGGTTCTACGAGAAGGAACCGTCGCCCGAGGTGCTCCGCGAGGCGACCGAGGCCATCATGTCCGCCATCACCCAGCAGCTCGCCGAGCTGCGCGGCGAGCCCGCGCCCGCCGAGCCGTACGACCACCGCAGGGCCCGCGCGCAGCAGCGCCAAAAGGCCGAGGGAGAGAGCGCAAAGTGACACGCCAGCCGGTCAGGGCGGCCGTATTCGGAACAGGCTCCTGGGGCACGGCCTTCGGCATGGTGCTGGCCGACGCGGGCTGCGAGGTGACCCTGTGGGGCCGCCGCACCGAAGTCGCCGACGCCATCAACAACGGCCGTACGAACCCCGACTATTTCCCGGGCGTCGAGCTGCCCCCCTCGCTGCGCGCCACCACCGACCCGGCCGAGGCCGCCGAGGCCGCCGACTTCACGGTGCTCGCCGTCCCCTCGCAGACGCTGCGCGCCAACCTCGCCGCATGGGCGCCGCTGCTGCCCGCCGACACCGTCCTCGTCTCCCTCATGAAGGGCGTCGAACTCGGTACCGCCAAGCGGATGAGCGAGGTGATCGAGGAGGTCGCCAAGGCGCCGGCCGAGCGGGTCGCGGTGGTCACGGGCCCCAATCTCGCCAAGGAGATCGTGGCCAGGATGCCCGCCGCCGCGGTCGTCGCCTGCCGCGACGAATCGGTGGCCACCCGGCTCCAGTCCGTCTGCCACACCCCGTACTTCCGCCCCTACACCAACACCGACGTCGTCGGCTGCGAACTCGGCGGCGCGGTCAAGAACGTCATCGGCCTCGCCGTCGGCATCGCGGACGGCATGGGCCTGGGTGACAACGCCAAGGGCTCGCTCATCACCCGCGGCCTCGCCGAAACGACCCGTCTGGGCCTGGCGATGGGGGCCGACCCGCTGACCTTCGCCGGTCTCGCCGGTCTCGGAGACCTGGTCGCCACCTGCTCCTCGCCGCTCTCGCGCAACCACACCTTCGGCACCAACCTCGGCCGCGGGATGACGCTCCAGGAGACCATCGCGGTCACCAAGCAGACCGCGGAGGGCGTCAAATCGTGCGAGTCGGTGGCCGATCTGGCCCGTCGCCACGGCGTCGACATGCCGATCACGGACACGGTCGTCGACATCGTCCACCACGGGAAGCCGCCGATCGTGGCGTTGAAGGAGCTGATGTCGCGCAGCGCCAAGCCCGAGCGCCGCTGACTCCTCCCTCCCGTACCTCTTCCTCCCGCGCCGCTTCGCGGGCTTCGGGGCGCCGAGGCGGCCTCCGGCCACCGGCCCGGGGAGCCGGGCAGCGCGCCGCGCCCGCGCCCGCTCTCCACGACACCGGGTGTGCACGGTAGTCTCAACGCGATATGAGCAGCGAGAACCTCCCCCAGAGCCCTGCGCAGGAGCCCCGCAAGCCGCGCGTGGCCGTCGTCTTCGGCGGCCGCAGCTCCGAGCACGCCATCTCGGTCGTCACGGCCGGCGCCGTACTGCGGTCCATCGACCGGGAGAAGTACGACGTACTGCCGATCGGCATCACGACGGACGGCCGCTGGGCGCTGACCGCCGACGAGCCCGACCGGATGACCATCGCCGACCGGACGCTGCCGAGCGTCGAGAGCCTCGCCGAATCGGCCGAGGGCGGCGTGGTGCTCTCGGTCGACCCGGGCAGCCGCGAAGTCGTCTACAGCGAGCCGGGCTCGGTGCCCAAGGCGCTGGGCGAGGTCGACGTCGTCTTCCCCATGCTGCACGGCCCGTACGGCGAGGACGGCACCCTCCAGGGCCTCCTGGAACTCTCCGGCGTCCCGTACGTCGGCTCCGGTGTGCTCGCCTCGGCCGTCGGCCAGGACAAGGAGTACATGAAGCGGGTGTTCCTCTCCTTCGGGCTGCCGGTCGGCCCGTACGAGGTCATCCGTCCCCGGGAGTGGGAAAACGATCCTTCCGCCGCCCGCAAGAAGATCGTCGACTTCGCCGGCGAGCACGGCTGGCCGCTCTTCGTGAAGCCCGCCCGCGGCGGCTCCTCGATGGGCATCACCAAGGTGGACGACCTCTCCGGCCTCGACGCGGCGATCGAGGAGGCGCAGCGCCACGACCCCAAGATCCTCGTCGAGTCGCTGCTGCGCGGCCGCGAGATCGAGTGCGGCGTGCTGGAGTTCGAGGACGGGCCGCGCGCGAGCGTGCCCGCCGAGATCCCGCCCGTCACGGCCCACGACTTCTACGACTTCGAGGCGAAGTACATCGACTCGGCGTCCGGCCTGGTGCCCGCGCCGCTGACCGAGGAGCAGACCGCCGAGGTGCGCCGGCTCGCGGTCGAGGCGTTCGACGCCGCGTCCTGCGAGGGCCTGGTGCGCGCGGACTTCTTCCTGCTGGACAGCGGCGAGTTCGTGATCAACGAGATCAACACGATGCCGGGGTTCACGCCGATCTCCATGTACCCGCGGATGTGGCAGGAGACCGGGGTGTCCTACCCGGAACTCGTCGACCGGCTGATCCAGGCCGCGCTGCGCCGCCCGACGGGGCTGCGCTGACGGCAGGACCGCCCTGACCACGCGGGGGCCGGGCGGCAGCGCTAGAGGCTGTCCGGCACCGTCTTCTCCACCGGCCCCGCGAAGGCCGCCAACGGCGTGACGTCGTGGGCGTACTTCGCGGGGAGCGTGACTTCGACGTACGCCTCCCGGTACGTGGTGGTGAACCGCGGGCCGCCGTCCTCCTGCCGCTCCAGCAGCCAGTTGACGCCGTCCGCTTCCACCCCCTTCGCCTGCGGATCGCTCATCTTCTCCGGCCGGGGGACGCCGCAGCGCAGTACGATCGCCGGATCCCCCCATACGGCGGTGAGATCCGACTCCGGGTCGGCGGTGCGCCGTTTCTGCCCGTCGACGGTCTCGGGCAGCTCACGGTGCAGCGCCCGGCACACCTCGGCCTCTTGCGAGGACGGGGCGGGAACCGGGACCGCCACGGCATCGTCCGTGAAGGAGCATCCGGATGCGGCGAGCAGCAGAGCGGCGGACGACAGCGACAGAAGCCGGCGGGAAGTGGTCACCGGCCAAGGGTAGACGGGGGCTAGAGGTGCACGACCGGGCAGGTCAGGGTGCGGGTGATGCCGTCCACTTGCTGGATCTTGGCGACCACCATGCGGCCGAGATCGTCCACCGTGTCGGCCTGCGCGCGCACGATGACGTCGTAGGGTCCGGTCACGTCCTCGGCCTGGATCACTCCCGGAATCTTGCCGATGAGGTCGGCGACGGTCGACGCCTTGCCCACCTCGGTCTGAATGAGGATGTACGCCTGTACCACGGAACCTCCAGAGCGGCCACGAGGATCATGTGGGGGGAAAGAGACGCCACCGTATCGCGTCGTCGCGGGCAGCGGGGAGACCGCGCGGCCGTCGTCGTCCGGCGCGTGGCGTACGGAGATCAGAAGTTGACGTATCTGTTGACGGTACCTACAGCAGTGATGGCTCGCGACCGCAAGCGCACTGGGGCAGAAGGGGCACATCCATGAAGGGCACTGTGGGCGAGCTGGGGGAGTTCGGGCTCATCGACAAGCTCACCTCCCGGCTCACCACCACCCCGGCGGTACGGCTGGGGCCCGGCGACGACGCCGCCGTCGTGGCCGCACCCGACCGCCGGGTCGTGGCGAGTACGGACATCCTGCTCGAGGGACGCCACTTCCGGCGCGACTGGTCGACGGCGTACGACGTGGGCCGCAAGGCCGCGGCCCAGAACCTCGCCGACATCGCCGCCATGGGCGCGGTTCCGACGGCGATCCTCCTCGGCCTGGTCGTCCCCGCCGAACTCCCGGTCAGCTGGCCGACCGAACTCATGGACGGCATCAGGGACGAATGCCAGGTCGCGGGCGCCGCCGTCGTCGGCGGTGATGTCGTACGCGGCGACACCATCACCGTGGCGATCACCGCGCTCGGCGACCTGCGCAACCATGAACCGGTGACCCGGGCCGGCGCCCAGCCCGGCGATGTCGTCGCCGTCACCGGCTGGTTGGGCTGGTCGGCGGCCGGACTCGCGGTCCTCTCGCGCGGCTTCCGCTCGCCGCGCGCCTTCGTCGAGGCGCACCGGCGTCCCGAGCCGCCGTACCACGCCGGCCCCGCGGCGGCCGGACTCGGCGCCACCGCCATGACCGACGTCAGTGACGGGCTCGTCGCCGACCTCGGACACATCGCGCAGGCCAGCAAGGTCCGTATCGACCTGCGGTCCGGGCTCATCGACATCCCGAGCCAGATGTCGGACATCGGGCAGGCGGTGGGCGTGGACCCGCTCCAGTGGGTGCTGACCGGGGGAGAGGACCACGCCATCGTGGCGACGTTCCCGCCGGACACCAAGCTGCCCGCCCGCTGGAAGGTGATCGGCGAGGTCCTCAACCCGTCGGCGCTGCCGCAGGTGACGGTCGACGGGGCGCCCTGGACGAGCAAGGGCGGCTGGGACCACTTCGGGGACGATCACTTCGGCGACATCGAGACCGCCCCGTAGCCGGGGCGTACTAGATTCGCGGGTATGCGAATACTTCCTTGCGTCCTCACCGTCGCCGGATCCGACTCCGGCGGCGGTGCGGGCATCCAGGCCGACCTCAAGACCATGCTGGCCCTCGGCGTGCACGGCATGAGCGTGCTCACCGCGGTGACGGCGCAGAACTCCCTGGGTGTGCAAGGCGTCTGGGACCTGCCGGTGGAGGCCGTGCGGGCCCAGTACCGCAGCGTCGTCGACGACATCGGCGTACAGGCCGTGAAGACCGGAATGCTGTCCTCGGCCGAACTCGTCGAGGCGGTCGCCGAGCTGCTGGCCGGGACCGAAGCCCCGGTGGTCGTCGACCCGGTGGGCGTCTCCAAGCACGGCGACCCGCTGCTCGCCGCCTCCGCCCTCGAATCCGTACGGACGAAGCTCCTGCCCACGGCGACCGTCGCCACCCCGAACCTCGACGAGGTGGCCCAGCTCACCGGCGTACGCGTCGAGTCCGAGGCCGGTCTGCGGCGGGCGGCCGGAGCGCTGCTCGAATTCGGGCCCCGCTGGGTGCTCGTCAAGGGCGGACACCTGCCGGGCGACGCGGTGGACCTCCTGACGGACGGCACCGAGGAGCACTGGCTCCGCGCCCCCCGGCACGACAACCGGCACACCCACGGCACGGGCTGCACGCTGGCCTCCGCGATCGCCTCGGGCCTGGCGAAGGGGCTGGACGTACCGCAGGCCGTGGCCGCGGCCAAGGAGTACGTGACCGAGGCCATCGCCGCCGGATTCGCGCTCGGCGCGGGGATCGGGCCGGTCGACCACGGCTGGCGGCTCAGGAACAGTCAGGAGTAGTCCTTCGGCGCCCCGGGCAGGCGGGAGCGCGTCCGGGACCTCCGGGCACAAGAAGAACCGGCCCACCGCGAGGGTGGGCCGGTTCTCAAGCAACCAGAAGGTGGCCGCGCAAAAGGGGTCTCCCCTGCTCCGTCAAGAGCCCGGGGAAGTTACGTCAGCGCGAGACCTTGCCGGCCTTGATGCACGAGGTACAGGCGTTGAGCCGCTTCGGCGTCCGACCGACCACTGCACGCACGCGCTGGATGTTGGGGTTCCAGCGACGGGACGTACGGCGGTGCGAGTGCGAAATGTTGTTGCCGAAGCCCGGCCCCTTGCCGCAGACGTCGCAGTTGGCAGCCACGGGTCACTCCAAAGACTTCAGATGCACTTACAGGGATCCCGGCATGCCGGGATCGAAGAATCGAGTGGCGTAGCCGGGGGGAAGTCCCGATTTTCATCGGGCAACCGGAGCAGCATACATCGGCTGCTCCCGTACAACGAAACTACCACGGCTCCCGGTCCCCCCGTCCGGTCCCCCGGTTCCGCCCCCGCCTCCTGCGCGGCACACCGCGCGACTACCCTGCGGTGCAACCCGCTCTCAAGGAGGACGCCAGGTGCCGCAGACCCTCGACGCCGTCGCGGTACGCACCTGGTGCTCACTGGCCCTGGAGGCGCTGGGCAGAGCGCGCGAGGAGATCGACGCGATCAACGTCTACCCGGTCGCGGACGGGGACACCGGCACCAACCTCTACCTGACCGTGGAGTCAGCCGCCCAGGCCGTCGAAGCGGTGTTCACCGCGCACGAGACCGTCACCGCCGCCGCGCAGGCATCGGGCCCCGCTCTCGCGGATGCGGTACGGGCGATGGCGCACGGCGCCCTCATCGGTGCCCGGGGCAACTCCGGAACCATCCTGGCGCAGCTGCTGCGCGGCATGGCACAGGAGCTGTCCGACGGCGCCGCCGCCGACGCCGACGCTCTGCGCCGCGCACTGCGCAGGGCCGCCGAATCGGCGTACCAGGCGGTCGCGCACCCCGTCGAAGGCACCGTCCTCACCGTCGCCACCGCCGCGGCCACGGCCGCCGAGAGCACGGGCACCACCACCGCCGAGGTGGCGCGCGCGGCGTACGAAGGGGCGCGCACCGCACTCGACGCGACCCCCCACCAGCTGGCCGTGCTCGGCCGCGCGGGCGTCGTCGACGCGGGCGGGCGGGGTCTGGTGGCCGTGCTCGGCGCCCTGGTCGAAGCGGTCTCGGGCGAGGCCGTCGCCGTACGCAAGCGGGAAGCGCCCGCGCCGCTGCCCGCCGCCGACGGCTGTCCGGCCGACGCGGAGCGGGCCGACGCGGCGCAGGAGGGCGGCCCCGCCTTCGAGGTGATCTACCTCCTGGAGGCGGACGACGCGGCGGTGACCCGGCTGCGGTCCCGGCTCGACGGGCTCGGGGACTCGCTCGTCGTGGTCGGCGGCGACGGGCTGTGGAACGTGCACGTGCACGTGGACGACGCGGGCGCCGCGGTGGAGGCGGGCGTCGAGGCCGGCCGGCCGTACCGGATCCGCATCACGCACTTCGCCGCCGACCGGGTCGCGCCGTCCCGGGAACGCGCCCAGCGCGCGGTCGTCGCGGTCGTACCCGGCGAAGGTCTCGCGGGACTGTGCACGGAGGCCGGCGCGACCACAGTGCTCGCGCGCCCGGGGGAGCCGCCCGCGAGCGGGGAGCTGGCGGAGGCGATCCGGCGCGCCCACGCGCGCGAGGTCGTCCTGCTGCCCAACGACGCCGACCTGCGGCACACCGCGGCCGCGGCGGCGGAACAGGTCCGTGCCGAAGGGGTACGGGTCGCCCTCATCCCGACCCGCGCGGCGGTCCAGGGCATCGCGGCCCTCGCCGTCCACGAGCCGGAGCGCCGCTTCGACGAGGACGTCGTCGCGATGACGTCGGCGGCCGGCGCCACCCGCTACGGCGAACTGACCGTCGCCGAACGCCAGTCCTGGACGATGGCCGGCATCTGCCAGGCCGGCGACGTGCTCGGCCTGATCGACGGCGACGTGGCCGTGATCGGCTCCGACCTGACGGCGGCGGCCCGCACGGTCCTGGACCGGATGCTGGCGGCGGGCGGCGAAATGGTCACCCTGGTGCTGGGGGAGGCGGCGCCGGAGGGCCTGGCGGAGTACCTGGAGGCGTACGTCCGGGAGTCCCACCTGGCGGTGGACACGGTGACGTACGACGGCGGCCGCCAGTCGTCCCCCCTCCTGATCGGCGTCGAGTAGCGCCCTTCCCGCCCGCCCCGCCCCGGGAACAGTGCCTCCCGCGAGGGAACGTGGCCCGTTGTCAGTGGCGTGGTGTGCAATGGGTCCCGTGCCCGCGCTCGACGAACCACTCAAGAAGACGCTCGGCGGCACCACCGCGAAGGTGATGGCCGAGCACCTCGACCTGCACACGGTCGGTGACCTGCTGCACCACTACCCCCGGCGGTACGCCGAGCGCGGTGAGCTGACCCAGCTCGCCGACATCCCGCTCGACGAGCACGCCACCGTGGTCGCCCAGGTCGCCGACGCCCGCGTCCTGCGGTTCAACAACGGCAAGGGCCAGCGCCTGGAGGTGACCCTCACCGACGGCAGCGGACGGCTCCAGCTGGTCTTCTTCGGCAAGTCGATCTACCACCACCAGAAGGAGCTGCTGCCGGGCCGCCGCGGCATGTTCTCCGGCAAGGTCGGCATGTTCCGCAACATCCGCCAGCTCTCCCATCCGGCGTACGAGATGCTCGGCGAGGACAGCGGCGCCGATGCCGTCGAGGCCTGGGCGAACCAGCTGATCCCGCTCTACCCGGCCTGCTCCCAGATGGAGAGCTGGAAGATCGCCAAGACGGTCGACGTGGTCCTGGCCTCGATGGAGGCCACCGGCTGGCAGGAGATCGCCGACCCCCTGCCGCCCGCCCTGCGCCAGGGCCGCGGACTCACCGACCTGCCCGACGCGTTCCGCAAGATCCACCGCCCGCGCACGAAGGCGGACATCGCCGGGGCGCGGGACCGTCTCAAGTGGGACGAGGCATTCGTCCTCCAGGTGGCGCTCGCCCGGCGCCGGTTCGCCGAAACCCAGCTCCCTGCCGTCGCCCGCAGGCCCGCCCCCGGCGGGCTGCTCGACGCCTTCGACGCCAAGCTGCCCTTCACCCTCACCGACGGCCAGCAGAAGGTCTCCGGGGAGATCTTCGACGACCTGGCCACCGACCACCCCATGCACCGCCTCCTCCAGGGCGAAGTGGGCAGCGGCAAGACGATGGTCGCGCTGCGCGCCATGCTCGCCGTCGTCGACGCGGGCGGCCAGGCCGCGATGCTCGCGCCCACCGAGGTGCTCGCCCAGCAGCACCACCGGTCGATCACCGAGATGATGGGCGAGCTGGCCGAGGGCGGCATGCTCGGCGGCGCGGAGCGGGGCACCAAGGTCGTGCTGCTCACCGGCTCCATGGGCGTGCCCGCCCGCCGCCGGGCCCTCCTCGACCTGGTGACGGGCGAGGCGGGCATCGTCATCGGTACGCACGCGCTGATCGAGGACAAGGTGCAGTTCCACGACCTCGGCCTGGTCGTCGTCGACGAGCAGCACCGCTTCGGCGTCGAGCAGCGCGACGCCCTGCGCTCCAAGGGCAAGCAGCCCCCGCACCTGCTGGTGATGACGGCGACCCCGATCCCGCGCACGGTCGCGATGACCGTCTTCGGAGACCTGGAGACCTCGGTCCTCGACCAGCTCCCGGCCGGCCGCTCGCCCATCGCCACCCACGTCGTCCCCGCCAAGGACAAGCCGCACTTCCTCGCCCGCGCGTGGGAGCGCGTGCGCGAGGAAGTGGAGAACGGACACCAGGCGTACGTCGTCTGCCCCCGCATCGGCGACGGCGACGACGACCCGAGGGCCGCCGGGGCCGCCAAGAAGAAGCAGGCCGAGGAGGACCCCGAGAAGCGGCCGCCGCTCGCCGTCCTGGAGATCGCCGAGCAGATCGTCGCCGGTCCGCTCAAGGGCCTGCGCGTCGAGGTCCTGCACGGGCGGATGCAGCCGGACGACAAGGACGCAGTGATGCGCCGCTTCTCCGCGGGCGAGGTGGACGTCCTGGTCGCCACCACCGTCATCGAGGTCGGCGTGAACGTCCCCAACGCCACCGCGATGGTGATCATGGACGCCGACCGGTTCGGCGTGTCACAGCTGCACCAGCTGCGCGGCCGGGTGGGGCGCGGCGCGGCCCCCGGGCTGTGTCTGCTGGTCAGCGAGGCGCACGAGGCGAGTCCGGCCCGCGCCCGGCTCTCCGCCGTGGCCGCCACCCTCGACGGCTTCGAGCTGTCCCGCATCGACCTCGAACAGCGCCGCGAGGGCGACGTACTCGGCCAGGCCCAGTCCGGTGTCAGGTCGTCCCTGCGGATGCTCGCCGTCATCGAGGACGAGGAGGTCATCGTGGCGGCCCGCGCGGAGGCCGTCGCGGTCGTCGCCGACGACCCCGAGCTCGAACGGCTCCCCGAGCTGCGCACCGCCCTCGACGCCCTCCTCGACAAGGAGAGGGAGCAGTACCTCGACAAGGGCTGACAATGGTGGGGAGCGGCACCCCTTCCGCCCATGGCACACCCACCGCACACGACCCTAGGACCCGACACCCATGACCCGCGTGATCGCCGGCACGGCCGGCGGACGCCGCCTGGCCGTCCCGCCGGGCAACGGCACCCGCCCCACATCCGACCGCGCGCGCGAGGGCCTCTTCTCCACCTGGGAGTCGCTGCTCGGCACGCTCGAAGGCATCAGGATCGCCGACCTGTACGCGGGCTCGGGCGCCGTGGGCCTGGAGGCACTGTCCCGCGGCGCCGTGCACGCCCTGCTCGTCGAGGCCGACAGCAGGGCCGCCCGCACCGTCCGGGACAACGTCCGTACGCTCGGCCTGCCCGGCGCCGAAGTCAGGTCGGGCAAGGCGGAGCAGATCGTCACGGGCCCGGCCCCCGGGACGCCGTACGACGTGGTGTTCCTCGACCCGCCGTACGCCGTCACCGACGACGATCTTCGCGAGATCCTCCTCACACTCCGCACCCGGGGCTGGCTCACGGACGATGCCGTCGCCACCGTGGAGCGCAGCACAAGAGGCGGCGAATTCAAGTGGCCCAAGGGATTCGAGCCACTGCGGGCCCGTCGTTACGGCGAGGGGACGCTTTGGTACGGTCGCGCCGCCGCTACGTGCGAAGACGCACGATGACCGGACCGGAGAGCGAGGGACTACAGATGCGCCGCGCAGTCTGTCCCGGGTCATTCGACCCGATCACCAATGGACATCTCGACATCATTGCCCGAGCCTCCAAGCTGTACGACGTCGTACACGTCGCGGTGATGATCAACCAGTCGAAGCAGGGGCTCTTCACGATCGAGGAACGGATCGACCTGATCCGCGAGATCACCGCCGAGTTCGGCAACGTCGAGGTCGAGTCCTTCCACGGCCTCCTCGTCGACTTCTGCAAGGAGCGCGACATCCCGGCCATCGTGAAGGGCCTGCGCGCGGTCAGCGACTTCGACTACGAGCTGCAGATGGCCCAGATGAACAACGGCCTCTCGGGCGTCGAGACCCTGTTCGTCCCCACCAACCCCACCTACAGCTTCCTCTCCTCCAGCCTGGTCAAGGAGGTCGCGGCCTGGGGCGGCGACGTCTCCCACCTGGTCCCCCCGAGGGTGCTCGGCGCACTCACCGAGCGTCTCGCGAAGAAGTGACAATCTGACGGAACGTCACCAGGTGTCGGACGGGGGCCGACTGCCCGTACAGTCGTCCCGTCCGTCTCCAGCCGGAAGAACAGGTGGCGAGCACACGGTGGACGTGCAGAAGAAGCTCGACGAGATCGTCGAGGCGGTCGGCAGCGCCCGGTCCATGCCCATGTCGGCCTCGTGCGTGGTCAACCGCGCCGATCTCCTGTCGATGCTCGAAGAGGTGCGGCGCGCCCTCCCCGGTTCCCTCGCGCAGGCCCAGGAGCTGATCGGCGACCGCGAGCAGCTGACCGAGCAGGCCCGCAAGGAGGCCGAGCGGATCATCGAGTCGGCGCACGCCCAGCGCGGTTCGCTGATCTCCGACACCGAGATCGCCCGGCGCTCCCAGGAGGAGGCCGACCGCATCCTCGGTGAGGCCCGCCGGGAGGCGGAGGAGATCCGTGCCGAGGCCGACGAGTACGTCGACTCCAAGCTCGCCAACTTCGAAGTCGTCCTCACCAAGACCCTCGGCTCCGTCGACCGCGGCCGCGAGAAGCTGCTCGGCCGGGGCCCCGGCCTGGACGACCACGGTTACGCCGACGAGGAAGCCCCGGAGCGCAGCCACGACCCGGAGACGCTGAGGCAGCGCGCGGACGAGTACGTCGACACCAAGCTCGGTGCCTTCGAGGCCGTGCTCTCCAAGACCCTCGACGCGGTCGGCCGCGGCCGGCAGAAGCTGCACGGACGGGTGGCCTCGGACGAACTCGGCGCCCACATGGTGGCCCAGGACGAGGCGGGACAGCAGCACAGCAGCGACGCGGACTTCCTCGCCGACCTGGCCGAGCCGCAGCAGGCCGCGCACGCGCCGCACATCCCCGCGCAGCAGCCGTACGACCCGTACGCGTACCAGCAGCAGCAGCAACAGCAACAGCAGGACCCCTACGCGTACCAGCAGCCCCAGGACCCGTACGCCGAGCAGCAGCACGATCCGTACGCGTACCAGCAGCAGGACTCCTACGCGTACCAGCAGCAGGGCTACGACCAGGGCTACGGCGGGCAGCCGGAGATGGCCGGGCAGCCCCAGCAGCAACAGGCCGCCCTCGACGAGACCAGCCTCTTCGACACCAGCATGATCGACCTCGACCAGCTGCGGGAGTACGAGCAGGGGCGGTAGGGCGGCGGAGTGCCGGGGTCCGGATTGGGCCCTGGGCGAAGCGTCAAGTATCCTGGCTCTTCGGTCGCGCGTATGCCCGCGATCACTGCTGCCCGCTTCGCTTCCGCGACGGCGACACGGTGGCCCCCACAGCGAACCGAAAGCAGGAAGACCCCTGAACGCCCACCTCGACCACCGCAACCCCCTCGTGTTCGACACGCACGAGCTGGGCCGGCGTCCCGGTGCGCTCCAGCGGCTGACCCGCTCGGTGGCGGCCCCCAAGGACCTCGGTCTCGACGGGGTCATCGGCGTGCCCGAGGGCGCACCGGTGAATCTCAAGCTCCGCCTCGAATCCGTCATGGAAGGGGTGCTTGTCACAGGCACCGCCCGTGCGACGGCCAAGGGGGAGTGCGTAAGGTGTCTGGAGCCGCTGGAGCTCGACGTTGCAGCGGACTTCCAGGAGATGTTCTCGTACCCTGCCGCCGATGACCGGGGCCGCGCAAAAGCGGAACCGGCCGACGACGACGAGGACGACGAGGACACGCTCTACCTCGAGGACGGTCTGTTCGACCTCGAGTCCGTGCTGCGTGATGCGGTGGTGCTCGCACTGCCGATGCAGCCGGTGTGCCGGGAGGACTGCCCCGGCCTGTGCCCGCAGTGCGGGATCAGGCTGGAAGAGGACCCCGATCACAACCATGACGCCGTCGACATCCGTTGGGCGGCACTGCAAGGACTCGCCGGGACCATCCAGGACGGCGAGAAGGACAACACTGGCGACGCCGCCGAGTCGGGCGTCGACGAGAAGCAGGAGAAGTAGCCGTGGCTGTTCCGAAGCGGAAGATGTCGCGCAGCAACACGCGCCACCGCCGGTCGCAGTGGAAGGCTGCGGTCCCCACCCTGGTTTCGTGTGAGCGTTGCCAGGAGCCGAAGCTCCAGCACATCGCGTGCCCGAGCTGCGGCACGTACAACAAGCGCCAGGTCCTCGAGGTCTGAGCGGCTGGTGAGAGGCACGATGTCTGACGCCAAGGCGGAGAACGCCAAGAAGCCGGCGGAGAACACGGCCTCGTCCCACACGCTTCTGGAAGGGCGGCTCGGGTATCAGCTCGAGTCCGCCCTTCTGGTGCGTGCGCTGACCCATCGTTCGTACGCGTACGAGAACGGCGGTCTGCCCACCAACGAGCGTCTGGAGTTCCTCGGGGACTCCGTGCTCGGCCTGGTGGTCACGGACACGCTGTACCGGACCCACCCCGATCTGCCGGAAGGCCAGCTGGCCAAACTGCGGGCCGCGGTGGTCAATTCTCGTGCACTCGCGGAGGTGGGCCGCGGCCTCGAACTCGGCTCCTTCATCCGGCTCGGCCGGGGCGAAGAGGGCACGGGTGGCAGGGACAAGGCATCCATCCTGGCCGACACCCTCGAAGCGGTGATCGGCGCGGTCTATCTCGACCAGGGCCTCGGAGCCGCATCGGAACTGGTGCACCGGCTCTTCGATCCGCTGATCGAGAAGTCCTCGAGCCTCGGTGCGGGCCTGGACTGGAAGACCAGTCTCCAGGAACTCACCGCGAGCGAGGGCCTCGGCGTACCCGAGTACCTCGTCTCGGAGACCGGACCCGACCACGAGAAGACCTTCACTGCTGCTGCCCGCGTCGGTGGTGTCTCGTACGGCACCGGCACCGGCCGCAGCAAGAAGGAAGCGGAACAGCAGGCGGCGGAGTCCGCGTGGCGCGCCATACGCGCGGCCGCGGACGAGCGCGAGGCGGGGGCCGCGGCCCCCGCCGAGCCGACGCCGGTGACGGCCACGGCCGACGACGCGACCACACCGTCGGCTCCGGCCACTGCCTGAGCCGCGCGAGCACTGCCCGCTGGGCCCCCTGCCGGATTCCGGCAGGGGGCCCAGCGGTATGCTGCACCCGTGCCTGAGCTGCCCGAAGTCGAAGTCGTCCGGCGTGGGCTGGAGCGCTGGATCACCGGCCGTACCGTCTCCGAGGTGCAGGTGCTGCACCCCCGGTCCGTACGCCGCCACCTCGCGGGCGGCGAGGACTTCGCCGTACGCCTCAAGGGGCACCGCATCGGGGCCGCGCGCCGCCGCGGCAAGTACCTGTGGCTGCCGCTCGAAGACACCGACGCCTCCGTCCTCGGCCACCTCGGGATGAGCGGCCAACTTCTCGTACGGCCCGGGGCCGCCCCCGACGAGAAGCACCTGCGCATCCGCGTCCGCTTCGACGATGTGCTCGGTACGGAGCTGCGCTTCGTCGACCAGCGCACCTTCGGCGGGCTCTCGCTGCACGACAACACCCCGGACGGGCTTCCCGACGTCATCGCGCACATCGCGCGCGACCCCCTGGACCCGCTCTTCGACGACGACGCGTTCTGTGCGGCGCTGCGCCTGCGCCGTACGACCGTCAAGCGCGCCCTGCTCGACCAGTCGCTGATCAGCGGCGTCGGCAACATCTACGCGGACGAGGCGCTGTGGCGCGCGCGGCTGCACTACGAGCGCCCCACCGCGTCCCTCACACGCCCCCGCGCGTCCGAGCTCCTCGGCCACGCCCGGGACGTCATGAACGCCGCGCTCGCCGTCGGCGGCACCAGCTTCGACAGCCTCTACGTCAACGTGAACGGCGAGTCGGGCTACTTCGAGCGGTCCCTGGACGCGTACGGGCGTGAGGACGAGCCCTGCCGCCGCTGCGGTACGGCGATGCGCAGGCGCCCCTGGATGAACCGCTCCAGCTACTTCTGCCCGCGCTGTCAGCGCCCGCCGCGCCTCCCGTCGTAACGCGCCGCGGCGGCGGCGACTGCGAGGGCACTGGCGATGACGAGGGCGGTGGCGGTCAGAAGCCGAAGTTCTGGGTCCACCAGGGGCCGCCCGGGCCCATGTGCACGCCGACACCCAGGGTCTTGAAGTCGCAGTTGAGTATGTTCGCCCGGTGGCCTTGGCTGTTCATCCAGGAGTCCATCACCGCCTCGGCGTCGGCCTGGCCGCGGGCGATGTTCTCGCCGCCCAGACCGTCGATGCCCGCCTTCTCGGCGCGGTCCCAGGGGGTCGCCCCGTCCGGGTCGGTGTGGTCGAAGAAGCCGCGGGCGGCCATGTCCTGACTGAAGTTCTCGGCGAGCAGGGCCAGCGAGGCGTCGGCCCGGACCGGTGAGCAGCCCGCCTTCGCCCGTTCCTGGTTCACCAGGGCCAGGACGGTGGCCTCGGCGGTGGCTTCGGAGCCGGATCCGGTGGCGTTGCCGCTTCCACCGCCGCCGCCCTTCTCGTTCTCCGGGGCCTTCGTCGCGGGGGCGGAAGTGGTGCGTTCGGGCTTCGGGCTCTTCCGTGACTCGGCAGGCTTGCCGGCGCCGGTGCGGCTGTCCGCGACCGTCTGCCGCTCGGAAGGCTTCGCGGACGGTTTGGCCGAGGGCTTGGCGGACGGCTTCGCGGTTTTCGTGGGCTGCGTGGCCTGCGGCGAGGGCGACTTCGACGGCGCGTGCGCGCGCCCGTCGCCGTCGGGAGCGCGCGTCGTCACCGTGTCCGTGGGTTCCCCCGTGCTGCCGCCCTGCGTTTCGAGCCCGGCCGGGCCTTCGACGCGGACCCGGTCACCGGCACCGCCACCGCTGATGGAGAAGCTGTCCCCGCCGGGCAGCACCCCGGAGGTGACCGCCACGGCGCCCAGCGCCACGGCGGCGGAGACACCGAGCAGCCCGGTGCGTACGGGCGCGGTCCGCTTCTTCCGGCGGCGTGCACCACCCTGGTGCCGGCCTGCCGGATCGTCCGCGTGTTCCGCTGCGACGGGCCCGGCGGCGGAGCGACGATGGCGTCCCATCTGCTGTGCCTTCCTCATGCTTGCTCGACGTGGTCCACGTCAATGCGATTCACCCGAAAGAGTGAGGGCTTATTGCGTCGGGACTGTACGCCATGACGGATGGGGGCGAAGTGTCCCCTGGGCTATTGGCCCGTTAGCGTGCAGCCATGAACGAAGACGTACGGCTCACCGCTTGGGTACGCGGTCGGGTACAGGGAGTGGGCTTCCGCTGGTTCACCAGGGAAAATGCTCTGGAAATCGGAAGGCTCACCGGCTTCGCCCTCAATCTGGACGACGGCCGGGTGCAGGTGGTCGCCGAGGGGCCGCGTGAGAATTGCCACCGTCTGCTGGAGTGGCTGGGCTCCTCCGACACTCCCGGGCACGTCGACGGGGTGACTGAGATCTGGGGCACACCGCGCGGTGGCTATACGGGCTTCGCGATCCGCTGACCGCATCCCGGCGTACGGGCCTGCCGACGTGTTCCGGAGATGCCCATGTCAGGGGCCCGGGGCAGAAACGACCTGGTGGTTGCCAAGAAACGCTCGCCGTGGAAAGCTGCCGGGACAAGGATGATCTCCACGCCCCCAGGGCCCCGCAGCAGAGCCGGCGCCGCGCGTTCGCGGCCGCACGCCCCCGGGTCGCCCGTCGATACGGGGCGTGATCGTGTTGACCGTCAAACTTTTTGGTGAGACTCTGGAAGCCCCGCGCACCTTAGCTGTTTGGCATTGAGAACAACAGAGATGACAAGCACCGCGGGTGCGATTCCCTCACGACCCACCACCGCTTCGGTCGGTCACTCAGTGTGGAGGACCATCCATCATGGCAAAGGCGCTTCTCGGTTACGTCGGCGGCTCCGACCCGCGACTCCTCGCCGAGATGCGACGGCTTCAGCAGCGCGTTCAGGATCTTGAGTCCGAGCTCAACCGGATTCAGTCCGAGAACGACGAGCTGAGCGCCGCCGCTCACCACCGCGGAGATTCGCTGCTCGACAGCATCGACATCGACGTACCCCAGGCGGAGCCTGCGCTCACCTGATCGGGTTCGCAGAAGAACCCGTCGGGCTGTCCGTATCAGCCGCTTGAGATCTGCTCAAGATCTATCCAGCAAGACATTGCAAGGGACGCTTCGGCGTCCCTTCTTTCTTTCCGCCGTCCGGCGCTGGACCTCTTCCTTACCGTCTGATGTGCCCTGCGCGTTCATGGGTGAAACCGCCGGTGAAAGGTAGAGTGCGGCGGTGCATCTCAAGGCCATGACTCTCCGCGGTTTCAAATCTTTCGCATCGGCCACAACACTGCGGTTCGAACCAGGCATCACCTGTGTCGTAGGGCCCAATGGTTCGGGCAAGTCCAATGTGGTGGACGCGCTGTCCTGGGTGATGGGAGAGCAGGGAGCGAAATCGCTGCGCGGCGGCAAGATGGAGGACGTCATCTTCGCCGGGACGACCGGGCGGCCGCCGCTCGGCCGCGCCGAGGTCTCTCTGACCATCGACAACTCCGACGGCGCGCTGCCCATCGACTACGCCGAAGTGACCATTACGCGGATCATGTTCCGCAACGGCGGCAGCGAATATCAGATCAATGGCGACACGTGCCGACTGCTCGATATCCAGGAGCTGCTCTCCGACTCCGGTATCGGGCGGGAGATGCACGTGATCGTCGGGCAGGGCCGGCTCGACTCCGTACTGCATGCCGACCCGATGGGGCGCAGGGCTTTCATCGAGGAGGCCGCGGGTGTTCTCAAGCACCGCAAGCGGAAAGAGAAAGCGCTGCGCAAGCTGGACGCGATGCAGGCGAATCTCTCGCGCATACAGGATCTGACCGATGAGCTGCGGCGACAGCTCAAGCCGCTGGGGCGGCAGGCCGCGGTGGCGCGGCGGGCCGCCGTCATCCAGGCGGACCTGCGCGACTCCCGGCTGCGGCTGCTCGCCGACGACCTGGTGAAACTGCGCGACGCACTGCGCGCTGAGCTCGCCGACGAGGCGGCGCTCAAGGAGCGCAAGGACGCGGCCCAGGCGCAGCTGGAGGCCGCGCTGGCGCGCGAGGCCGAGCTGGAGGCGGAGGTGCGCCGCCTCGCGCCGCGACTGCAGCGGGCGCAGCAGACCTGGTACGAGCTGTCGCAGCTGGCCGAGCGGGTGCGCGGTACGGTCTCGCTCGCCGAGGCCCGGGTGAAGAGCGCGACGGCCGCCCCCGAGGAGGGGCGGCGCGGCCAGGGATTCAGGGATCCCGAAAGCATGGAGCGCGAGGCCGCCAGGATCCGTGAGCAGGAGGCGGAGCTGGCAGCCGCGCTGGAGGCGGCGCAGGGGGCACTGGACGACACGGTCGAGCACCGGGCCGGACTCGAACGGGAGCTGGCCGCCGAGGAGCGCAGGCTCAAGGACGCCGCCCGCGCCATCGCCGACCGGCGCGAGGGCCTCGCCCGACTGGGCGGCCAGGTCAACGCGGCCCGCAGCCGGGCCGGTTCGGCCCAGGCCGAGATCGACCGGCTGGCCGCCGCGCACGAGGGCGCCCAGGAGCGGGCCGCCGCCGCGCAGGAGGAGTACGAGCAGCTCAGGGCCGAGGTGGAGCAGCTGGACGCGGGCGACGCCGACCTGGCGGAGCACTACGAGGCGGCCAGGCGGGAGCTCGCCGAGGCGGAGACCGCGCTCACGGCCGCCCGGGAGGCGGCCACCTCCACCGAGCGCCGGCGGGCCGCGACATCCGCCCGGCACGACGCGCTGGCCCTGGGACTGCGGCGCAAGGACGGCACGGGCGCGCTGCTCGGAGCGCGGCCCCGGCCGGCCGGACTGCTGGGCCCGGCGGCGGAGCTCCTCACGGTGACCCCGGGCTTCGAGATCCCCGTCGCGGCGGCGCTGGGCGCCGCGGCGGACGCGCTCGCGGTGACCGACCCGGCCACGGCCGCCGACGCGATCCGGATCCTGCGCAAGCAGGACGCGGGCCGGGCGGTGCTCCTGCTGGGCAGTACCCCACCGCAGGCGGGCGGAAGTGTCTCCGCCCGGACCGAGGCGGACGGCGGCACCGGGCGCCCCGGTGGCCTCGGTGACCCCGGCGGCCCCGGGGACGGCCCCGGACAGGGAGACGCCTCTGCCCGGGGGGACCACGGCGCCCGGCCGGACCGTCCCGAAGAAGCTCCCGGCGCGTCGGCAGCGGAAGGCGCGGTGGCGGCCGCGCCCCGCCGTGCGGACGGCCGGGCTCCGGCCGTCGCCGACCTCGTGCGGGGGCCCGCGGAGCTGATGCCCGCGGTGCGGCGGCTCGTACGGGACATGGTCGTCGTCGGGACGCTGGAGGACGCCGAGGACCTGGTCGCCGAAGAGCCCGGACTGACCGCTGTGACCGCCGAGGGCGATGTCCTCGGGGCGCACTTCGCGCAGGGCGGGTCGGCCGGGGCGCCGAGTCTGCTGGAGGTGCGGGCCTCCGTCGACGAGGCCGCCGCCGAGCTGGCGGAGCTGGCCGTACGGTGCGAAGAGCTGGCCGGGGCGCAGCACCGCGCCGGGGAGCGGCGTGACGCGGCTGCCGCGCTCGTGGAGGAGCTGACGGAACGGCGCAGGGCCGCCGACCGGGAGAAGTCCGGGGTCGCGCAGCGGCTCGGGCGGCTCGCCGGACAGGCGCGCGGCGCGGCGGACGAGGCCGAGCGGTCGGCCGCTGCCGCCGCCGGGGCCCGCGACGCCTTGGAGCGCGCCACCGAGGAGGCACAGGAACTGGCGGAACGGCTGCTGGTGGCCGAGGAGTCCTCTCCCTTCGGAGACCGGGGGGAGGACGAGCCGGACATTTCCGTGCGGGACCGGCTGGCCGCCGACGGGGCCCGCGCCCGCCAGACGGAGATGGAGGCCAGGCTCCAGGTCCGTACGCACGAGGAGCGGGTGAAGGGCCTCGCCGGGCGGGCGGACGCACTCGACCGGGGGGCGCGCGCCGAGCGCGAGGAGCGGGCGCGCGCCGAGCAGCGGCGCGCGCGGCTGCGGCACGAGGAACAGGTGGCGGGGGCCGTCGCGTCGGGAGCGCGTCAGCTGCTGGCCCATGTCGAGGTCTCGCTCGTACGGGCCGATGAGGAGCGCGTCGCGGCCGAAGCGGCCAAGGCGGAGCGCGAGCGTGAACTGGTGGCGGAGCGCGACCGCGGCCGGGACCTGAAGGGCGAGCTCGACAAACTGACCGATTCGGTTCACCGCGGCGAGGTACTCGGCGCGGAGAAGCGGCTGCGCATCGAGCAGCTGGAGGTCAGGGCGCTGGAGGAACTGGGCGTGGAACCGACGGTACTGGTGGCGGAGTACGGGCCCGACCGGCCCGTGCCGCCGCCGCCCGTCGGGGGCGAGGAGGCACCGGAGGATCCGGAGGACGGCCGCGACCAGCCGCGGCCGTTCGTGCGCGCGGAGCAGGAGAAGCGGCTCAAGGCGGCCGAACGGGCGTATCAGCAGCTCGGAAAGGTGAATCCGCTCGCCCTCGAGGAGTTCGCGGCGCTGGAGGAGCGGCACAAGTTCCTCTCCGAGCAGCTTGAAGACCTGAAGAAGACGCGCACCGACCTGATGCGGGTGATCAAAGAGGTCGACGAGCGCGTTCAGCAGGTCTTCAGCGAGGCGTTCCGGGACACCGCGAGGGAGTTCGAAGGGGTCTTCGCGCGGCTCTTCCCGGGCGGTGAGGGCCGGCTGATTCTGACGGATCCGGACAACATGCTCACCACGGGGGTCGAGGTCGAGGCCAGGCCGCCGGGCAAGAAGGTGAAGCGGCTCTCGCTGCTCTCCGGCGGAGAGCGGTCGCTGACCGCCGTGGCCATCCTGGTGTCGATCTTCAAGGCCAGACCCAGTCCGTTCTATGTGATGGACGAGGTCGAGGCCGCGCTCGACGACACCAATCTCCAGCGGCTGATCGGGATCATGGAAGAGCTCCAGGAGAGTTCCCAGCTGATCGTGATCACTCATCAGAAGCGGACGATGGAGGTCGCCGACGTGCTGTACGGCGTCTCCATGCAGGGAGACGGTGTTTCCAAGGTCATCAGCCAGCGTCTTCGCTGACAGCCCTTAGGAGCCTTCAAAACTTGAACGCAAGCCACCCATGCCGTGGTCGCAAAATTCACTACGCCTTCCTCTTGACTTCGAAACTTGAAGGCATAGTCTCGGCAACGTCGTTTTTACCTTCAAGTGGTGGGCCACTCGATGTTGTGCCCCACTTGAAGTGCTTGCCCCCCACGCCAGGCAACGCGGCCAGGCACCAGGAGTTAATGTGACCAGCACTGCGCAACCACCGGCGTCCGGAGCCCGCGAAGCCCACCCGGATCACCTCGGCCACGTCATTTTCATCACGGCCGCGGCCGCGATGGGCGGTTTCCTCTTCGGCTACGACAGCTCCGTCATCAACGGCGCGGTCGAAGGCATCCGAGGCAAGTACGACGTAGGATCCGCGACCCTCGCGCAGGTCATCGCCATCGCCCTGATCGGCTGTGCCATCGGCGCCGCCACCGCGGGCCGCATCGCCGACCGCATCGGCCGTATCCGCGTCATGCAGATCGCGGCCGCGCTCTTCACGATCAGTGCCGTCGGCTCCGCGCTTCCCTTCGCCCTGTGGGACCTCGCCTTCTGGCGGGTCCTCGGCGGCATCGCCATCGGCATGGCCTCGGTCATCGGCCCCGCCTACATCGCGGAGGTCGCCCCGCCGGCGTACCGAGGCCGCCTCGGCGCCTTCCAGCAGGCCGCCATCGTCATCGGCATCGCCGTCTCCCAGCTCGTCAACTGGGGCATCCTCAACCTCGCCGACGGCGACCAGCGCGGCAAGCTGCTCGGCATCGAGGCCTGGCAGGTCATGCTCGGCGTCATGGTGGTCCCGGCCGTGCTCTACGGGCTGCTCTCCTTCGCCATCCCCGAGTCGCCGCGCTTCCTGATCTCCGTGGGCAAGGTCGACAGGGCCAAGGAGATCCTGGCCGACGTCGAGGGCAAGAACATCAACCTCGATCTGCGCGTCTCCGAGATCGAGCACGCGATGCGCAGCGAGCACAAGTCCACGTTCAAGGACCTCCTCGGCAGCCGCTTCGGCTTCCTGCCCATCGTCTGGGTCGGTATCGGCCTCTCGGTCTTCCAGCAGCTGGTCGGCATCAACGTCGCGTTCTACTACTCCGCGACGCTGTGGCAGTCGGTCGGCATCAACCCGAGCGACTCGTTCTTCTACTCGTTCACCACGTCGATCATCAACATCGTCGGCACCGTGATCGCCATGATCTTCGTCGACCGGATCGGCCGCAGGCCGCTCGCGCTCATCGGCTCGACCGGCATGGCGCTCGCCCTGGCCTTCGAGGCATGGGCCTTCTCCGCGAACCTGGTCGACGGCAAGCTGCCGCACACCGAGGGCATCGTCGCGCTGATCGCGGCCCATGTCTTCGTGCTCTTCTTCGCCCTCTCGTGGGGTGTCGTGGTCTGGGTCTTCCTCGGCGAGATGTTCCCGAACCGGCTCCGCGCCGCCGCGCTCGGCGTCGCCGCCTCCGCGCAGTGGATCGCCAACTGGGCGATCACCGCGAGCTTCCCGAGCCTCTCCGAGTGGAACCTCTCGGGGACGTACGTGATCTACACGGTCTTCGCCGTGCTCTCGATCCCCTTCGTGCTCAAGTTCGTGAAGGAGACCAAGGGCAAGGCGTTGGAGGAGATGGGCTAATCCCCGCTGCCCCTCTCCTCGACGACGGAACTGCCCCGGCTCAGCTTCTGAGCCGGGGCAGTTCCGTCGTGTCGCGCGGTCACGTCAGCCGGGTCGCGTCAGACGGACAGGTTTCCGGCGGGCTCGGCCTCGCGCCCGGCCTCGGCCCGCGGTTCCGGCGTCGCGGCCGGGGCCACGGGCTTCGTCCTCGGCAGCACCGCGTACAGCAGCGCCGCCACGACGACCGTCGCCGCCCAGCCCAGGCCGTTGCGCCCGATCCAGGAACCGGCGAGCGGCCCGGTGAACCAGTCGACCTTGGTGAACAGCAGGCCCGCCACCAGGGCGACGCCCCACGCCACCATGGCCTGCCAGGCGAAACCGGCCCGGTACCAGTAACCACTGGTGCGGGTGGTGTCCATGAGCGCCTCACCGTCGTACGTACGACGGCTGAGCATGTCCACACCGAACACGCCGATCCACGCGGAGAACGCCACGGCCAGCAGCGTCAGGAAGGAGATGAACGAGCCGAAGAAGCTCGTCGCCACCACCATCAGCAGGAAGCCGAAGATCAGGCTGATGACCGCGTTGACGCTCACGGCCCAGGCCCGCGGCACCTTGATGCCCAGTGTCTGCGCGGTGAAGCCGGCCGAGTACATCGACATCGAGTTGATCAGCAGCATGCCGATCAGGGCGATCAGCAGGTACGGAACGGCGATCCAGGTCGGCAGCAGCTCGCCGATGAAGGACACCGGGTCGGCGGCCGACGCCAGGTCCGGCGTACTGACGGCCATGACCGCGCCCATCACCACCATCGGCAGTACGACGACACCCGCACCGCCGACGGTCGTGGAGACCAGGGCCCTGCCCGACGCCGTACGCGGCAGATAGCGCGTGAAGTCCGGGCCCGAGGGGACCCAGCTGATGCCGCCGGCCGCGATGGTGCCGATGCCCGCGATCATCATCGCGGTGGAACCGGCGGGCTTGGCGAACACGGCGGACCAGTCGGTGCCGGCGATCAGATAGACCAGCACGAGCACGCTGAAGGCGCCGAAGAAGTACGTCGACCAGGTGCTGCACCGGCGCAGGGCGTTGATGCCCAGACCCGACACCAGGAAGGTGCACCCGACGAAGAGCAGCAGCGTCACGACGATCAGCGTGGTGTTGCTCTTGATGCCGAAGAGCAGATCGAGCACGGTCAGCACGGCGTACGCACCGGTCACCGCGTTGATCGTCTCCCAGCCCCAGCGCGCGACCCAGATCAGCGAGCCGGGGAAGAGGTTGCCGCGCTGGCCGAACACCGCCCTGGAGAGCGCCATGCCGGGGGATCCGCCGCGCTTGCCCGCGATCGAGATCAGGCCGACGAGCCCGTACGAGACGACGGGCCCGGCGACGGCCACGGCCAGCACCTGCCAGAAATTCAGGCCGTTGAAGACGACCAGGCCCGCGCCCATGGTGAGCAGGAGCACGCTGATGTTGGCGGCGACCCAGGTGGGGAAGAGCTCGCGGACGCGGCCCGAGCGCTCGTGGTCGGGAACGGGCTCGAGACCGCGGGTCTCTATCGCGCCCTCGGAGTCGGGGGCGGACGCTTCAGGCATGGGGGAACTCCGTGCGGTGGTGGGGGGATCAACAGCATCTTACGGGCACAGCTGCGCATGCTCCCCCCAAAAGGTCCAAATCCCTACCATGTACCTCGTGTGATCCTCCGAGGAGCCTCTTCGGGTACGGGTGTGGCTGATACTGGGTGGGTTATGGAAATCGTCATCCTTGCTGTAGTCATCGCCCTGGTCGCGATCGGCGCGATCAGCGGGCTCGTGGTCAGCAGCCGCAAGAAGAAGCAGCTGCCGCCCCAGGCGCCGCCGAGCACGCCGACCATCACCGCTCCGCCCACCGAACCGCAGGTCGGCGAGGACGCGGCGCCACCGCGCGACGAAGCGCGCCGGACCATCGAGGAGGTGGGCCTCCCGGACGCGTCGACCGCCGTCAGGGAGCCCGTCGCCGTCGAGGATCCGGTCGTCGCCGAACCCGTCGCGCCCGAGATCGAGATCCCCGAGCCCACCGCCGGCCGCCTGGTGCGGCTGCGCGCCCGGCTCGCCCGCTCGCAGAACACGCTCGGCAAGGGTCTGCTGACCCTGCTCTCCCGCGAACACCTCGACGAGGACACCTGGGAGGAGATCGAGGAGACGCTGCTCACCGCGGACGTCGGCGTCGCCCCGACCCAGGAACTGGTCGACCGGCTGCGTGAGCGCGTACGGGTGCTCGGTACGCGTACGCCGGGCGACCTGCGCCTCCTGCTCCGCGAGGAGCTGCTGAACCTGCTCGGCACGGACATGGACCGGGAGGTGAAGACCGAGAGCGGCCTGGACACCCCGGGCGTGATCATGGTCGTCGGCGTCAACGGCACCGGCAAGACCACCACCACCGGCAAGCTCGCCCGCGTCCTGGTGGCCGACGGCCGCAGCGTGGTGCTCGGCGCCGCGGACACCTTCCGCGCCGCCGCCGCCGACCAGCTCCAGACCTGGGGCGAGCGGGTCGGCGCGCGCACGGTGCGCGGCCCCGAGGGCGGCGACCCGGCGTCGATCGCCTTCGACGCCGTGAAGGAAGGCATCGCCGAGGGCGCCGACGTCGTACTCATCGACACGGCGGGACGGCTGCACACCAAGACCGGGCTCATGGACGAACTCGGCAAGGTCAAGCGCGTCGTGGAGAAGCACGGTCCGCTCGACGAGGTGCTGCTGGTGCTGGACGCGACGACGGGACAGAACGGCCTGGTGCAGGCGCGGGTGTTCGCCGAGGTCGTGAACATCACCGGCATCGTACTGACGAAGCTGGACGGCACGGCCCGGGGCGGCATCGTGATCGCGGTCCAGCGCGAGCTCGGCGTACCGGTGAAGCTGATCGGCCTGGGGGAGGGTGCGGACGACCTCGCGCCGTTCGAGCCGGAGGCGTTCGTCGACGCGCTCATCGGCGACTAGCCCGGGGTCCGGTCCCGGGCCTCGGCCCCGGCTGTCGGCCGGCCCTCGATCGACGCAAGGAATCGCCGGACGAGCTCGATGTGAGCCGTCCGGCGATTGCCGTTGCCGGGGCGCCGCTACGCCGGAGAGCGGTGCGCGATGTACGCCAGCGTTCCCAGCAGCAGCCGGGCCTGCGGCGGTGACTGCGCCGTGTCCAGCACCGGCGGCCGGAGCCAGCGGACCGGACCGAGGCCGCCGAGGTCGGACGGCGGCGCCACGATGTGGTCGCCGGGGCCCAGCCCGCGCAGATCGAGGTCCGCGTCGTCCCAGCCCATCCGGTAGAGCAGCCGGGGGAGCTCGGCGGCTGCTCCCGGGGCGACGAAGAAGTGGGCCCGGCCGTCCGGCGTCGCGGCCACCGGTCCCAGCGGCAGCCCCATCCGTTCCAGCCGTACGAGCGCCCGGCGCCCGGCGGACTCGGCGACCTCGATGACGTCGAACGTACGGCCCACGGGCAGCAGTACCGCCGCGCCGGGGAACCCCGACCAGGTCGTGGTGACCTCGTCGAGGGTGGCGCCCGCGGGCACCTCGGGCGCGAAGTCCAGCGGATGGGCGCCCGGCGCCCGGCACGCCGTGTCGCCGCACGAGCAGTACCGCGCTCCGGCGCGGGCGGAAACGGACTTCGCCGAGGCGGAGCCCGCCGGACCGGCGGAGCCGGCCGGCCCCGCTGCCGACGCTCTGGCGCCCGGCACCACCGCCCAGCCCCACAGTCCGGTGTACTCGGCCACCGTGGTGCAGTCCGACAGGCGGTCGCGGCGCCGTGCGCCGGACAGTGTCTCCCGGCCGATCGTGAAGCCCATGCCCCCTCCAACGGTTCGAGTGCACCGGTGGTTACGGTGCGGAGCCATTCTGTAACGCTCCGCTGTACCCGGACCGGTCCGGTCCGGCGGCGCACGGTGTCGTGAGAGGTGGTGCGGACCGGGCCGCACGCCCCGGCGCGCACCGCTCCGCCGACTCTCGATCGTTGTATGTCAAGTGAAGCGCGCCCGGCCCCGGGAGAGTTCATTCGAAGGGGTGGCGAATGGTGGCGTTTATGGAATCACCATGGCCGGATGGGTGATCGTAGGATTACTTTCGGTGCACGAACCGCCGGAGATCGCGACACGTGCGGGTATGCCGGAGGCAAGCCGGATTCCTGTTCGAGGGGGGCATTCCTCGGACGGCGGGCCGCAACTCGCGGCATTCTGTTACGGGTTCGTGCATAGAGGTTTCAGCGGATGGGGGCGTTCCAGTGGGCGGCAGTGGCGCAGGCGGTACGAACGCTGGAAAGCGCCCGAACGAGCAGCTGGGCTCGTGGTTCGTGCGCAGCGGCTGGTCGAAGGGCGAGCTCGCACGCCAGGTGAACCGCAGAGCGCGCCAGATGGGCGCGCACCACATCAGCACGGACACCTCGCGGGTGCGCCGCTGGCTGGACGGCGAGCAGCCGCGCGAGCCGATCCCGCGCATCCTCTCCGAGCTCTTCTCCGAACGGTTCGGCAGCGTCGTCGCCGTCGAGGACCTCGGACTGCGCTCCGCGCACCAGTCACCCTCCGTGTCCGGAGTCGACCTGCCCTGGGCGGGCCCCCAGACGGTCGCCCTGCTCAGCGAGTTCTCGCGCAGCGACCTGATGCTCGCACGGCGCGGCTTCCTCGGGACCTCACTGGCGCTCGCCGCGGGGCCCGCCCTCATCGAGCCCATGCAGCGCTGGCTCGTCCCCGGGTCCCCCGCCGTCCCCGACCGCCCGGAGACGGCCGCGTCCTCGCGGCGGCCGTCCCGGCTCTCGGGGCCGGAGCTGGACCTGCTGGAGTCCACGACCATGATGTTCCGCCAGTGGGACGCCCAGTGCGGCGGCGGGCTGCGGCGCAAGGCCGTCGTCGGACAGCTCCACGAAGTCACGGACCTGCTCCAGGAGCCGCAGCCCGAGGCTACGTCCAAGCGGCTCTTCAAATGCGCCGCCGAACTGGCCGAGCTGGCCGGCTGGATGAGCTACGACGTGGGCCTGCAGCCCACGGCGCAGAAGTACTTCGTGCTCGCCCTGCACGCCGCCAAGGAGGCCGGCGACAAACCGTTCGGCAGCTACGTCCTGTCGAGCATGAGCCGTCAGATGATCCACCTCGGCCGTCCCGACGACGCGCTGGAACTCGTCCACCTCGCGCAGTACGGCAGCCGCGACTGCGCCACGCCCCGGACCCAGGCGATGCTGTATGCGATGGAGGCCCGCGCCTACGCCAACATCGGGCAGCCCAGCAAGTGCAAGCGGGCCGTCCGGATGGCCGAGGACACCTTCGCGGACGCGGGCCTGGACGGCGAGCCCGAGCCCGACTGGATCCGCTTCTTCTCCGAGGCTGAGCTGAACGGCGAGAACGCCCACTCGTACCGCGACCTGGCCTATGTCGCCGGACGCAGCCCCGCCTACGCCTCGCTCTCCGAGCCCGTCATGGAGCGCGCGGTGGAACTCTTCGGCAAGGACGACGAACACCAGCGTTCGTACGCACTGAACCTCATCGGCATGGCCACCGTGCACCTGCTGAAGCGCGAACCCGAACAGTCCGTCGTACTGGCCGAAAAGGCTCTCGCGGTCGCCAGGCGCGTCCGTTCCGAGCGGGTGAACAACCGGCTCCGCAAGACCGTCGACACCGCCGCCAGGGACTTCGGCGACGTCGCCGAAGTCGTCGATCTCACCGACAGGCTCGCAGCCCAGCTGCCCGAAGCCGCGGAAGCGGTCTGAAGGCCCCGGCCCCCGCGCCGCCACAGACGCCGGCCGCGACCGGCCACCCCGTACAGCCCGACTCGGCTCCCCCGCGCCAGGCCAACCGGGTGGCGGTCGCGGCCGGTTTTCGCTGTGCGGTGCCTGCCGTGGGCAGAGGGTATCGGCGGTCCGCGGCCCCGGCCCGGCGGTTCACCCGTACGTAACACGCAGGACCCCTTCGTCACTGGTGCGAAACATCGGGCGGCATCGGCCGAAACCGCGCTGCGCCAACCTCATGGCCCATAAGCGGCGCACCCCTTTGCTGCCGAACCGGCCACCAGGCCGGCAGGCCACCAGGCTCCGCCCCCGCACGGGCCGCACCGACGACGAGGAGACGCCGATGCCTCCAGGCATCACGACGCTTGCCGCAGACACGACCGAACTGTCTGCCGCCAATACCGGCTTCATGCTCATCTGTTCCGCCCTGGTGATGCTCATGACGCCGGGCCTGGCCTTCTTCTACGGAGGCATGGTCCGCGTCAAGTCCACCCTGAACATGCTGATGATGAGCTTCATCAGCCTCGGGATCGTCACGGTCCTCTGGGTGCTGTACGGCTTCAGCCTGGCCTTCGGCACCGACATCGGCTCGGTCGTCGGCTGGTCGTCGGAGTACGTCGGACTGAGCGGCATCGGAGTCACCGAGCTCTGGGACGGCTACACCATCCCGGTCTACGTCTTCGCCGCCTTCCAGCTGATGTTCGCGATCCTCACCCCGGCCCTGATCAGCGGCGCCCTGGCCGACCGCGTCAAGTTCACCGCCTGGGCGCTGTTCGTCGCCCTGTGGGTCACCGTCGTCTACTTCCCGGTCGCGCACTGGGTGTGGGGCACCGGCGGCTGGCTCTTCGAGATGGGCGTCATCGACTTCGCGGGCGGCACGGCCGTCCACATCAACGCCGGCGCCGCGGCGCTCGGCGTCATCCTCGTCATCGGGAAGCGCGTCGGGTTCAAGAAGGACCCGATGCGCCCGCACAGCCTGCCGCTGGTGATGCTCGGCGCCGGACTCCTCTGGTTCGGCTGGTTCGGCTTCAACGCCGGCTCCTGGCTGGGCAACGATGACGGCGTCGGCGCCGTGATGTTCCTCAACACCCAGGTCGCCACCGCCGCCGCCATGCTCGCCTGGCTGGCGTACGAGAAGATCCGGCACGGCTCGTTCACCACCCTGGGCGCCGCCTCCGGCGCCGTCGCGGGCCTCGTCGCGATCACCCCGGCCGGCGGCTCGGTCAGCCCGCTCGGCGCGATCGCCGTCGGCGTCATCGCCGGTCTGCTGTGCGCGATGGCCGTCGGCCTCAAGTACAAGCTGGGTTACGACGACTCCCTGGACGTCATCGGCGTCCACCTCGTCGGCGGCATCGCCGGCTCGCTGCTCGTCGGCTTCTTCGCCACCGGCGGCGTCCAGTCCGACGCCAAGGGCCTCTTCTACGGCGGCGGGCTGGACCAGCTCGGCAAGCAGGCCGTGGGCGTCGTCGCCGTACTGGCCTACTCTCTGGTGGTCTCCGCGCTCCTCGCCTTCGTCATCGACAAGGCGATGGGCATGCGGGTCCCCGAGGACGACGAGGTCTTGGGCATCGACCAGGTCGAACACGCCGAGACGGCGTACGACTTCAGCGGAGCGGGCGGCGGTTCGGCCTCCCGCACGGCCGTGTCCGAGCCCGGCCGGACCGACAGGGCGGGCGCCGCGACGCAGAACAAGAAGGTGGACGCATGAAGCTCATCACCGCGGTCGTGAAGCCGCACCGGCTCGACGAGATCAAGGAGGCCCTCCAGGCCTTCGGGGTCCAGGGACTCACGGTCACCGAGGCCAGCGGCTACGGCCGCCAGCGCGGCCACACCGAGGTCTACCGGGGCGCCGAGTACACGGTCGACCTCGTACCGAAGATCCGGATCGAGGTGCTGGTCGAGGACAGTGACGCCGAACAGCTCATCGACGTGGTGGTGAAAGCCGCCCGTACCGGCAAGATCGGTGACGGCAAGGTGTGGAGCGTGCCGGTCGAGACGGCGGTCAGGGTACGGACCGGCGAACGCGGCCCGGACGCCCTCTGACCGGACGCCCTCCGACCGGAACGCATGAAACGGGAGCTGCTGGGTGACGAGCGTAGAAGTGACCACCGAACCGTCCGACGACTCGGGACCCAGCGGCTACGCGGCGGCCCGGCTGCGGCTTCTCCAGGAGAAGTCGCGGTCCGGGCCGCCGCGCCGCTCCGGCCTCGCCCGGCTGACCGACGACTGGCTGGGCGCGCTGTTCACCACGGCCGCCCTCGAAACGGGGGTGCGCGGCGCGGCCCTCGTCGCCGTCGGCGGATACGGCCGGGGCGAACTGTCGCCGCGCAGCGACCTCGACCTCCTCCTGCTGCACGACGGGAGCGCCGACAAGGCCGCGATCGCAGCCCTCGCCGACCGCGTCTGGTACCCGGTGTGGGATCTGGGCATCGCCCTCGACCACTCCGTACGCACGCCCGCCGAGGCACGTACCACCGCCGGCGAGGACCTCAAAGTGCACCTCGGCCTCCTCGACGCCCGGCACATCGCCGGTGACCTCGGCGTCACCGCGGGACTGCGCACCGCCGTACTCGCCGACTGGCGCAACCTCGCCCCCAAGCGGCTGCCCGAGCTCCACGAGCTCTGCCGGGAACGGGCCGTACGCCAGGGCGAACTGCAGTACCTCCTGGAACCCGACCTCAAGGAGGCGCGCGGCGGCCTGCGCGACGCCACCGCCCTGCGCGCCGTCGCCGCCTCCTGGCTCGCCGACGCCCCGCGCGAGGGCCTCGACGCGGCGCGGCGCCGGCTCCTCGACGTACGCGACGCACTGCACCTGACCACCGGACGCGCCACCGACCGCCTCGCCCTCCAGGAGCAGGACCAGGTCGCCGCCGAGCTCGGCCTGCTGGACGCCGACACCCTGCTGCGCGAGGTGTACGAAGCGGCGCGCACCATCTCGTACGCCGGCGACGTCACCTGGCGCGAGGTGAACCGAGTCCTGCGCGCCCGGTCGCTGCGCCCCCGGCTGCGCGCCATGCTCGGTGGCAGGACCCCTGCCACCGACCGCACCCCGCTCGCGGAAGGAGTCGTCGAGCAGGACGGCGAAGTGGTGCTCGCCCGCACCGCGCGCCCCGAGCGCGACCCCGTGCTCCCGCTGCGGGTCGCCGCCGCGGCGGCCCAGTCGGGGCTGCCCGTCTCCCTGCACGCCGTACGCCGCCTCGCGGCCGTCGCCAGGCCGCTGCCCGTGCCCTGGCCGGCCGAGGCACGCGAGGAGCTCGTCACTCTCCTCGGCGCGGGCGGGGCGACCGTCGGGGTGTGGGAGGCGCTGGAGGCCGAAGGGCTCATCACCCGGCTGCTGCCGGACTGGGAGCGGGTGCGGTGCCGTCCGCAGCGCAACCCCGTCCACACCTGGACCGTCGACCGGCACCTGGTCGAGACGGCCGTACGGGCCTCCGCGCTCACCCGCCGGGTCGGGCGCCCCGACCTGCTGCTGACCGCCGCCCTGCTGCACGACTTCGGGAAGGGCTGGCCCGGCGACCACTCGGTGGCCGGCGAGATCATCGCCCGCGACGTCGCCACCCGGATCGGCTTCGACCGGCACGACGTCGGCGTGATCGCCACGCTCGTACGCCACCACCTCCTCCTCGTCGAGACCGCCACCCGGCGCGACCTGGACGACCCGGCCACCGTCCGCTCCGTGGCCGACGCGGTCAAGGCGACCGGCACCCTCGAACTCCTGCACGCCCTCACCGAGGCCGACGCACTGGCCACCGGGCCCGCCGCCTGGTCCACCTGGCGCGCCTCGCTCGTCGCCGACCTGGTGAAACGTGTCGCCGCCGTTCTCGCCGGCGAAGCTCCGGCCGAACCCGAACCCGCCGCTCCCAGCGCGGAGCAGGAGCGCCTCGCCGTCGAGGCGTTCCGTACCGGCGGGCCCGTCCTCTCGCTGCGCGCGCAGCCGGAGGGCCACGGGGAGGAGGCGGCCGAGGAACCGGAGCCGCTCGGCGTCGAGCTGCTGATCGCCGTGCCGGACCAGCCCGGTGTCCTGTCCGCGGTGGCCGGTGTACTGGCGATGCACCGGCTGACCGTACGCACGGCGGAACTGCGGGCCGCCGAACTCCCGCCCTCGGTCGTGGCCGGCGCCCCCGCGTCGCGGGCCGGCGTGCTGCTGCTCGACTGGCGGGTGGCCGCGGAGTACGGATCACTGCCCCAGGCCGTCCGGCTGCGCGCCGATCTCGTACGCGCCCTGGACGGCTCGCTCGACATCCCGGCCCGCCTCGCGGAGCGGGAGCGCGCGTACGAGAAGAACCCGCGCAGGCGGGGCGCGCAGGCTCCGCCGCCCCGCGTCACGGTGGCCCCCGCCGGGTCCCGGCTCGCGACGGTGATCGAGGTGCGGGCACAGGACGCCCCGGGCCTGCTGCACCGCATCGGTCACGCGCTGGAGGCCGCGAACGTACGGGTGCGCAGCGCGCATGTGTCGACCCTGGGCGCGAACGCGGTCGACGCCTTCTACGTCACAGGCCCCGAAGGCGCCCCGCTTCCGGAGATCGAGGCGGCCGAGGTGGCCGGGGCGCTGGAGGGCGCGCTGCGGTAGGGAGCAGGGAGCAGGGGGCAGACCCCGACACGGACAGACAGTTACCCTGGGGGACGTCTGTGACCACCCGCCCCCTGACCCGAGGATTCGCGACCGCCGTGTTCGATACTCTTTCCGACCGCCTCGCAGCGACATTCAAAAACCTCCGGGGCAAGGGCCGCCTGTCCGAGGCGGACATCGACGCCACGGCACGTGAGATCCGTATCGCCCTGCTGGAAGCGGATGTCGCGCTGCCCGTGGTCCGGGCGTTCATCAAGCAGGTCAAGGAGCGCGCCGCCGGGGCCGAGGTCTCGCAGGCGCTGAATCCGGCGCAGCAGGTCATCAAGATCGTCAACGAGGAGCTCGTCGGCATCCTCGGCGGCGAGACCCGCCGCCTGCGGTTCGCCAAGAACCCGCCCACCGTGATCATGCTCGCGGGTCTCCAGGGCGCCGGCAAGACGACCCTCGCCGGAAAGCTGGGCCTGTGGCTCAAGGGCCAGGGACACTCGCCGATCCTGGTCGCCTGCGACCTCCAGCGCCCCAACGCCGTCAACCAGCTGAGCGTCGTCGCCGAGCGCGCCGGTGTCGCGGTGTACGCGCCGGAGCCGGGCAACGGCGTCGGTGACCCGGTCCAGGTCGCCACGGACTCCATCGAGTACGCCAAGAACAAGCTGCACGACATCGTCATCGTCGACACCGCGGGCCGCCTCGGCATCGACCAGGAGCTGATGCAGCAGGCCGCGGACATCCGCGACGCCGTCAGCCCCGACGAGGTCCTCTTCGTCGTCGACGCGATGATCGGCCAGGACGCGGTCAACACCGCCGAGGCATTCCGCGACGGCGTCGGCTTCGACGGTGTGGTGCTGTCCAAGCTCGACGGTGACGCCCGCGGTGGCGCCGCCCTGTCGATCGCCAAGGTGACCGGCCGCCAGATCATGTTCGCCTCGAACGGCGAGAAGCTGGACGACTTCGACGCGTTCCACCCGGACCGCATGGCGTCCCGCATCCTCGGCATGGGCGACATGCTGTCGCTCATCGAGAAGGCCGAGCAGACCTTCAGCCAGCAAGAGGCCGAAGCGATGGCGGCCAAGCTGGCGAAGGGCCCGAAGGAGTTCACGCTCGACGACTTCCTGGCCCAGATGGAGCAGGTCCGCAAGATGGGCTCCATCTCCAAGCTGCTCGGCATGATGCCCGGCATGGGGCAGATCAAGGAGCAGATCGCCAACATCGACGAGCGCGACGTGGACCGTACCGCCGCGATCATCAAGTCGATGACCCCCGCCGAGCGCCAGGACCCGACGATCATCAACGGCTCGCGCCGGGCCCGTGTCGCCAAGGGCTCGGGCGTCGACGTCAGCGCCGTGAAGAACCTGGTGGAGCGGTTCTTCGAGGCGCGCAAGATGATGTCGAAGATGGCTCAGGGCGGCGGAATGCCGGGAATGCCCGGCATTCCGGGCATGGGCGGCGGCCCCGGCCGTCAGAAGAAGCAGCAGAAGCAGGCCAAGGGCAAGCGCAAGAGCGGCAACCCGATGAAGCGCAAGCTGGAGGAGCAGGCCGCGGCCGAGCGCCGCGAGCAGGCCGCGCAGTCGGGCGGCGCGCTGGGCCTGCCGGCCGGCCAGAGCGGCCAGGACTTCGAACTGCCCGACGAGTTCAAGAAGTTCATGGGCTGACGCCCGGCCGCAGTGCGTGCAGCGCCGTGGGCGCCCGCCCCTTCCCGGGGCGGGCGCCCACGCCGCTCACTGCGTACGCGCGATCAGGTAGCGGAAGACGTTGGACATCCAGACCGTTCCGTCCCGCCGCATGTGGGGGTGGAGAGCCTCGGTGAGTTCCTTCCTCACCTGCGCCGGGTCCGTGGCCCGTACGGCCGCGTCGAACAGTCCGGTCGACAGGAGCCCGCGTACGGCGCTGTCCATGTCGGCGTAACCGAAGGGGCACGCGACCCGCCCCGAACCGTCCGGTTTCAGTCCGGCCCGCGAGGCCACGTCCTCCAGGTCGTCCCTGAGCGCGGGGCGCCAGCCGCGGCCGGCGGCGCGCGGGCTCTCGGTCAGCCGGGAGGCGACCCGCAGCACCGCGGAGGTCGCACAGCGCTCGGGCGGTCCCCAGCCGGCCAGGACCACTTCGCTGCCCCGCTCGGCGAGCGGTATCGCGCTTTCGAGCGTTGCGGCGAGCCCGTCGGAGTCACCGGCCGCGCAGCCCAGCGGTTCGAACGCGGTGACGAGGTTGTACGCGGGGACGGAGGTGTCGCAGACCTCCGCCGAACCGCCTTCGAACAACCGGGTGGATCCGTGAGGCGCGCCCTCCCGGCCGCCACCGCTCTGCGACGCGTCCGACAACAGGCGCTCACGGGCCAGCGCGACCCGGGCGGGGTCGGCTTCGACGCCTGTCACGTGCGCACCGCGCGACGCGGCGATCAGCAGGGCGAGCCCCGAGCCGCAGCCGAGACCGAGCAGCCGGGTGGCAGGGCCCACCTCGAGCCGCTCGTACGCCGCTTCGTACAGCGGGACCAGCATCCGTTCCTGGATCTCGGCCCAGTCACGGGCGCGTGTACCCGCGTCCGTCGCCGGCGGTGAAGCCGCGTTCGGGTGGTGCCGGACGAGCGTAGGTGTCATCGAAAGCGCCCCAATCCGCCGAGAGGTCATGACGTGTCCTGATGGACGTCCCCCGTGTGCGTGCGCTCGTACTCCCCGTATGTCAGGGAACTCCGCATCCGGCACCAAGTCCAGGGGTTGAAGGGCAATGCTTGCGTGCCCCTGCCGTGCGCCCCCGCGCTGGAGCGGATACCAGCTTCCAGAGTGCCGCCGACGAGCCGATCGCGCCACGGGAGGAGAACGCGGCCGTGCGTCGCCGCGGCCGTACCACGTCCGGTTCCGGGAAGCGGGGCGGTGCCGGAGGCCGGGAACGCCCCCGGTACTGTCGCTGTCGTGGTCCGCGCCCCCGGGAACGCCCGCCGCCGCCCGGGACACCACTCGCGCCGCCCGGAGCAACTGATGCCCCGGCGTGCGGTCTTTGTCTACGCGCCGGGGCGTACGCGCGGGTACGCCCCGTGTTGACGCGTGCTGGGCGACTCCTCCGCAGATCAGGGCACCCGCCCTCGTCAGGACGCATCAACGGCAACTGACGGGTACGTGCAAATTATTTGGGATGGCCCGGAATAGGAACACCGGGGCACCCCGGCTCGTTGTCACGACGTGAGCACGACACCACCTGTTCTCGCCGCAGAGCTGGCGCAGGCGTGGGCCGACATTCAGCGGTACCACCCCGAGCTGCCAGATCTAGCCGCGCCCGAGTCCCTGATCGGAGAGTCCTCCTCCGCCTGCGGAGCCGAACTCTCCTTCGAACGACTGCTGCACGAGGCAGTCCACGGCATCGCCGCCGCGCGCGGTGTCCGTGACACCTCGCGCGCCGGCCGCTACCACAACCGCAGATTCCTCGCGATCGCCGAGGAGATGGGGCTCGACCATCCCGAGGAGCCGCACCCCAGCAGTGGCTTCTCGCTGGTCTCGCTCAACCCCGAGGCGAGGCGGCGCTACCGGCCGACGATCGAGCGGCTCCAGCGCGCCCTCAAGGCGCACACGGTCGCGACCGCCGCAGACACCAAGCGCACCTTCCGCGGGCCTGCCGCCCGGCACGGCTCGTCCGGCGGCGGGGTGCGGGTCAAGGCCGTCTGCGACTGCGGGCGCAACGTCCGCGTCGTACCGTCGGTCCTGGCCCAGGCCCCGATCGTGTGCGGCGGCTGCGGGAAGCCGTTCCGTATCCCGGAAGTGGTGGCCGCGGCGAGCTGACCGTCCTTTTTGACACTGCTTCCGCCAGGTGGGCAGCGGTGCCGGCCGGGTGATGCCGTACCGCAGGTGTGTGGCACAATGGCTAGCTGTACTCGACAGCCGCACAGGAACCCTCTCGCCTCCGGCTGACGCGTCCATCGGGCACCCCGAGTACCGCAACCCCACGTGGCATCTTGTTGTGCCCCACCACGTCATAGACCAGGAGACACCACTCCAGTGGCAGTCAAGATCAAGCTGAAGCGTCTGGGCAAGATCCGTTCGCCTCACTACCGCATCGTCGTCGCCGACTCCCGTACCCGCCGTGACGGCCGGGCCATCGAGGAGATCGGCCTGTACCACCCGGTGCAGAACCCCTCGCGCATCGAGGTCAACTCCGAGCGTGCCCAGTACTGGCTGTCCGTCGGCGCCCAGCCGACCGAGCCGGTCATGGCCATCCTGAAGCTCACCGGCGACTGGCAGGCGCACAAGGGCCTCCCGGCCCCGGCGCCGCTGCTCCAGCCGGAGCCGAAGGCCGACAAGCGTGCCGCGTTCGACGCGTTCGCCAAGGGTCTCGAGGGTGGCGACGAGTCCAAGGGCGAGGCGATCACCCAGAAGGCGAAGAAGGCCGACAAGAAGGCTGACGAGGCTCCCGCGGCCGAGTCCACCGAGTCGACCGAGGCCTGAGCATGCTCGAGGAGGCTCTTGAGCACCTCGTGAAGGGCATTGTCGACAACCCCGACGATGTGCAGGTGGCCTCGCGTACCCTGCGCCGCGGACGCGTGCTGGAAGTCCGGGTTCACCCGGACGACCTCGGCAAGGTGATCGGCCGCAACGGCCGCACCGCTCGCGCTCTGCGTACGGTCGTGGGCGCCATCGGCGGTCGTGGCATCCGCGTCGACCTCGTCGACGTGGACCAGGTCCGCTGACAAAGTTGACCGTTTTACCTAGATACGCCGGCTCGGGCCGGGGAGGGCTCCAGGGCCCTCCCCGGCCCGTAGTCGTACGACAGGAGAAGAAGTGCAGCTCGTAGTCGCGCGGATCGGCCGCGCCCACGGGATCAAGGGCGAAGTCACGGTCGAGGTACGTACGGACGAGCCGGAGCTTCGGCTCGGACCCGGCGCCGTACTCGCCACGGACCCGGCCTCCGCCGGGCCGCTGACGATCGAGACCGGCCGGGTGCACAGCGGCAGGCTGCTGCTGCGCTTCGCGGGCGTCAAGGACCGTACGGCCGCCGAGGCGCTGCGCAACATCCTCCTCATCGCCGAGATCGACCCGCAGGAGACTCCGGAGGACCCCGAGGAGTTCTACGACCACCAGCTGATGGACCTCGACGTCGTCCTGGCCGACGGCACCGGGATCGGCCGGATCACCGAGATCACCCACCTGCCCTCCCAGGACCTGTTCATCGTGAAGCGGCCCGACGGCAGCGAGGTGATGATCCCCTTCGTCGAGGAGATCGTCACCGAGATCGACCTGGAGGAGCAGCGCGCGGTCATCACCCCGCCGCCGGGACTGATCGACGACAGCCAGGCCGAGGTCGCCTCGTCGAGGGACGAGGCCGACGGCGAGAGCGGTGACGAGAGCGACGGGAGCGGCAAGAGCGGGGACGGCGGCGCATGAGGCTCGACGTCGTCACGATCTTCCCCGAGTACCTGGAACCGCTGAACGTCTCGCTCGTCGGCAAGGCACGCGCGCGCGGGCAGCTCGACGTCCGTGTGCACGACCTCAGGGAGTGGACGTACGACCGCCACAACACGGTCGACGACACCCCTTACGGCGGCGGCCCCGGCATGGTCATGAAGACCGGTCCCTGGGGAGCCGCCCTCGACGACGCCCTGGCCGACGGCTACGAGAACGGGGCGCGCGGCCCGGTGCTGGTCGTGCCCACTCCCAGCGGCCGCCCCTTCACCCAGGAGCTCGCCGTGGAGCTCTCCGAGCGGCCGTGGCTGGTCTTCACGCCCGCGCGCTACGAGGGCATCGACCGCCGCGTCATCGACGAGTACGCCACCCGGATGCCGGTGTACGAGGTCTCCATCGGGGACTACGTCCTGGCCGGCGGCGAGGCCGCCGTACTGGTGATCACCGAGGCCGTGGCCCGGCTGCTGCCCGGTGTCCTCGGCAACGCCGAGTCGCACCGCGACGACTCCTTCGCGCCCGGTGCGATGGCCGACCTCCTCGAGGGGCCGGTCTACACCAAACCGCCCGAGTGGCGCGGCCACGGGATCCCGGACGTCCTGCTCAGCGGGCACCACGGGAAGATCGCCCGGTGGCGGCGGGACGAGGCACTGCGCCGTACGACCGCCAACCGGCCGGACCTCATCGAGCGCTGCGATCCCGCGGCCTTCGACAAGAAGGACCGCGAGATGCTGAGCATCCTCGGCTGGCGGCCCGGCCCCGACGGCCGATTTGGGCGTAACCCCGAGGCCGTGGAAGAATGAGCCGCTGCTGTACGTCCGGCGTGCGCCCCTGCCACAGGGGGAACGACGCCCGCCCGACGCGGACAGCGCCCCGAAACTCTCTTATCGAATTCCGTCGATGACCTGTGGCATCGGCGAGGAAGCAGACTCACATGTCCAGCCTTCTCGACTCCGTCGACTCCGCATCGCTGCGCACCGACCTTCCCGCGTTCCGCCCCGGTGACACCGTGAACGTCCACGTTCGCGTCATCGAGGGCAACCGCTCGCGTGTGCAGCAGTTCAAGGGTGTAGTCATCCGCCGCCAGGGTTCGGGCGTCCGCGAGACCTTCACGGTCCGCAAGGTCTCCTTCTCCGTCGGCGTCGAGCGCACCTTCCCGGTGCACAGCCCGATCTTCGAGAAGATCGAGCTCGTCTCCCGCGGTGACGTCCGTCGCGCGAAGCTGTACTTCCTCCGTGAGCTGCGCGGCAAGGCCGCGAAGATCAAGGAGAAGCGCGACCGCTGATCGCGGACTCGGCTCCTGGGACCGGCCGGATAGGCTCACGTCCCGATGGACACCGAACCGCACGACACGGAGCGCGGCCGCTCTCCCTCCCCTGTTCCGGGGGCGGGAGAGCGGCCGCGCTCCGTGCGCTTTCTCGACGCCCCGTGGCGCAGGCCGGCCCTGCTGGGCCTCGCGTGCACGGCTTTCCTGTTGCTGTTCAGCACCTTCGTGATGCAGCCCTTCCTGATTCCCAGCGGCTCGATGCAGCCCACCCTCGCCGTGGGCGACCGGGTGCTCGTCAACAAGTTGGCGTACCGTTTCGGTTCCGTACCGCTCCGTGGTGACGTGGTCGTGTTCGACGGCACCGGGTCCTTCGTGCGCGAGGAGCCCGCCGGGAACCCGGTCGCAGGGCTGGCGCGGTGGGCGGCCGCGGCCGTGGGGCTGGCCGAGCCCGCCGAGACCGATTACGTCAAGCGCGTGGTGGGTGTGGGCGGGGACCGGGTCGTGTGCTGCGACAAGCGGGGGAGGGTCGAGGTGAACGGCCGGCCGGTGGACGAGGAGTACCTGTACCCGGGCGACGCCCCGTCGCAGGTTCCGTTCGACATCGTCGTCCCGCAGGGCACGCTGTGGGTCATGGGCGACCACAGATCGCACTCCCGTGACTCCCGCGACCACCTGGGCGAGCCGGGCGGCGGCATGGTCCCCGTCGAGAAGCTTGTCGGGCGGGCGGACTGGATCGGCTGGCCGGTGGGCCGCTGGACCTCGCTGGAGGGGCCTCGTGCCTTTACGCGCGTCACCGCGCCCGGACCGGTCGGGTCCCATGGGTAACCGCGGGCGGGCACGGGCGAACCACCGTGCGGACACCCGGCTGCCGACGGGCACGCGGCCGACGGACGGGCCCGCGCTGCCGGGCAGGGCGGACCGGCGCAAGCTGGCGCGGCGGGTGAAGCGGCGGCGGCGGCGGTCGGCCGTGAAGGAGATACCGATCCTCATCACGGTGGCGCTGCTGATCGCGCTCGTACTCAAGACCTTCCTGGTACAGGCCTTCGTGATCCCGTCCGGCTCGATGGAGCAGACGATCCGGATCGGCGACCGGGTGCTGGTCGACAAGCTGACACCGTGGTTCGGGTCGAAGCCGCAGCGTGGTGATGTCGTGGTCTTCAAGGACCCCGGCGGCTGGCTGCAGGACGAGGAGACCGGCGTCAAGGACGACCCGGTGGTCGTCAAGCAGGTCAAGGACGCCCTGACGTTCATCGGGCTGCTGCCGTCCGAGGACGAGCAGGACCTGATCAAGCGGGTGGTCGCGGTCGGCGGGGACACCGTCCGGTGCTGCGACAAGGACGGGCGGGTCACGGTCAACGGCGTACCGCTCGCGGAGCCGTACCTGAATCCCGGCGACCGCCCCTCCGAGCTGGAGTTCGATGTGGTGGTGCCCGCCGGACGGCTCTTCGTGATGGGGGACCACCGGTCGAACTCCGCCGATTCCCGCTTCCACCTGGACGAGGAGTTCCAGGGCACGGTCGGGGAGGAGAAGGTCGTCGGGCGGGCCGTCGTCATCGCGTGGCCCTTCGGTCACTGGCGGCAGCTGGAGGAGCCCGGGACGTACGCGACGGTCCCTGACGCGCGCGGCGGGGCGGCCTCGGCGGCCGGGCCGTCGAATAGGGTGTCGTCCCAGGATCCGAACGCGGTGATCCTGCTCCCGACCCCTGCGGAACTCCCGCTCGTTATGGGAGTGGTGGGCCTGCGTCTGACATGGCGTGGGCGGTGGAACGGAGTGAGGAGTGGATGTGGGGGATTTGGCGGTCGGCGCACGATCCGAACGCGACGAGCCCGAGGAACGACCGGAGTCACCCGCAGCCGTGACTGATGACGCACGAGGCGAAGACACGACCAGCGACAGCGCAGGTACCAGCGGCGGCGGCAGCGCCAGCACGGGGCCGAAGAAGCCGCGCTCCTTCTGGAAGGAGCTGCCGCTGCTGATCGGCATCGCGCTCCTGCTCGCCCTGCTGATCAAGACCTTCCTGGTGCAGGCGTTCTCCATCCCTTCGGACTCGATGCAGAACACCTTGCAGCGGGGCGACCGGGTGCTGGTCGACAAGCTGACGCCGTGGTTCGGCTCGGAGCCGCAGCGCGGCGAGGTCGTGGTCTTCCACGACCCGGGCGGCTGGCTGGAGAACACCGCGGCGCCGGAGCCGAACATCGCCCAGAAGTTCCTCAGCTTCATCGGCCTGATGCCGTCCGCGGAGGAGAAGGACCTGATCAAGCGGGTCATCGCGGTCGGCGGCGACACGGTCGAGTGCAAGAAGAACGGGCCGGTCAAGGTCAACGGGAAGGCGCTGGACGAGAAGTCGTTCGTCTTCTCCGGCGACACCCCGTGCAACGACGAGCCGTTCGGGCCGCTCAAGGTGCCGGACGGCCGGATCTGGGTGATGGGCGACCACCGGCAGAACTCGCTGGACTCGCGTTACCACCAGGAGCTGCCGGGCCACGGCACGGTCTCGAACGACGAGGTCGTCGGGCGCGCCGTCGTGGTGGCGTGGCCGGTCGACCGCTGGTCCGTGCTGTCGGTTCCCGACACCTTCGACCAGCCGGAGCTGAGCGCGGCCGCGATGTCCGCGGCGCCCGGCGCGCTGGGGCTCGCGGGGGCGGTGCCGCTGGTGCTCTGGCGCAGGCGGAGGCTGACCGGCGGGCGTACCGCCGGGTAGGGTGCCGCTCGGATCAGCGATTTTCGATCTCCGAGGCGGGGAGCGCTGCGATGAGCGGAACAGGACGTACAGAAGGCGGCCGCGGCCGGCTCGGCAACGCATTGTCCGGGCTGGCCGTGGCCGTCGGCTGTGTGCTCTTCCTCGGCGGCTTCGCCTGGGGAGCGGTGCAGTACAAGCCGTACACGGTCCCGACCGATTCGATGGCCCCCTCGATCAAGGCGGGGGACCGGGTGCTCGCCCAGCGCATCGGCGGCGGCGAGGTGCGGCGCGGAGACGTGGTGGTCTTCACGGCCCCGGTGTGGGGCGATCTGCCGATGGTCAAGCGCGTGGTCGGGGTCGGCGGCGACAAGATCGCCTGCTGCGGCGAGGACGGCCGGCTCACCCTGAACGGCAAGCCCCTGGACGAGCCGTACCTGCGGGACGGGGAGCCGGCGTCGATCACCCCCTTCACCGCCGAGGTGCCCGAGGGGCACCTCTTCCTGCTGGGTGACGAGCGGCGTACGTCGGTGGACTCGCGGGGGCACATCCAGGACGCCGCGAGGGGCACGGTCGAGGTGAGCCGTGTGGACGCGCGCGTGGACGCGGTGGCCTGGCCGCTGGGCGGGATGATCGACCGGCCGGCGGCCTTCGCGGCACTGCCCGGCGGGGTTTCGGCGCCGGGGCCGGTCGCCCCCGTGCTGGTCGCCGTGGCGGCGGGTGTGGTGCTGATCTTCGGCGGGGCGGCGTACGGGGCTGTCGCGCAGCGGGTCGGGCGGAGCAAGGTGGGTACCGGTGGACGCGGTGGACGGTGAGGTGACGGTGGAAGCGGAAAGGGCGGCGGCGGGAGCGCAGGCGGAGCCTCTGGCGGAGGCCGGGCCGCAGGCGGAGGCACAGCTCCGGAAGGTCGCGCGGGTGATCCTGCTCGACCCGGACGACCGCGTCCTGCTGATGCACGGGTACGAGCCGGGGGACCCGGCGAACACCTGGTGGTTCACCCCGGGCGGCGGGCTCGAGGGCGACGAGACACGGGCCGAGGCCGCGCTGCGCGAACTCGCGGAGGAGACGGGGATCACAGAGGTCGAACTCGGCCCGGTGATCTGGCAGCGTCACTGCTCTTTCCGGTTCGACGGGCGACGTTGGGACCAGGACGAATGGTTCTACCTCGCCCGTACGGCGCAGACCGAGACCGCCCTGGACGGGTTGACCGTACTGGAGCGGCGGAGCGTCGCGGGGCTGAGGTGGTGGACCTCCGCCGAACTGTCCGCGACGCGTGAGACGGTGTACCCCATCAAGCTCGCCGGGCTGCTGCGTACGCTGCTCGACGAGGGTCCCCCTGGTACGCCGATGGTCTTGGCCCCGGAAGTCGCATAGGGGCGCACGGGGCTGGCGCACAATAGTGGGGACGCAAGGCTGAAGGGGAACATGCCATGAGCGCCGAGGACCTCGAGAAGTACGAGACCGAGATGGAGCTGAAGCTCTACCGGGAGTACCGCGACGTCGTCGGTCTGTTCAAATACGTGATCGAGACCGAGCGGCGTTTCTACCTCACCAACGACTACGAGATGCAGGTGCACTCGGTCCAGGGCGAGGTCTTCTTCGAAGTCTCCATGGCGGACGCCTGGGTCTGGGACATGTACAGGCCGGCGAGGTTCGTCAAGCAGGTGCGGGTACTCACGTTCAAGGACGTGAACATCGAGGAGCTCAACAAGAGCGATCTCGAGCTTCCGGGTGGCTGATTTCTCCACAACCGGCGGGTTGTCCACCAAGATCCACTAGCTGGCGGTGATCGCGGCACATTCGGTTCCGGAGGTGGGACCGGATGAACGCGAAGAATGCCACAGGAGCCCTCGGCCGGTACGGCGAGGATCTCGCCGCGCGCAAGCTCGTCGAGGGCGGTATGACCGTCCTGGAACGCAACTGGCGCTGCCGGGCGGGAGAGATCGACATCGTCGCCCGGGACGGCGACGCACTGGTCGTCTGCGAGGTCAAGACCCGCAGGGCCGGACCGTTCGAGCATCCCATGCAGGCCGTCAGGACCACGAAGGCGGAGCGGCTGCGCCACCTCGCCGAGCGCTGGACACACGAGCACGGAGGGCCGCCGCCGGGCGGAGTGCGTATCGACCTCGTCGGGGTGGTGCTGCCCCGGCGAGGAGCGCCCGTCGTCGAGCATGCGAGGGGGGTGGCGTGATGGGGTTCGCGCGTACGTGCTCGGTGGCCCTGGTCGGCGTCGAGGGCGTGGTGGTGGAGGTCCAGGCCGACCTGGAGCCGGGGGTGGCGGCCTTCACGCTGGTGGGGCTGCCGGACAAGAGCCTGGTCGAGAGCCGGGACCGGGTGCGGGCGGCGGTGGTCAATTCCGGCGCCGAGTGGCCGCAGAAGAAGCTCACGGTGGGGCTCAGCCCGGCCTCCGTGCCAAAGAGCGGCTCAGGGTTCGACCTGGCTGTCGCGGTCGCCGTGCTCGGGGCGGCGGAGCGTGTCGACCCCAGGGAGATCGCCGACCTGGTGGTGATCGGCGAGCTGGGGCTGGACGGCAGGGTCCGGCCGGTGCGCGGCATCCTGCCGGCCGTCCTCGCCGCGGCCGAAGCCGGGTACAGCCAGGTCGTCGTGCCGGAGCGGACGGCGGCGGAGGCCGCGCTGGTGCCGGGGGTCTCGGTCCTCGGCGTACGGAGCCTGCGCCAGCTCATCGCCGTGCTGACCGGAGCCGAGGTGCCCGAGGAGGAGCGGGCCGAGGAGGGGCGGCCCGACGCCATGTTCGCCGGGCTGATGGTGCCGGGTGCGGGGGTGGGCACCGGGCTGGCCGCCGGTGACCGTGCGGGCGGGGGTGACGGCGCCGACCTCGCGGACGTCGCGGGGCAGTACGCCGCGCGCACGGCCCTGGAGGTCGCTGCCGCCGGAGGCCACCACCTCCTGCTCCACGGGCCGCCGGGCGCCGGCAAGACGATGATGGCGGAGCGGATGCCGGCCGTCCTGCCGCCGCTGACCAGACAGGAGTCGCTGGAGGTGACCGCGGTGCACTCGGTGGCGGGGATTCTGCCGCCGGGCGAGCCACTGGTCAGGACGGCGCCGTACTGCGCCCCGCACCACTCCGCGACGATGCAGTCGCTCGTCGGCGGGGGCAACGGGCTGCCGAGGCCGGGGGCCGTTTCGCTCGCGCATCGCGGCATCCTCTTTCTGGACGAGGCGCCCGAGTTCAGCGGGCGGGCCCTGGACTCGTTGCGTCAGCCGCTGGAGTCGGGGCATGTGGTGGTGGCGCGCAGCGCGGGCGTGGTGCGGCTGCCCGCCCGCTTCCTCATGGTTCTGGCGGCCAATCCGTGTCCGTGCGGACGGCACACCCTGCACGGCTCGGGATGCGAGTGCCCACCGTCGGCGATCCGCAAGTACCAGGCGCGGCTGTCGGGGCCGCTGCTCGACCGGGTCGACCTGCGGGTCGGCGTGGAGCCGGTGCAGCGGGCCGATCTGCTGGGACAGGGCGGGCGCGGTGAGCCGACGGCGGTGGTCGCGGAGCGCGTACGGGAGGCGAGGGCACGGGCGGCGGCGCGGCTGGAAGGTACCCCGTGGAACACCAACAGCGAGGTGCCGGGGCATGAACTGCGTACGCGCTGGCAGCCCGCGCCCGGAGCCCTCGGCGCGGCCGAACGGGACATGGAACGCGGGCTGCTGACGGCCCGTGGCCTCGACCGGGTGCTGCGCGTCGCCTGGACCGTCGCCGACCTGGCGGGCTGCGACCGGCCCGACGACCGCCATGTCGGCCTGGCGCTGGAATTGCGGACCGGCATCGCGCGGGGCGCTCCCGCGCTGATCGGAGGCGCGGGATGAGCGGGACGGTGAGCGCGGGAGCGGGCGAAGACGCGGTCGAAGGGAAGGTCGAGGGCGCGGTCGGCAGCGCGGTCGACGGCTCGGGCAAGGGCCTGCCGGAGGGAGAGCGTGAGCGGGAGCGGCTGGCCAGGGCGGCGCTGACCCGCGTCATCGAGCCCGGGGACGAGACAGGCGGGCGGTGGCTGCGGGAGTGCGGCGCGGTGGAGCTGATGCGCAGGCTCACCTCGCTCGAATTCGACGAGGCCGCCGCGGCGCTGACCGGCGTGACGGGCAAGCGGCTCGGTGGTTACCGGATGCGGGCGGCGGCGGCCGACCCCGCGCGGGACCTGGCGGCGGTGGCCGCGGTCGGGGGGCGGTTCGTCTGCCCCGGCGACGAGGAGTGGCCCGGGCAGCTCGACGACCTGGGAGACGGCAGGCCGGTCGGGCTGTGGGTACGGGGACGGCCGCATCTGCGGATGTGGGCGCTGCGGTCCGTCGCCGTCGTCGGAGCCCGCGCCTGCACCTCGTACGGGGCGCACATGGCGGCCTCCCTCGGCACCGGGCTCGCGGAGCGCGGCTGGGTCGTGGTGTCCGGGGCCGCCTTCGGGGTCGACGGCGCCGCCCACCGGGGGGCGCTGGCCGCGGGCGGGGCCACCGTCGCGGTGCTGGCCTGCGGGGTCGACGTGGTCTACCCGCGCGGACACGCGGAGCTGATCGGACGCATCGCGGAACAGGGCCTGGTGATCGGTGAGTTGCCGCCCGGCAGCCATCCCACGCAGAGCCGGTTCGTCCTCAGGAACCGGGTGATCGCCGCCCTCACCAGGGGCACCGTCGTCGTGGAGGCGGAGTACCGCAGTGGCTCGCTGGTCACGGCACGCGGCGCGCAGCGGCTCGGACGCTTCACGATGGGCGTGCCGGGCCCCGCCACCAGCGGTCTCTCGGCGGGCGTGCACGAACTTCTCAGGGGCGAGGGCGTGCTGGTCACCGATGCCGCGGAAGTGGTGGAACTGATCGGGGACATCGGCGATCTCGCTCCGGCGCGCCGGGGGCCCGTACTTCCCAGGGACCTGCTGGACCCCGTCGCGGCACTGGTGCTGGAGTCGTTGCCGGCCCGTGGCTCCGTCGACGCGCACCGCGTCGCCCGGGGCGCGGGCACCACCCCCGACGACGCACTCGGCAAGCTGTACGAACTGCACTCCTTGGGGTTCGTCGAACGCCACGGTGACGGCTGGCAGTTGACGCCCGGCTCCCCGCACCGTGCGCATGTGCGGCGAGGCGGTGCTTGACCAGCGGCATTCGGGTGAAAGGGTGAGGGCGATGACCCTCTCAGCCCTCCCGGCAATCCCTCCGGGGCCGTTGTACACGGTGACGGCCCCGGGGCGGGACGTGTCCCGGGGCGTTCATCTGGAAGGGCGGCATCCCATATCCTGCGCGGACTGCGACACCTCAGTCACGCTACGCTCACGAGGGCCCCCCACTCAGACGCACGATCCCCCAGACGTCACAGCAGAACGGCTCAAGGCAACGCATGCCCCAGCACACCTCCGGGTCTGACCGCGCGGCAGTGCCACCCGCGGCGCGTGGCAGCGTGCGGCCCGCCGCACCCTCGTCGCTCGACGAGTTGTGGCGGTCGTACAAGACCACGGGCGACGAGCGGCTGCGGGAGCAGCTGATCCTGCACTACTCGCCGCTGGTGAAGTACGTCGCGGGGCGGGTGAGCGTCGGACTGCCCCCCAATGTCGAGCAGGCCGACTTCGTCTCCTCCGGAGTCTTCGGGCTCATCGACGCCATCGAGAAGTTCGACATCGAGCGGTCCATCAAGTTCGAGACGTACGCGATCACGCGGATCCGCGGCGCCATGATCGACGAGCTGCGGGCCCTGGACTGGATCCCGCGTTCGGTGCGGCAGAAGGCCAAGGCGGTCGAACGCGCGTACACGACGCTGGAGGCGCAGCTGCGCCGCACCCCCTCCGAGAGCGAAGTCGCCTCGGAGATGGGCATCGTCCTGGAAGAACTCCACGCCGTCTTCAGCCAGTTGTCGCTGGCGAACGTCGTCGCCCTGGAAGAGCTGCTGCACGCGGGGGGCGAGGGCGGCGACCGGCTGAGCCTCATGGACACGCTGGAGGACACCCACGCCGACAACCCGGTCGAGGTGGCCGAGGACCGGGAGCTGCGCCGGCTGCTGGCCCGCGCCATCAACACGCTGCCCGACCGTGAGAAGACCGTGGTCACGCTGTACTACTACGAAGGCCTCACCCTCGCCGAGATCGGCAATGTGCTGGGGGTCACCGAGAGCCGGGTCAGCCAGATCCACACCAAGTCGGTGCTCCAGCTGAGGGCGAAGCTGGCCGACGCGGGGCGTTGACGCGGTTGCTGAATCGTGCCTGCCGCACCGGCCGCGTCGTCACCGCGTCGCAGTCACGTCGTCATGGCGGCGGCTCATCCGTAGAGTGGGACCGTGCCAAGGATTCGAGCGGCCTCGGTGGCCGAGCACCGGACGATGCAGCGCGGCGCCCTGCTGGACGCCGCCCGCTCCCTGCTGTCGGAAGGCGGTACGGAGGCGCTGACCTTCCCCGCCCTCGCTGAGCGCACCGGTCTCGCCCGGTCGTCCGTGTACGAGTACTTCCGTTCGCGCGCCTCCGTCGTCGAAGAGCTGTGCGCCGTCGACTTCCCGGTCTGGGCCGCCGAGGTCGAGAGCGCCATGGAGCGGGCCGGCACCCCGGCGGGCAAGGTCGAGGCGTACGTACGCGCGCAACTGCTCCTGGTCGGCGACCGGCGCCACCGCGCCGTCGTCGCGATCTCCGCGAGCGAGCTCGACGCGGGTGCGCGCGAGAAGATCCGCGCCGCGCACGGCGGTCTGGTGACGATGATCGTCGAGGCGATCGGCGAGCTGGGACACGAGCAGCCCCGGCTGGCGGCGATGATGCTCCAGGGCGTCGTCGACGCCGCGGTCCGCCGCATCGAACTCGGTGCGGCGGAGGACCCGGACGTGATCGCGCACGCGGCTGTCGCGATGGCGCTGCACGGCGTCCGGGGCGGCTGACCGGCCCCATGGCGCGGTGCGCCCACAGCGCCGTCACGGCCAGGGCCGCCGCGGGGAAGCCGTCGGGCGTGTCCGCCGCGGCGGACACGGGCACCGGCGGCGGGCCCGTCGGCACACCGAAGACCGGCAGCAGGCGCGGCGGGCCGCGGCGGAGCAGGTGGCGCGGGAGCAGCGTCAGCGGGTCGAGATAGGTCTCGCCGCGGCGCAGGCCCCAGTGCAGACAGCCGGAGGGGCAGTGGAACGGGCCGCTCTGCAGTACGCCGACCACTTGTCCGACTCTCACCTCGTCGCCCTTGCCGACCAGCGCGTGCACCGGTTCGTACGTCGTCCGCAGCGGCGGCTCCCCCGTACCCGCCAGGGCGATGGACAGCACTCCGCGCCCGGCGACCGGGCCCGCGAAGGAGACCCGGCCCGAGGCCGCCGCCCGTACGGGCGCACCCGGCGCGGCGGCCAGATCCGCGCCGCGGTGTCCCGCCGTGTACGGCGACGGGGGCGGCTCCCAGGCCCGTACGACCACCGGGCGCCCGCCCACGGGCCAGGCCGCGCCGGGGATCGCGCCGGGGCCGGCGGCCGAGGCCCGGGCGGGGCCGCCGAAGAGCGCGACCAGGAACATCGGCACCAGAGGCGCCACCACCAGCACCAGCACAGTCATTCGTCGCATGCTGAAACCGTTACGCACCGGACCGGTCCGTGGGGATCATGACCCGGATCTGTGGACCGCCGGCCGGTTGTGGACATCACCGTCACCCGGCGCCGTGCAGGTCCCGTACACTTCTTGTGGCGATCCGGGTCACCGGGTCGACTTCGCACGCCCCGCCACCACCCACTTCGCGGTCGGTGGCCGCGCCGCTCGGTCCCTCGTGGCACGGCGCACCGGGGCGTCAGGCGCGACAGCAATCCTGCGGTCGCGGCAAACCGAGAAACCCAAGGAGTACGGCCATGGCCGTCGTCACGATGCGGGAGCTGCTGGAAAGCGGCGTCCACTTCGGTCACCAGACCCGTCGTTGGAACCCGAAGATGAAGCGCTTCATCTTCACGGAGCGCAACGGCATCTACATCATCGACCTGCTCCAGTCGCTGTCGTACATCGACCGCGCCTACGAGTTCGTCAAGCAGACCGTCGCCCACGGCGGCTCCATCATGTTCGTGGGTACGAAGAAGCAGGCGCAGGAGGCCATCGCCGAGCAGGCGACGCGCGTCGGCATGCCCTACGTCAACCAGCGTTGGCTCGGCGGCATGCTGACCAACTTCTCCACCGTCTACAAGCGCCTTCAGCGTCTGAAGGAGCTTGAGCAGATCGACTTCGAGGACGTGGCCGCGTCCGGCCTCACCAAGAAGGAGCTCCTGGTCCTCTCCCGCGAGAAGGCCAAGCTGGAGAAGACCCTCGGTGGTATCCGCGAGATGTCCAAGGTGCCCAGCGCCGTCTGGATCGTGGACACCAAGAAGGAGCACATCGCCGTCGGTGAGGCGCGCAAGCTCCACATCCCGGTCGTCGCGATCCTCGACACCAACTGCGACCCCGACGAGGTCGACTACAAGATCCCGGGCAACGACGACGCGATCCGCTCCGTCACCCTGCTCACCCGCGTGATCGCCGACGCCGTCGCCGAGGGCCTCATCGCCCGTTCCGGCGCCGCCACCGGCGACTCCAAGCCGGGCGAGAAGGCCGCCGGCGAGCCGCTCGCCGAGTGGGAGCGCGACCTGCTCGAGGGCGACAAGAAGGCTGACGAGGCCGCTCCGGCCGCCGACGCCGACGCCCCGGCTGCCGCCGACGCCGAGGCCCCGGCTGCCGCCGAGGCCGAGGAGAAGTCCGCCGACGCCGAGAAGGCCGACGAGGCTGCCGCTCCGGCCGCCGAGGCCGAGCAGGCCTGACACCCGTCACGGTCGATGACGGCGGGGGAGGGCGCGACGAGCGCCCGCCCCCGCCGCCACCCGTAGATCTTCGCTCCGACTTCGAGAGAGATTCACAAATCATGGCGAACTACACCGCCGCGGACGTCAAGAAGCTCCGTGAGCTCACCGGCGCCGGCATGATGGACTGCAAGAAGGCGCTCGACGAGGCCGACGGCAACGTCGACAAGGCCGTCGAGGCCCTCCGTATCAAGGGCCAGAAGGGCGTCGCCAAGCGCGAGGGCCGTTCTGCCGAGAACGGTGCCGTCGTTTCCCTCATCTCCGAGGACAAGACCTCCGGCGTCCTGCTCGAGCTGAAGTGCGAGACGGACTTCGTCGCCAAGGGTGACAAGTTCCAGGCCGTCGCCAACGCGCTCGCCGCCCACGTCGCCAAGACGTCCCCGGCCGACCTCCAGGCGCTGCTCGCGTCCGAGATCGAGTCCGGCAAGACCGTCCAGGCGTACGTCGACGAGGCCAACGCCAACCTCGGCGAGAAGATCGTCCTGGACCGCTTCGCGCAGTTCAACGGCGCCTACGTGACCTCGTACATGCACCGCACCATGCCCGACCTGCCGCCGCAGATCGGTGTCCTGGTCGAGCTGGACAAGGAAGACGCCGAGCTCGCCCGCGGCATCGCCCAGCACATCGCCGCCTTCGCGCCGAAGTACCTCGACCGCGACGAGGTCCCGGCCGAGGTCGTCGAGGCCGAGCGCCGCGTCGCCGAGGAGACCACGCGCGCCGAGGGCAAGCCCGAGGCCGCCCTCCCGAAGATCGTCGAGGGTCGCGTGAACGGCTTCTTCAAGGAGGCCACGCTTCTCGGCCAGCCGTACGCGCTGGACAACAAGAAGTCCGTCCAGAAGGTTCTGGACGAGGCCGGCGTCACGCTGAAGCGCTTCTCGCGCATCAAGGTCGGCATCTGAGTCCGTACGACGACTGACTGACGACCCGGTTAGGGTTTGACCAGTCGACCGCGTACGTACGGGCGACCGCAGATCTGACGAGGAGGCCATTGCCGCGCACGGGACTCAGTACCCCACCGGCAATGGCCTCCTTCGTATGTGCACTAGGAGCTCTCCATGACAAGTACCCAGAAGAGCGAAGACGGCAAAATGACCGGCCGTTTCATGCTGAAGCTGTCCGGCGAGGCGTTCGCCGGTGGCGGCGCCCTGGGTGTGGACCCCGACGTGGTGCACGCCATCGCCCGGGAGATCGCCGCTGTCGTACGTGACGGTGCCGAGATCGCGGTCGTCATCGGCGGCGGCAACTTCTTCCGTGGCGCCGAGCTCCAGCAGCGCGGCATGGACCGGGCCCGCTCCGACTACATGGGCATGCTCGGTACGGTCATGAACTGCCTCGCCCTCCAGGACTTCCTGGAGAAGGAGGGCATCGACTCCCGCGTCCAGACCGCCATCACCATGGGCCAGGTCGCGGAGCCGTACATTCCGCTGCGCGCCGTACGCCACCTGGAGAAGGGCCGCGTCGTCATCTTCGGCGCCGGCATGGGCATGCCGTACTTCTCCACGGACACCACCGCTGCGCAGCGCGCCCTGGAGATCGACGCCGAGGCCCTGCTCATGGGCAAGAACGGCGTGGACGGTGTCTACGACTCCGACCCCAAGAAGAACCCCGACGCGGTGAAGTTCGACGCGCTCGAGTACGGCGAGGTGCTCTCCCGCGACCTAAAGGTCGCCGACGCCACGGCCATCACCCTCTGCCGCGACAACGCGCTCCCGATCCTTGTCTTCGAACTGCTCGCCGAAGGCAATATCGCGCGCGCCGTCAAGGGTGAGAAGATCGGCACCCTCGTGAGTGCGCAGGGCACCCGGAACTGACCGGGTGGCCCCTGTGAGGGGATGGACAAAGCCCTGCCGGTCGGACACCGTGCAGGAGCAAGACGCGGGTTACTCCGGGCCTGAGTGCTGAGTGCCGGGCCCACTCAAGACATGCAGGAGCAAGTGGTGATCGAAGAAATCCTCCTCGAGGCCGAGGAAAAAATGGAGAAGGCCGTCGTGGTGGCCAAGGAGGACTTCGCCGCGATCCGCACCGGCCGTGCGCACCCGGCGATGTTCAACAAGATCGTGGCCGACTACTACGGCGCGCTGACGCCGATCAACCAGCTGGCCTCGTTCTCGGTGCCCGAGGCGCGGATGGCCGTCGTGACGCCGTTCGACAAGAGCGCGCTGCGCAACATCGAGCAGGCGATCCGCGACTCCGACCTGGGCGTCAACCCCAGCAACGACGGCAACATCATCCGGGTGACGTTCCCCGAGCTGACGCAGGACCGCCGCAAGGAGTACATCAAGGTCGCCAAGACCAAGGCCGAGGACTCCAAGATCTCGATCCGCTCCGTCCGCCGCAAGGCCAAGGAGACCCTCGACAAGCTCGTCAAGGACAAGGAGTCCGGCGAGGACGAGGTCCGCCGTGCGGAGAAGGAGCTCGACGACACCACCGCGAAGTACGTCACGCAGGTGGACGAGCTGCTCAAGCACAAGGAAGCCGAGCTGCTCGAGGTCTGATGAACGACTCTTCCTGGAGGGCCCCGGCGCGAGGTGAATACGCCGACGCGTGGGGTCCCTCCGACCAGGGGCCCGCACCGGCGGGTCCCGCCCACGATGCGCATCGGGCCGAGCAGACTCGCCCCATGCCCATCGTCCCGCCCGAGGAGCCCATGCCCACCCCGCCGACACCCCCGCAGAAGAAGCGTGCGGGGCGTGATCTGCGTGCTGCCATAGGGGTGGGCGTGGGACTCGGCGCGGTGATCGCCGCGTCGCTGTTCATCTGGAAAGCCGCCTTCATCGGCGTGATAGCGGTTGCCGTGGTGGTCGGGCTGTGGGAGCTGACCTCGCGGCTGGAAGAGCGCAAGCAGATCAGGGCCCCGCTGGTGCCGCTCGCGGTCGGCGGCGCGGCGATGGTCGTGGCGGGGTACGTCAGGGGCGCGGAGGGCACGTGGGTCGCCGTGGCGTTCACCACGCTCGCGGTGCTCGTCTGGCGGATGACGGAGTCGCCCGACGGTTACCTCAGGGACGTCACCGCGGGTGTCTTCGCGGTGTTCTACGTGCCGTTCCTGGCGACGTTCGTCGCGATGATGCTGGCGGCCGACGACGGCGTGCAGCGGGTGCTCACCTTCCTGCTGCTGACCGTGGTCAGCGACACCGGGGCGTACGCCGTGGGCTGGCGCTTCGGGAAGCGCAAGCTCGCACCGCGCATCAGTCCCGGGAAGACCCGGGAGGGGTTGGGCGGCGCGTTCGTCTTCGCGATGGCGGCGGGCGCGCTGTGCATGGAGTTCCTGGTGCACGGCGGGACGTGGTGGCAGGGGCTGCTGCTGGGTCTCGTGGTGGCCGCGAGCGCGACGCTCGGCGACCTCGGCGAGTCCATGATCAAGAGGGATCTCGGGATCAAGGACATGGGGACGCTGCTGCCGGGCCACGGCGGCATCATGGACCGGCTGGATTCGCTGCTGCCGACGGCTCCGGTGGTCTGGCTGCTGCTGGTGATCTTCGTAGGTTCCGGTTGATTTAATCCGGTTACCCTGGAGGGGCGCGTCGCCGCGAGCGACGCGCCCCTTTTCGACCCCGCAGCCCGCGGGGGTGATCCTGTGAGGTCTCCTGGCGCCGGCATCGCCTTGCCGCCCGCTCCGCGACAGCGGAGATCCGCCCGGCCTCGTCGTACTGAGGAGTTACCACCCATGGCACCCCCCACACCGGGAGAACTGACCTTCGTCGCGCCGCGCGGAGCCAAGAAGCCCCCGCTCCACCTCGCCGACCTCACGCCCGCCGAGCGCCGCGAGGCCGTGGCGGCGATCGGCGAGAAGCCGTTCCGCGCCAAGCAGCTGTCGCAGCACTACTTCGCGCGGTACGCGCACGACCCGGCCGAGTGGACCGACATCCCCGCCGGCTCGCGCGACAAGCTCCGGGCGGAGCTGCTGCCCGAGCTGATGACCGTGCTGCGCCACATCAGCTGCGACGACGACACCACGCGCAAGACCCTGTGGAAGATGCACGACGGGACGCTCGTCGAGTCCGTCCTGATGCGCTACCCGGACCGGGTCACCATGTGCATCTCGTCGCAGGCCGGGTGCGGCATGAACTGCCCGTTCTGCGCGACCGGACAGGCCGGACTCGACCGCAACCTGTCGACCGCCGAGATCGTGCACCAGATCGTGGACGGCATGCGCGCGCTGCGCGACGGCGAGGTTCCCGGCGGCCCCGCGCGGCTGTCCAACATCGTCTTCATGGGCATGGGCGAGCCGCTCGCCAATTACAAGAGGGTCGTCGGCGCGATCCGCCGTCTGACCGACCCGGAGCCGGACGGCCTCGGGCTGTCGCAGCGCGGCATCACCGTGTCGACCGTGGGTCTGGTGCCGGCGATGCTGCGCTTCGCCGACGAGGGCTTCAAGTGCCGCCTCGCCGTCTCGCTGCACGCGCCCGACGACGAGCTGCGCGACACCCTCGTGCCGGTCAACACGCGCTGGAAGGTCCGGGAGGTGCTGGACGCGGCGTGGGAGTACGCCGAGAAGTCCGGCCGCCGCATCTCCGTCGAGTACGCCCTGATCCGCGACATCAACGACCAGGCGTGGCGCGGCGACCTGCTGGGCCGCCTCCTCAAGGGCAAGCGGGTGCACGTCAACCTGATCCCGCTCAACCCGACCCCGGGCTCGAAGTGGACCGCCTCCCGTCCCGAGGACGAGAAGGCGTTCGTCGAGGCGATCGCGGCCCACGGCGTGCCCGTGACCGTACGGGACACCCGTGGCCAGGAGATCGACGGAGCGTGCGGACAGCTGGCGGCCACCGAGCGGTAGGCCGCCGGGAAGGCCCGTGTACGGTGGGCCGCACATCTTCATATTCCGACAGGGGAGCGCCACAGCGCTGAGAGTGCGGCACGCCGCAGACCCTCTGAACCTTGCCCAGGTCATTCTGGGTAGGAAGTTCGGTCACTACTCGAGCTGTTGCGCCCTGCCCGTTTTCCGCGGGCAGGGCCGCGTCTCTTCCTGGATGTCCCATCCCAGGAGGAATTCAGTGCACACCACCAAGAAGCTCGCGGCCACCGCCGTGGCCGCGGCGCTCGGCGTCTCGACGCTCGCCGCGTGCGGGGGCAAGGACGACTCCGGGTCCGGCAGCGGGCAGCGGAAGTCCAAGACCGTGACGCTGGTCAGCCACGACTCGTTCAACGCCTCCGACGCCGTGCTGAAGGCGTTCACCGAGGAGACCGGCTACACCGTCAAGGTCCTCAAGAGCGGGGACGCGGGCGCCGCGCTCAACCAGGAGATCCTGACCAAGGGCTCCCCGCGCGGCGACGTCTTCTTCGGCGTCGACAACACGCTGCTCTCGCGGGCCCTGGACAACGGCATCTTCACGCCGTACGAGGCCGAGGGGATCGGCGAGGTGCCCGCCGAGCTCCGGCTCGACCGCGACAAGCACCGCGTCACGCCCGTCGACACCGGCGACATCTGCGTCAACTACGACAAGAAGTACTTCGCCGACAAGAAGCTCGCGCCGCCGAAGACCTTCGACGACCTGGTCGAGCCGGCGTACAAGAACCTCCTCGTCACCGAGAACGCCGCGACCTCCTCGCCCGGCCTCGGCTTCCTGCTCGGCACGGTCGGGGAGTACGGCGACGACGGCTGGCAGGACTACTGGAAGAAGCTCAAGGACAACGGCGTCAAGGTCGTGGACGGCTGGGAGCAGGCGTACAACGAGGAGTTCTCCGGCTCCGCGGGCGGCAGGAAGGCCAAGGCGGACCGGCCCCTCGTCGTCTCGTACGCCTCCAGCCCGCCCGTCGAGGTGCTGTACGCGAAGCCGCGGCCCGAGGAGGCGCCGACCGGTGTCGCGACCGGCACCTGCTTCCGGCAGACCGAGTTCGCGGGGCTGCTGACGGGGGCGAAGAACGAGGAGGGCGGCAAGGCGCTCATCGACTTCCTCATCGGGAAGAAGTTCCAGGAGGACATGCCGCTGAACATGTTCGTGAACCCGGTGGTCGAGGACGCGAAGCTGCCGGAGCTGTTCACGGAGCACGGCGCGGTCGTCGACACCCCGCAGACCGTGGACCCGGAGAAGATCGCCGACCACCGTGAGCAGTGGGTCAAGTCGTGGTCCTCGCTCGTCCTGAAGTAACCGGGAAGGTGCGCGGGAGCGCGGTGCGGCTCGGCCTCATGGCCGCGCCCGTCGCGTTCTTCGCGCTCTTCTTCGCCTACCCCGTGACCGCGATCGTGGGGCGCGGGCTCCAGGTGGACGGTGTCTGGCGGCTCGGCCGGATCGGCGAGGTGCTCACCGATCCGGCCGTCCTCGACGTGCTGTGGTTCACCACGTGGCAGGCGCTCGCCTCGACGGCGCTGACCCTGCTGATCGCGCTTCCGGCGGCGTACGTCTTCGCCCGGCTCGACTTTCCCGGCAAGCAGCTGCTGCGCGCCGTGGTCACCGTGCCCTTCGTGCTGCCGACGGTCGTGGTCGGAACCGCGTTCCTGGCACTGCTGGGGCGGGGCGGGCTGCTGGACGAGGTGTGGGGCGTACGGCTCGACACCAGCGTGTGGGCGATCCTGCTCGCACACGTCTTCTTCAACTACGCGGTCGTCGTACGGACCGTGGGCGGCCTGTGGTCGCAGCTCGACCCGCGCCAGGAAGAGGCCGCGCGGGTCCTCGGGGCCGGGCGGTTCGCGGCCTGGCGGCGGGTGACGCTGCCGGCGCTGGTGCCGGCCGTGGCCGCCGCCGCGCTGATGGTCTTCCTGTTCACGTTCACCTCCTTCGGCGTCGTGCAGATCCTCGGCGGGCCCGCCTACTCCACCCTGGAGGTGGAGATATACCGGCAGACCGCGCAGCTCCTGGACCTGCCGACCGCCGCCGTGCTGACGCTGGTGCAGTTCGCGGCGGTGGGTGCGATCCTCGCCGTGCACGCGTGGACCGTACGGCGCAGGGAGAGCGCCCTGAAGCTCGTCGACGCGGCGCGGACCTCGCGGCCGCCGCGCGGGGCCGGGCAGTGGGCGCTGCTGGGCGGCGTGCTGGTGACGGTGGTGCTCCTGGTCCTGGTGCCGCTCGGGGTGCTCGTCGAGCGGTCGCTGGACGGGCCCGACGGGTACGGACTCGGTTACTACCGCGCCCTTCAGTCGGTGGGTGGGAGCGGGGGCACCTTCCTCGTGCCGCCGCTGGAGGCGGTGTGGAACTCGCTGGAGTACGCCCTGGTGGCGACCTCCGTCGCGCTGGTCGTCGGCGGGCTCGCGGCGGCGGCCCTGACCCGGCGCGCCGGGCGGCTCGTGCGCGGCTTCGACGCGCTGCTGATGCTGCCGCTGGGCGTGTCCGCCGTGACGGTGGGCTTCGGTTTCCTCATCACGCTCGACCGGCCGCCGCTGGACCTGCGGACGTCGTGGATCCTGGTGCCGCTGGCGCAGGCGCTGGTGGGGGTGCCCTTCGTCGTACGGACCATGCTGCCCGTCCTGCGGGCGGTCGACGGGAGGCTGCGTGAGGCGGCGGCCGTGCTCGGGGCCTCGCCGCTGCGGGCATGGCGGGAGGTCGACCTGCCGATGGTGCGGCGGGCGCTGCTCGTGGCCGCCGGGTTCGCCTTCGCCGTGTCGCTGGGCGAGTTCGGGGCGACCGTCTTCATCGCGCGGCCCGACAACCCGACGCTGCCGGTGGCCGTGGCGCGGCTGCTCGGGCGGGCCGGGGACCTCAGCTACGGGCAGGCGATGGCTCTGAGCACGATTCTGATGGTGGTGTGCGCGGTGTCGCTGCTGGTTCTCGAACGCGTGCGGCCCGACCGATCCGTATCCGGGGAGTTCTGATGTTGCGGCTGGACGGGGCGACCGTGCGGTTCGGGAAGCGGGCGGCACTGGACTCCGTGGACCTGGAGGTCGCCGACCACGAGATCGTGTGCGTGCTCGGGCCGAGCGGCAGCGGGAAGTCCACGCTGCTGCGGGTCGTCGCGGGCCTTCAGCCGGCGGACGCGGGGCGGGTGCTGCTCGACGGGCGCGACCAGCGCGGAGTGCCGGTGCACCGGCGCGGGGTCGGCCTGATGTTCCAGGACCACCAGCTCTTCCCGCAGCGCGATGTCGGCGGCAATGTCGCCTTCGGGCTGCGGATGCGGGGGGCGGGGAAGGCGGAGCAGACGCGGCGGGTCGCCGAGCTGCTGGAGCTGGTCGGCCTGCCGGGTGCCGGGCGCCGGGCGGTCAGCACCCTGTCGGGCGGTGAACAGCAGCGGGTCGCGCTGGCGCGGGCGCTCGCGCCGCAGCCGAAGCTGCTGATGCTCGACGAGCCGCTGGGCCAGCTCGACCGGGGCCTGCGCGAGCGTCTCGTCGTCGAGCTGCGTCAGCTCTTCGGGCGGCTGGGCACGACCGTACTGGCCGTCACGCACGACCAGGGCGAGGCCTTCGCGCTCGCCGACCGGGTGGTGGTCATGCGCGACGGGCGGATCGCGCAGACCGGTACGCCGCTGGAGGTCTGGCAGCGGCCGGCCTCCGAGTTCGTCGCCCGCTTCCTCGGCTTCGACAACGTCGTCGCGGCGACGGTAGGTGGCGAGGCCGCCGACACGGTGTGGGGCAAGGTTCCCGTCCCGGCCGGCTCGGCGCAGGGCGAGAGCCGTCTGCTGGTCCGTCCGGCGGGCGTCAGGATGGTCCCGGCCGCGGACGGGCTGCCCTGCACGGTCACGGCGCGCACCTTCCGGGGCAACCACGTCGCCGTACTGCTGCGGCCCGCGGACGGGCCGGAACTGGAGGCGGAGTGCGCGCCGCGGGACGCGCCCGAGGTGGGGGCGCAGGTGAGTGTCGCCTTCGCCGTGGAGGACGTCGTGGTGCTGGAGCCCCCCGCGTCAGGTTCGTCGGGTGACGTGCCGGGTGGCGCGTCAGGCGACGACGAGGCCCAGAGCGCCGGCGATCACGGCGGACTGTTCAAGGCCGACCGTCGCGCCTGACGGCTCCACCGTCAGCGGGTCCAGGGCCGGCAGATCGCTGCCGCGCAGGTCCGCGCCGGTCAGCCGGGAACTGTGCGGCATCGCCCCGGACAGGTCCGTCCCGGTCACGCTCGCCTTCTCCGGCCGCGCGGCCGTCAGGTCGGCCTCCCGCATCCGCACGCCGTCGAGGACGGCCCCGCGCAGGCCGGCGCCCGGCAGACCGACGGACGGCCAGTCCCCGCCGTTCACCTGGAAGAGCGTGAACGCCGCCGCCGATGTCTTCGCGATGCCGTGCCGCACGCGCAGGCGCGTGCTGGAGGCCGAGGGGCTCGGCATCGCCTTCCTGGAGGCGGCCGCCGCCGGACTGCCGGTGCTGGTGGGCGACTGGGGCGGCGCGCCGGACGCCGTACGGGACGGGGAGACGGGGTACGTCGTCGACGGGCGGTCGGGGACGGCCGTCGCGGAGCGGCCGGCGCGGATGCCCCCCGACCTCCTCCTCGCCCGGTCGACGGGCGGGAAGGGGCGGCACTGGTGCGTACGGAGTGGGGCTGGGACCGGTCGTACGAGCGCCCCGCCGGGTTACCCGGCGGCTAGCCGGGCCAGCGCCGCCGGCGCCTCTTCGACGGTGTCGACCAGGGCGATGCGAGACTCCATCGGGCGGGCCTTCGCCAGGGACCGGAGCAGGGGCCAGGCGGGGAGCCTCTCGGTCCAGTGGGCGCGGTTCACCAGCACCATGGGGGTCGGTTCGCCGCGCGACTCGTAGTAGTTGGGGGTCGCGTTGTCGAAGATCTCCTGGACCGTGCCGGCCGCGCCGGGCAGGAAGACGACACCGGCGTTGCAGCGCGCGAGGAGGCCGTCCTCGCGGGTGGCGTTGGCGAAGTACTTGGCGATGTGGCCGGCGAAGGCGTTCGGGGGCTCGTGGCCGTAGAACCAGGTGGGGATGCCGATGGAGTCGCCGCCGGACGGCCAGCGGTCACGGATCTCGAAGGCGGCGCGGGCCCAGTCGGTGACGGAGGGGGTGAAGGACGGGACCTTGGCGAGGAGCTGGAGGGCGTCGTCGAGTACGGCGTCGTCCCGGAGGGGGGCCAGGTACGCGCCGAGGTTCGCCGCCTCCATCGCGCCGGGGCCGCCGCCGGTGGCGACGGTCAGGCCGCTGCGGGCGAGGGTGCGGCCGAGGCGTGCGGCGCCGGCGTAGGCGGTGGTGCCGCGGGCCATGGCGTGGCCGCCCATGACGCCGACGACGCGGGCGCCGACGAGGTGTTCGTCGAGGGCGTCGGAGACGGCGTCGTCGTGGAGTGAGCGGAGCATCGAGGCGAATATGTCGCCGTCGGCCCCGGTGCGCTGGAACCAGGCGTACGCGAGGGCGTCGGGGGTGGCGTCGTACCCCTGCTCCAGGTGCTCGAAGAGGGTCTCGGCGGTGTAGAGCAGCCCGCGGTACGGGTCGAAGGGCAGGTCGGGGACGGGCGGGAAGACGAGGGCGCCGTCCGCGCGGACCTTGGCGAGGCCGTCGGGGTGCATGGGGCAGCCGAGGAACACGGCCCCGGAGGTGGTGACGGCGAGGAGGTCGGGGGTACGGGCCGTCAGGTCGACGGCCTGGACGCGGTAGCCGCCGAGCGAGCCGCGCGCGACGACGGCGTCGAACTCGGCGAGGGTCTCGATCTCGTGGTCGTGGTCGTGGCGGGCGTCGGGGTCCGTGAGGTGGGGCACGCGACGATGCTAGGCGGTGGGCGGTGCGGCGCGTCACCGGGGGGAGCGGGGCCCGGGACGGGCCCGGCCCCCGGGGCGGGGTCGTTCGGGCGGGACGTGGGCCGGGCGGGGATCAGGAGGTCAGGGGGAGGGCCGCCAGGACGGCCAGGGCGCAGGTCACGGGGGTGAACACGGTCAGGACGGCGGTCGCTCTCAGGGCCGCTGCCGTACGGAGGGCCTGGGCGGGGGCGCCCATGCGGGCCAGGGTCTCCGTGGTGGCCGTACGGGCGTGCTTCGCCTCCAGGGCCGCCATCAGCAGCGTGGCGACCGTGCAGCCCGTCACGAGCGCCGCGCCCAGACCGGTCAGGGGGCCGAAGGGGGCGGAGCCGGCGTCGCGCAGGGTCGCCGCGGCGATCGCCGCCGACGCCACCGCGCACACCACGCCCAGCGGGCGGCCGATCCGGCGGGCCTCGTCCATCAGGACGCGGCCCGCGAGCAGCCGCACCGCGCCCGGGCGGGCGCACTGGAGCAGGCGGCCGGCGAGGTGGGTCAGCCCGGGGCCCGCGAGGGCGAGACCGAGGGCGGTCAGGGCCCAGCCGGCCAGGACACCGGGCGGGACCGCGTCCAGCCGGCCCGGCAGCGGGAGCGGCGCGCCGGGGGCGCCGCGGCTCGCGTAGGTCTCGACCGCGAGGCCCGCGGCGACGAGGGCCACCCCCCACGGCAGACCGGCGGGGGACAGGGGCGCGGCGGGCTGCTCGCCGGTGCGCTTCGGGCGGCGCGGGCGCAGCGCCACGGCGCTCGCGGCCGCCGCCGTGACCGGCACCAGGCTCAGCAGGGTGAGCACGGCGGCCGACGGCAACGGCCGGCCCGCGGCCAGCAGTCCGGCCGCCGCACCGTCGAAGGGCAGGCGGACGAGACCGCCGCGCAGGTGGAGGAAGAGGAGGAACGCCAGCGCGCTGCCCAGGGCGCAGGAGAGCGCCGTGGACACGGCAGCGAGCATCGCGAGGCGGGCCGGGCCGAGACCGACGGCGGAGAGTCCCGCGCGCGGCGGGTCGGTGCCGGGTTCGGTACGGGCCACCGCCACCGCGAAGTACACGGTGGCCGCGAGCGGGGCCAGGCACCAGAGCAGGCGCAGCCCGGAGTCCCCGGACTGCGCGGGATGGCCCATCGCGTACCCCAGGGTGCACAGGAGGAGGAACCCCACGCCGCCCGATGCCACCGCGACCAGCAGTCGGCGCAGCAGGACCGGCGGGCGGGTGCCGCGGGCTAGACGGAGAGCGAGCACGCGGCCCGGCCTTCCGCACCGTCCGCCTGCACGGGGGTGACACGGTGCCCGTCGAGCAGCGACACCGTGCGGTCCGCGAGCATCGCCACCTCCGCGTCGTGCGTCGCGAGGACGACCGTGATGTGGTGCGAGCGGGCCGCGGCGGTGAGTGTGCGCAGCACCTGGGCCCGGTCCTTGCGGTGCAGCGGCGCCGTCGGCTCGTCCGCGAACAGCACCGTCGGCGTGCTGACCAGCGCGCGGGCGATGGCGATCCGCTGGCGCTGGGACTGCAGGAGCACGGCGGGCCGCTTGCGGGCGACGGCGCCGATGTCGAGCCGCTCCAGCCACTCCATGGCGGTCTTCTTCGCGGCGCGGTGCGAGGTGCCGTGCAGGAGGAGCGGCAGGGCCGCGTTCTCCCAGGCGTTCAGTTCCGGCAGGAGCCGGGGTTCGGGGTCGATCCAGCCGAACCGGTCGCGGCGCAGCCGCTCGCGCAGCACGGGACTCATGGTGTGCACGGGCGCGCTGTTGAACCACACTTCGCCCTCCTCGGGGACCAGCTGGCCGGAGAGGCACTGGAGGAGGGTGGTCTTGCCGCTGCCGCGCGGGCCCTCGACGGCGAGGATCTCGCCCTCGCGCACACCCAGCGAGACGCCGGTGAGGGCGGGGGAGCCGCTGTGCGAGTAGTGCAGGGAGCGTGCCCAGAGCACATCGTTGTCGGGCGGGGCCACCATGGCGTACACCTCACGTCTTGAATGTCACAGCGCGTCTTGAGTGTCACAGCAGATATCCCGTTCCCCCGTATGGCGGAACGAAGACGGGGCCGATCGGTCACTGGGCACCGTAAGTATTCAGGACGTGGTGGCGTGTCAAGCGCGCGGCCCGGATACGTCCGTTCTCACTCGAACGGGCGAATCCGGGCCGCGCTGGGGTCATACGATCAGAGCAGTCTCACTTGGCTCAGAGCTTGGTCCAGGCCTCCGTGAGCACCTGACGCATGATGCCCTCGATCTCGTCGAAGGTCTCCTGGGTGGAGATCAGCGGCGGGGCGAGCTGGACGACCGGGTCGCCACGGTCGTCGGCGCGGCAGTACAGGCCGTTCTCGAAGAGGGCCTTGGAGAGGAAGCCGTAGAGCACGCGCTCCGTCTCCTCGTCCGTGAAGGTCTCCTTCGTGGCCTTGTCCTTGACCAGCTCGATGCCGTAGAAGAAGCCGTTGCCGCGGACGTCGCCGACGATCGGCAGGTCGTTCAGCTTCTTCAGCGTCGAGAAGAACGCGTCCTCGTTGTCGAGAACGTGCTGGTTGAGGCCCTCGCGCTCGAAGATGTCGAGGTTGGAGCAGCCGACCGCCGCGGAGACCGGGTGGCCACCGAAGGTGTAGCCGTGCAGGAAGGTGTTGTCACCCTTGTAGAACGGCTCGGCGATACGGTCCGAGATGATGCACGCGCCGATCGGGGAGTAGCCCGACGTCATGCCCTTGGCGCAGGTGATCATGTCCGGTACGTAGTCGAACTTGTCGCACGCGAACATCGTGCCGAGGCGGCCGAAGGCGCAGATGACCTCGTCCGAGACGAGCAGCACGTCGTACTTGTCGCAGATCTCGCGGACCCGCTGGAAGTACCCGGGCGGCGGCGGGAAGCAGCCGCCGGCGTTCTGCACCGGCTCCAGGAAGACGGCCGCGACGGTCTCGGGACCCTCGAAGAGGATCTCCTGCTCGATCTGGTCGGCGGCCCAGCGGCCGAAGGCGACCGGGTCGTCACCGTGGATCGGCGCGCGGTAGATGTTGGTGTTCGGGACCTTGTGCGCGCCCGGTACGAGCGGCTCGAAGGGGGCCTTCAGGGCCGGCAGGCCGGTGATGGACAGGGCGCCCTGCGGGGTGCCGTGGTAGGCCACCGCGCGGGAGATCACCTTGTACTTGGTGTAGTTGCCGGTGAGCTTGTGGTACTGCTTCGCCAGCTTCCACGCGGTCTCGACGGCCTCGCCACCACCGGTGGTGAAGAAGACCTTGTTGAGGTCGCCCGGAGCGTAGTTGGCGAGGCGCTCGGCCAGCTCTACGGCCTTGGGGTGGGCGTACGACCAGACCGGGAAGAAGGCGAGTTCCTGAGCCTGCTTGTACGCGGTCTCGGCGAGCTCGTGACGGCCGTGGCCGGCGTTCACCACGAAGAGGCCGGAGAGGCCGTCGAGGTACTTCTTGCCCTTGTCGTCGTAGATGTAGGTGCCCTCACCACGCACGATGGTGGGCACGGGTGCGTTCTCGTAGGACGACATGCGGGTGAAATGCATCCACAGGTGGTCGTACGCGGTCTTGGAGAGGTCCTGGCTCACGACTATCGGGTTCCCCACATATAGGTCTGCTTCTTCAGCTTGAGGTAGACGAAGCTCTCGGTGGATCGCACGCCGGGGAGCGTCCGGATCCTTCGGTTGATCACTTCGAGCAGGTGGTCGTCGTCCTCGCAGACGATCTCCACCATGAGGTCGAAGGAGCCCGCGGTCATCACCACGTACTCGCACTCGGCCATGGCCGTGAGCGCTTCGGCGACGGGGTCGAGGTCGCCCTCGACGTTGATGCCGACCATGGCCTGCCGCCGGAAGCCCACGGTGAGCGGGTCGGTGACGGCGACGATCTGCATCACGCCCTGGTCGAGCAGCTTCTGCACGCGCTGGCGCACGGCCGCCTCGGAGAGGCCCACGGCCTTGCCGATGGAGGCGTAGGGACGGCGTCCGTCCTCCTGGAGCTGCTCGATGATCGCCAGAGACACGGCATCGACCGTTGGGGACGAGCCGTTCCCGGTTCTGGAATCTGCGCTTCTACTGGCCACCTCTTCACTGTGCACGACGTCTCGGCCGTTCCGCAACCCCAAACCGATGAAATTCGTTGTTTGGAGCCTCCGATCTTGCTGAATCCGAAGTTCCCGGCATACGGGTATGTCGAAAGCGATACCCGAGCGACTAGGGTGGGGATCTCAGCAATCGGACATCCGACCAGGGAAGGGGTGGCTGTGACCACCGAACTGCGCCGCCTGCGCAACTACATCGACGGAGAGTTCCGCGACGCCGCCGACGGGCGGACCATCGACGTGGTCAACCCGGCCACGGGCGACGTGTACGCCACCTCGCCGCTCTCCGGCCAGGAGGACGTCGACGCCGCCATGGCGGCCGCCGCCGCGGCCTTCCCGGCCTGGCGCGACACCACGCCCGCGGAGCGCCAGAAAGCGCTGCTCAAGATCGCGGACGCCTTCGAGGAGCGCGCCGAGGAGCTGATCGCGGCCGAGTCCGAGAACACCGGCAAGCCGCTCGGTCTCACGCGGACCGAGGAACTGCCCCCCATGGTCGACCAGATCCGCTTCTTCGCAGGCGCGGCCCGGCTGCTCGAAGGCCGCTCGGCCGGCGAGTACATGGAGGGGCTGACCTCCATCATCCGCCGCGAGCCGGTCGGCGTCTGCGCGCAGGTCGCGCCGTGGAACTACCCGATGATGATGGCCGTGTGGAAGTTCGCCCCGGCGCTCGCCGCGGGCAACACGGTCGTCCTCAAGCCCTCGGACACGACTCCGGCGTCGACCGTCCTGATGGCCGAGATCATCGGCTCGATCGTTCCCAAGGGCGTCTTCAACGTCGTCTGCGGCGACCGTGACACCGGCCGCGCGATGGTCGAGCACCCCGTCCCGGCGATGGCCTCCATCACCGGTTCCGTACGGGCCGGCATGCAGGTCGCCGAGTCCGCCGCCAAGGACGTCAAGCGCGTCCACCTGGAGCTGGGCGGCAAGGCGCCGGTCGTCGTCTTCGACGACACCGACATCGCCAAGGCCGTCGAGGACATCTCGGTCGCGGGCTTCTTCAACGCCGGCCAGGACTGCACCGCCGCGACGCGCGTGCTCGTACAGGAGTCGATCCACGACGAGTTCGTGACCGCGCTGGCGAAGGCCGCCGCCGACACGAAGACCGGGCAGCCGGACGACGAGGACGTGCTCTACGGCCCGCTGAACAACGCCAACCAGCTCAAGCAGGTCAGCGGCTTCATCGAGCGCCTCCCGGCCCACGCCAAGGTCGAGGCGGGCGGCGAGCGGGTCGGCGACAAGGGCTACTTCTACGCCCCGACCGTCGTCTCCGGCCTCAAGCAGGACGACGAGATCATCCAGAACGAGGTCTTCGGCCCCGTCATCACCGTCCAGTCCTTCACGGACGAGGCGCAGGCCCTGGAGTGGGCCAACGGCGTCGACTACGCGCTGGCGTCCTCGGTGTGGACCAAGGACCACGCGCGGGCGATGCGCATGTCCAAGAACCTCGACTTCGGCTGCGTGTGGATCAACACCCACATCCCGCTGGTCGCGGAGATGCCGCACGGCGGCTTCAAGAAGTCCGGTTACGGCAAGGACCTCTCGGCGTACGGCTTCGAGGACTACACGCGCATCAAGCACGTGATGACCTCGATCGAGGGCTGACCGGGACGCTGTTCCAGGAGGGCGGGCGATAGACAGACTGTCTATTGCCCGCCCTTCGCGCGTGGGACGAGAGTGGACGACATGAGTGATCTTGGCCGTGCCCGTGTGTCACGTCGTACGCTGCTCCGCGGATTCCCGGCGGCCGGCGCGCTGGCCGCGCTCGCCGGGTGCGGGGTGCCGGCGGCGTACGTCGAACCGGGCGACCGGGCCGCCGCCGACCGGTCGGAGCGCGACCACAGCCTTCGGTTCGCCAACTGGCCGCTCTACATCGACACCGACGACGGGAGCGCGTCGCGGCGGCCCACCCTCGACGCCTTCACCGAGCGGACCGGGATATCCGTCCGCTACACCGAGGAGATCAACGACAACGACGAGTTCTTCGGGAAGATCAGCCCCGCGCTGATGAACCATCAGGAGACCGGCCGCGACCTGATCGTCATCAGCGACTGGATGGCCGCCCGGTTCGTACGCCTGGGCTGGGTGCAGGAGATGGACCGGGCGAAGCAGCCGAACGTCGCCCGGTACCTCGATCCGCAATTGCGGACGCCCGCCTTCGACGAGGGGCGGCTGCACTCCGTGCCCTGGCAGTCCGGGATCACCGGCATCGCGTACAACCGCAGGAAGCTCGGCCACGACATCCGCTCCACCTCCCAGCTGTGGGCCGACGACCTGCGCGGCAAGGTGACGCTCTTCTCCGGACTCGACGAGAGCTTCGCACTGCTGATGCAGGGCAACGGCGCCGACGTGACGCGCTGGACCGCCGACGACTTCCACGCGGTGTGCGAGCAGATGGAGAAGCTGGTCAGACGCAAGCACATCAGGCGCTTCACCGGCAACGACTACATCAAGGACCTGGCGAGCGGCGACGTCCTGGCGTGCCAGGCGTACTCGGGCGACGTCGTCCAGCTCAAGGCCGACAACCCCGACATCGAGTTCGTGGTGCCGGAGGAGGGGGCGGAGCTGTGGGCGGAGAGCCTGATGATCCCCAACCTCGCCCGCCACAAGCGCAACGCGGAGAAGCTCGTCGACCACTACTACGCGCCCGAGGTCGCGGCGGAGCTGGCCGCCTGGGTCAACTACGTCTGCCCGGTGCCGGCCGCGCGCGACGTCCTGGCCTCCGCCAAGGACGAGGGGACCGCCGCACTCGCCGAGGACCCGCTGATCTTTCCCGACGACGTGATGCGGGAGCGGCTGGCGATCGCGCGGGACATCACGGCGCAGGAGCGCGTGGGGTTCGCGAAGAAGTGGAACACGATCGTCGGTCTGTAGCCCCGGGGGATCCGCACGCGGGCGTGGTGCGCGGTGCCCGTGCGGATTGCGTCCATTCGGCCGTCCTGCCGCAGGGGCCGACTCGCCTAGGGGCGAGGGCCCTCGGTGAGCGCGCACAGGACGTCGATCCGGTTGGTGGTGATGGAGTCGACGCCGCGGCCGATCAGGCGGCGCATCGTGAGCCCGGTGTCGGCGGTCCACGCGGAGACCAGCAGCCCGTCCCGGTGCACGCGGTCCGTCAGGTCGCGGCCGATCAGCCCGAACCGGTAGTTGAGCCAGCGGGGCTTCACCGCGTCGAGCAGCGTGGCGGGGGGCGGGGTGAGGGTCGTCCAGGTCATGGCGATCTCGGCGCCGGGGTCGGCGGCGCGTACGTCCGCCATGGCGGAGACGCCCCCGCAGTAGTACACGCGCTCGCCGGCCCCGGACTCGCGGACGACGCCGACCACCGTGCGCACCGACCCGGCGGTGGCCCCCGGCAGGTCGATCATGAGACGGCGGTCGCCGGCGGCGTGCAGCGCCTCGCGCAGGGTGGGCACGCCGCCGCCGGTGAGCTCGCGCAGGTCCTTCCCGGTGACGGACCCGAGCAGCCGGTCGTGGCCCCACAGCCGCTTGAGCGAGTCGTCGTGCAGCAGCACGGGAACGCCGTCGCGGGTCGGCCGGACGTCGATCTCGACGGCGTCCGCGCCCCGCTCCACCGCGGAGCGGAGCGAGGCGAGGGTGTTCTCACGGAACCGGTACGGGTCGCCGCGGTGAGCCACGGCGGTGACGGCGCGCAGGGACCGCGTGGAGCGCATGGACCGCCCGGACGCAGACCCGGACATGGAAAAGGACATGGGCCCATTGTCCGGGGCGTTACCGCCGCGCGAGCCAGTCCGCGGTGTACGCGTCGATCTCGGCGGCGATCCGCGCCTTGCCCGCCGGGTCGAGGAAGGACGCCTCCACGGCGTTCCTGGCGAGGCCGGCGACCCCGTGCTCGTCGAGGCCGAGCAGACGGGCCGCCACCCCGTACTCGCTGTTGAGGTCGGTGCCGAACATCGGCGGGTCGTCGCTGTTGACGGTGACCAGCACGCCCGCGTCCACCATCTCCTTCAGCGGGTGCTCGTCCAGCGTGGCCACGGCGCGCGTCGCGATGTTGGACGTCGGGCAGACCTCCAGCGGGATGCGGTGCTCGGCCAGGTGGGCCAGCAGCCCCGGGTCCTGGACGGCGCTGGTGCCGTGGCCGACGCGCTCGGCGCGCAGGTCGTTCAGCGCGTCCCAGATCGTCTGCGGCCCGGTCGTCTCGCCGGCGTGCGGCACCGAGCGCAGCCCGGCCGCGATCGCCCGGTCGAAGTACGGCTTGAACTGCGGACGCGGTACGCCGATCTCGGGGCCGCCGAGACCGAACGACACCAGGCCCTCGGGGCGCAGGTCCACGGCCAGCCTCGCCGTCTCCTCCGCCGCCTCCAGGCCGGCCTCGCCGGGGATGTCGAAGCACCAGCGCAGGACGGTGCCGAGTTCGGCCTCCGCCGCCCTGCGGGCGTCCTCGATCGCCTCCATGAAGGCCTTCTCGTCGATGCCCCGGCGGGTCGAGCTGAACGGCGTGACGGTCAGCTCGGCGTACCGGATGTTCTGCCTGGCCATGTCGCGGGCGACCTCGAAGGTCAGCAGCCGGACGTCCTCCGGGGTGCGGATCAGGTCCACGACGGAGAGATAGACCTCGACGAAGTGCGCGAAGTCGGTGAAGGTGAAGTAGTCCGCGAGCGCCTCGGGGTCGGTCGGGACCCTGGAGTCGGGGTGGCGGGCGGCCAGCTCGGCGACGATGCGGGGCGAGGCGGATCCGACGTGGTGCACATGCAGTTCGGCCTTGGGCAGCCCCGTGATGAAGGGGTGCAGATCGGTCATCGGATCCTCCGGATGTGCGGGTCGTACGGGCCCTGGGGGGCGGTTCAGAGGTCATCGTAGGCGGGCGGTACGGCCCGGAAAGCAGGCCGTAGCATGACGGAACCACGATGGGGGAGGCACATGTCGGACAACGCACAGCACCCCTCGGGCCCACAGCCCGAGCGGCCGCGGGATCCCTGGGCGCCGCCCGAGCACACGGTGCCGCCGGGCAGGCCGCAGGCCGGTCCGCCTCCGGTGCACGACCAGCAGACGATCACGTCGGTGCCGACCGGGGAACCGGCGCCGGGCTTCGGCCCGAGTACGGGAACGGGCGCCGCGGGGGCGGGAACGGGCACGGGCGCCGCCCCGGAGCAGGGCGCGGTACCGCCGCCGCCCCTCGCCCCCACCGGCCCGGCGCAGGCCCCGCCCGGCGAGTACGGCTACCCGGCCTACCCGGCGCCGCAGGCCCCGGCCCCGTACGGCGCCGGCGGCTATCCCGGATATCCGGGATACGGCGGCCCGGCCGGCTGGGCCGGACAGCAGGGCCCGGCGAACGGCTTCGGCATCACCGCGATGGTGCTCGGCATCATCTCCGTCACGTTCTTCTGCGCCTACGGCCTCGGCATCATCCTCGGCATCCTCGCGCTGATCTTCGGCATCCTCGGCCGCAAGCGCGCCCAGCGGGGCGAGGCGACGAACGGCGGCATGGCGCTGGCGGGGATCATCCTCGGCATCGTCGGTTTCGTGGCCGGCGCGGCGTTCATCGCGTTCATCGTCTGGGTGGTCGTCCAGTCCGAGAACGAGCGCGACAAGGAACTCGACTCGTACGACCCCTACGCGCACTCCTCGCTGGTGGTCGAGGCCCCCGCCCGGGGCTAGGGCGGGGGCCGGCCGGTCCTCCCTCTCCCCGTCCCACCTCGCGGACATCCCGCGGGCGCCCTGCGGACCGGATTCCCGCCCGGAGAATCCGGCCCGTCCGGCGTCGGAGGACGTCCGGCCGGGCGCGGGGGAGGGGAAGAACACCGTCGGCACCCGCTTCACCTGGGGTTTCGCCCGCTAACGTGGCCATGCCACGCCATTTCGGCGCGCGCCACGGACACTCCGTACGGTATTTCCTCCTCGACGCGACACATGGTCGACCGATTCCGTCGCGTAACCAAAAGGCAACAACGGAATCCCTTGTTGACCCTCTGTGGCTCTGTCAGGATCGGCACTCAAATCCAGCTGGAGCTACGCCGACACCCGCTGAGCGGGGAGAACGGCGGAGGAGAGCGTCATGGTCAACCGCTTCCCGGTGCAGGACCGATTCGCGGAGGGTGCGCAGTACATCGCCGGACAGCTGCGCGCGGGCACCTCGGGCCGGACACACGCCGTCGTGGACCCCGCGACCGGCGAGAAGGTCTACATGTACGAGCTGGCGTCCACCGCCGACGTCGACGCGGCGGTCGCGGCCGCCCGCGCGGCGTTCCCCGGCTGGTCGGGCGCCACCCCGGGGGAGCGCTCCGAGGCGATGCACCGCTTCGCCGCCGTGCTCGCCGAGCAGGCCGAGGACTTCGCGTACGTCGAATCGCTCCAGTGCGGCAAGCCGGTCAAGCTGACCACCGGGTTCGACGTGCCGGGCAGTGTCGACAACACCGCCTTCTTCGCGGGCGCGGCCCGTCACCTGGAGGGCAGGGCGGCCGGCGAGTACTCCGGCGACCACACCTCGTACGTACGGCGTGAGGCGATCGGTGTCGTAGGATCCGTCGCCCCCTGGAACTATCCCCTCCAGATGGCCGCCTGGAAGATCCTGCCGGCGATCGCGGCGGGCAACACCGTCGTCCTGAAGCCCGCCGAGATCACGCCGCTGACCTCGGTGATGTTCGCGCAGGCGGCGAAGGAGGCCGGCATCCCGGACGGTGTGATCAACATCGTCACCGGCGCCGGCAAGGACGTCGGCGAGCACCTTGTCGGACATCCGGACGTGGTCATGACCTCCTTCACCGGGTCGACCGCCGTCGGCAGGCGCGTCGCCGAGATCGCCACCTCCACCGTCAAGCGCCTCCACCTCGAACTCGGCGGAAAAGCACCCTTCGTGGTCTTCGACGACGCCGACCTCGAAGCCGCGGTGCACGGCGCGGTGGCCGGCTCGCTCATCAACACCGGGCAGGACTGCACGGCCGCGACCCGCGCCTACGTCCAGCGCCCGCTCTACGACGCCTTCGTCGCGGGCGTCGCCGAGCTGATGGAGAGCGTGCGCCTCGGCGATCCCTTCGACCCCTCCACCGACCTCGGGCCGCTCATCAGCCACGCCCAGCGCGACCGGGTCGCCGGTTTCGTCGAGCGCGCCCGTGCGTACGCCCGGGTGGTGACCGGCGGCGAAGCGCCCGCCGGCGACCTCGCCAAGGGGGCGTACTACCGCCCCACGCTCGTCGCCGACGCCCCGCAGGACAGCGAGATCGTCCAGGCCGAGATCTTCGGCCCGGTCCTCGTCGTGCTGCCCTTCGACACCGACGACGAGGGCATCGGCCTCGCCAACGACACCCCGTACGGACTCGCTGCCTCCGCCTGGACCCGAGACGTGTTCCGCGCGAACCGCGCCACCCGCGAGATCAAGGCGGGCTGCGTCTGGGTCAACGACCACATCCCGATCATCAGCGAGATGCCGCACGGCGGCTACAAGGCCAGCGGTTTCGGCAAGGACATGTCGTCGTACTCCTTCGAGGAGTACACGCAGGTCAAGCACGTGATGTACGACAACACCGCGGTCGCCCGCAAGGATTGGCACCGCACGATCTTCGGGGACCGGTAGTCACCCAGCCACCGCGCCGCACGACCAGCGGCCCCACCCACCCGAAAGGGCACTCACGCATGGAGCAGTACGAGCCCGACCGCCTCTCCGCGGCCCAGGTGGCCGCCGTGCGCCGCAGCCTGAGCACCGGCAGGGGCGCCCTCACCCGCCGCTCGCTGCTGCGCGCCTCGGGCGTCGGCGCGCTGGCGGCCGGCGGCCTGGGCACGCTGAGCGCGTGCGGCATCCCGCCCGCCGGGCGGGAGGGCGACGCGCCGGCCTCCGACGACCACTCGGCCGAGGAGAAGCGGGTCGCCTTCTCCAACTGGACCGAGTACATGGACGTCAGCGAGGACGAGAAGAGCCGGCCCACCCTGGAGGCGTTCACCCGGCGCACCGGGATCACGGTCAAGTACACCGAGGACATCAACGACAACGTCGAGTTCTTCGGGAAGATCAAGCCGCAGCTCGCGGCCGGCCAGGACACCGGACGCGACCTGATCTGCGTCACCGACTGGCTGGCCGCCCGGCTCATCCGGCTCGGCTGGGCGCAGAGGCTCGACCCGGCGCACCTGCCCCACGCGTTCGCCAACCTGTCCGCGCAGTTCCGCTCGCCCGACTGGGACCCGGGCCGCGCCTACTCGTACCCGTGGACCGGCATCTCCACCGTCATCGCCTACAACGCCAAGGCGACGGGCGGCAAGAAGATCGAGACGGTCGGCCAGCTGCTGGACGACCCCGCGCTCAAGGGCAAGGTCGGCTTCCTCTCCGAGATGCGCGACTCCGTCGGGATGACCCTGCTCGACCTGGGCAAGGACCCGGGGAAGTTCACCGACGACGACTACGACGCGGCCATCGCCCGGATGCAGAAGGCCGTCGACAAGAAGCAGATCCGCCGCTTCACCGGCAACGACTACACCGCGGACCTCTCCAAGGGCGACCTCGCGGCCTGCCTCGCCTGGGCCGGCGACGTCATCCAGCTCCAGGCGGACAATCCGGACATCAAATACGTGATCCCGGAGGCCGGCTACATCACCTCCAGCGACAACCTGCTGGTCCCGGCCAAGGCGCGGCACAAGGCCAACGCCGAGAAGCTCATCGACTACTACTACGAGCCGCCCGTGGCCGCCGAACTCGCCGCGTACATCAACTACGTCTGTCCGGTCGACGGCGTGCGCGAGGAGCTGGCGAAGATCGACGAGTCGATGGCCTCCAACACGCTGATCCTCCCCGACAGGGCGATGGCCGCCAAGTCCCACGCCTTCCGCTCGCTCAGCGGCAAGGAAGAGACGGCGTACGAGGAGAAGTTCGCCAAGCTCATCGGCGCCTGAGCCGTTGTCCGCTCCCGCTCCCGCCCCCTCTCGACACCCCTGGGACCACACCCCATGACGCAGAAGACGACAGAAGGCGGCGACGTCCGCCTCTCCGGGATCAGCAAGACCTACGGCTCGTTCACGGCCGTGCACCCGCTCGACCTGACCGTCCCGCAGGGCTCCTTCTTCGCCCTGCTCGGCGCGTCCGGCTGCGGCAAGACCACCACCCTGCGGATGATCGCGGGTCTGGAGGACCCGAGCACCGGCACGGTCTTCCTCGGCGACAAGGACGTCACCGACCTCCAGCCGTACAAGCGCCCGGTCAACACCGTCTTCCAGAGCTACGCCCTCTTCCCGCACCTCAGCGTCTTCGAGAACGTCGCCTTCGGCCTGCGCCGGCGCGGCATCAAGTCCGTGAAGAAGCAGGTCGGCGACATGCTGGACCTGGTCCAGCTCGGAGCCTTCGCCCGCCGCAAGCCGCACCAGCTCTCCGGCGGCCAGCAGCAGCGCGTCGCCGTGGCCCGCGCGCTCATCAACCACCCCCAGGTGCTGCTCCTCGACGAGCCGCTCGGCGCCCTCGACCTCAAGCTGCGCCGCCAGATGCAGCTGGAGCTCAAGCGCATCCAGACCGAGGTCGGCATCACCTTCGTGCACGTCACGCACGACCAGGAGGAGGCCATGACCATGGCCGACCAGGTCGCGGTGATGAACGGCGGCCGCGTCGAGCAGCTCGGCGCCCCCGCCGACCTCTACGAGAACCCGAGGACGACGTTCGTCGCCAACTTCCTCGGTACGTCCAACCTCATCGAGGCCGAGGTCGTCGAGGCTTCGGGCGAGGACACCGTGGTCACCTGCGGCGGCTCCAAGCTGCGCCTGCCCGGCGGCCGGTGCGCGTCGCAGCCCCGCAGCGGCGGCAAGCTGCTCGTCGGCGTACGCCCGGAGAAGGTCTCGGTCGCGCACGCCGACGACGCGGGCACGGTCGCGGACGGCCGCAACAGGATCACCGGCCGGATCGTCGCGTCCAGTTTCATCGGCGTCTCGACCCAGTACATCGTCGACAGCCCGGCCTGTTCCGACTTCGAGGTGTACGTCCAGAACATCGAGCGCGACGCGCGGCTCACCCCCGGCGCCGAGGTCGTCCTGCACTGGAACCCCGCGCACACCTTCGGCCTGGACGCCGGCCAGTCCCTGCTTGCCGGGACAGTGGGCTCCGCGGGCGTGGAGACGGTGGAGGAGAGCGCGTGAGCGTCACCGACGCGCCGCCCCTGGCGCCCGCACCGGCGGAGCCCCCGGCCCCGCGCAAGGCCGCCACGCGCAAGCGGCTCGTACCGTACTGGCTGCTGCTGCCCGGCATCCTGTGGCTGATCGTCTTCTTCGCGCTGCCGATGGTCTACCAGGCGTCGACCTCGGTGCAGACCGGCTCGCTGGAGAAGGGCTTCGAGGTCACCTGGCACTTCCGGACGTACTGGGACGCGCTGACCGACTACTACCCCCAGTTCGTCCGGTCGCTGCTGTACGCCGGCACCGCCACCCTGCTGTGCCTGCTGCTGGGCTACCCGCTCGCGTACATGATCGCCTTCAAGGCGGGCCGCTGGCGCAACCTCGTCCTGGTGCTGGTCATCGCGCCGTTCTTCACCAGCTTCCTGATCCGTACGCTCGCGTGGAAGACGATCCTCGCGGACGGCGGCCCGGTGGTCGACGTACTGAACACCCTGCACGTCCTGGACGTCACCAGCCTGCTCGGCTGGACCGAGGGCGACCGGGTGCTGGCCACGCCGATGGCCGTGGTCTGCGGCCTGACGTACAACTTCCTGCCCTTCATGATCCTGCCGCTCTACACCTCCCTGGAGCGCATCGACGGCAGGCTGCACGAGGCGGCCGGCGACCTCTACGCCACCCCGGCGACCACCTTCCGCAAGGTGACCTTCCCGCTCTCCATGCCGGGTGTCGTCTCGGGCACGCTGCTCACCTTCATTCCGGCGAGCGGCGACTACGTCAACGCGGAACTGCTCGGCTCGACCGACACGAAAATGGTCGGCAGCGTCATCCAGTCGCAATTCCTGCGGGTGCTCGACTACCCGACGGCGGCCGCGCTGTCCTTCATCCTGATGGCGATCGTGCTGGCCATGGTCACCGTGTACATCCGCAAGTCCGGGACGGAGGATCTGGTCTGATGTCTGTGCTTCGCTGGATACGGCGCAATCTCGTCGTCATCGCCGGGCTGCTGACGCTCGCTTACATGATCCTGCCGAACATCGTCGTGATGGTGTTCTCCTTCAACCATCCGAAGGGGCGCTTCAACTACGCCTGGCAGGAATTCTCCCTGGACGCGTGGAAGGACCCGTGCGGCGTCGCCGACCTGTGCGGCTCGCTCTCCCTCTCGCTCCAGCTCGCCGCCTGGGCCACGGTCGGAGCCACCGCGCTCGGCACGATGATCGCCTTCGCGCTGGTCCGCTACCGCTTCCGGGCGCGGGGCGCGATCAACTCGCTGATCTTCCTGCCGATGGCCATGCCCGAGGTCGTCATGGCCGCCTCGCTGCTGACGCTCTTCCTCAACATGGGCGCCGAGCTGGGCTTCTGGACCGTCCTCATCGCGCACATCATGTTCTGCCTGAGCTTCGTGGTGACGGCGGTCAAGGCGCGCGTGATGTCGATGGACCCGCGTCTGGAAGAGGCCGCGCGCGATCTCTACGCGGGTCCGGTCCAGACGTTCGTACGGGTGACCCTGCCGATCGCGGCGCCCGGAATCGCGGCGGGAGCGCTGCTCGCCTTCGCGCTCTCCTTCGACGATTTCATCATCACCAATTTCAACGCGGGCTCGACCGTCACCTTCCCCATGTTCGTGTGGGGATCGGCGCAGCGCGGCACACCCGTACAGATCAACGTCATCGGCACGGCCATGTTCGTCATCGCCGTGCTGACGGTTCTCGGCGGTCAGCTCGTCGCGAGCCGCCGGAAGAAGAGCGCACAGCCCCAGTAAGTCCTGAAGGAGTTGGAAACCATGGCCCCAGTCGCCATGCGTAGTGCAGCACAATCCCTTTCCGGCGCGAAGCCGGTGTCGTTCTGGCTGGACGATCCCGAAAAGCCCGCATCGCGGCCCGCCCTCACCGAGGACGAGCGCTGCGACCTGCTCGTCGTCGGCGGCGGATACAGCGGACTGTGGACCGCGCTCCTCGCCAAGGAGCGCGACCCCGGGCGGGACGTCGTACTGATCGAGGGACACGAGGTGGGCTGGGCCGCCTCGGGCCGCAACGGCGGATTCTGCGCCGCCTCCCTCACCCACGGCCTGAGCAACGGCATCTCCCGCTGGCCCGGTGAGCTGGCGAAGCTGGAGGAGCTCGGCGAGCGCAACCTCGACGCGATCGAGGAGGCGGTGGCGGCGTACGGCATCGACTGCGACTTCGAGCGCACCGGCGAGATCGACGTCGCCACCGAGCCGCACCAGCTCGAAGAGGTGACGGAGATGTACGAGGAGGCCCGGAAGCTGGGCTTCGCCGACGGCCTCGAACTCCTCGACCGGGACGCGGTGCGCGCCGAGGTCGACTCGCCCACCTTCATCGGCGGGCTGCTCGACCGGCGGGGCGTCGCCCTGCTGAACCCGGCCAGGCTGGCATGGGGACTCAAGCAGGCGTGCCTCGGTCTGGGCGTACGGATCTACGAGCACACCCGGGGCCTGGACCTGGTCTCCGCCGGCGCCGGGATGGCGGTGCGCACGCCGTACGGCCGGGTCTTCGCCCGCCGGGTGGCGCTGGGCACCAACATCTTCCCGTCGCTGGTCAAGCGGGTCCGCCCGTACACCGTCCCGGTCTACGACTACGCGCTGATGACCGAGCCGCTCACCGACGACCAGCTCGCCTCGGTCGGCTGGAAGAACCGGCAGGGGCTGGGCGACAGCGCGAACCAGTTCCACTACTTCAGGCTGAGCGCCGACAACCGGATCCTGTGGGGCGGTTACGACGCCGTCTACCCCTTCGGCGGCAGGCTCAGCGCGGAGATGGACCACCGCCCGGAGACGTACCTCAAGCTGGCCGGCCACTTCTTCCGCTGCTTCCCGCAGCTGGAGGGCGTGAACTTCAGCCACGCGTGGGGCGGCGCGATCGACACCTGCTCGCGCTTCTCCGCCTTCTTCGGGACGGCCCACGCGGGCAAGGTGGCGTACGCCGCCGGGTACACCGGCCTGGGTGTCGGCGCCACCCGCTTCGGCGCGGACGTCATGCTCGACCTGCTCGCGGGTGAGCGGACCGGGCGTACGGAGCTGGAGATGGTCCGCAGCAAGCCGCTGCCCTTCCCGCCGGAACCTTTCGCCTGGGCCGGTATCGGTATCACCAAGTGGTCGCTGGCCCGGTCGGACGACAACGGCGGCCACCGCAACCTGTGGCTGAAGACCATGGACAAGCTGGGGCTCGGCTTCGACAGCTGAGGGGGCCCGGGACCGGGTCCGGGTGAGCGGGACCGGACCCGGGGAAGGATTTCCGCCGTGCCCGGCCCGTCCCGCCGGACGGGCCGGGCACGCTCACCGGACGGGCCGGGCACGCTCACCGGTCCGGCGCCGCCGGAGTCCGGGAGGCGCGGGGCGGCCGCGCGTACCGCGCCGGAAGACGGTGGCCGAGCAGAAGCAGGACGAGGCACAGGCACCAGCTGCCGAGGACGTCCAGCGGCCAGTGGTAGCCGCGCAGGACCAGGCCGGCGCCGGTGGCGAGCGTGAGCACGAGGGCGAGGGCCGGTGGCCACCACCGGTGGCGGCGTGCGTGCGCGCGCAGGAGCAGGGCCGCGCCGCAGTAGGCGACGGCCGCTGTCGCCGTGTGCCCGGACGGGTAGTAGCCGGTGTCCTGCGTGAGCGGGCCCGGGCGGGCGATCCAGGACTTGAGCGGGACGACCAGCACGGGCACGGCCGCCATGGCGAGCACGGCGGCCGTCGCGCGGGCGAGCGCGCCCCGGCCACCGCGCCACAGCGCCCAGACGACGGCCGCGGCCAGCACGGGCAGCGCGACCGCCGTGTTGCCGAGATCGGCGAGGAATTCCGTGAGGGGGGCGGGGCCGTGGCCCACGAGGGCCCGGCCGGTCCGCTCGTCGGCGCGGCGCAGGGGGCCTGCTGCGGCGACCTGCCAGGTGATCAGCGCGAAGAGGAGCCCGAAGAGCCCGCAGAGGGCGAGGGGCCCGGGGAACCCGGAGTTCCTGAAGTTCCCGGATCTACCGGATTTCCCGGAGTTCCGGGAGAGGAAAGGCGGCTGTCCCGGAACAGGGGGGGTAGTTCCGGGGCAGCCGCCCGGACCGGGCTGCCGCGCGCCCCGGGGGGTGTGGGGCGAGCGGCCGTCCGATCGGTGAGGAGTTCCGGAGCCGAAGGCTCCGGCCGCGTGCGCGAAGGCACGACCAGGGCGGGGCAGGGAGGGCTCCGACCTGGAGCCGCCCGCAGTCTCCTGCGAGCGGGGTGTTTCTCTCATCTGCCGAAACCGTACGGCAGGGGGCGGGGGACCGACAGGAGGATCTCCATCCCGCCATCGGCCCCCCACCCTTTCTTCACAGCCGGCACCCGGTCACACGCCGGCGAAGGCCGCCTCGATGATGTCCAGGCCCTCGTTGAGCAGGTCCTCGCCGATGACGATCGGCGGCAGGAAGCGCAGCACGTTGCCGTGGGTGCCGCAGGTCAGGACCAGCAGGCCCTCCGCGTGGCACGCCTTGGCGAGCGCGCCGGCCGCGGCCGCGTTCGGCTCCTTGGTGTCGCGGTCCGTGACCAGCTCGATGGCGATCATGGCGCCGCGGCCACGGATGTCACCGATGATGTCGAACTTCTCGGCCATGGCGGCCAGACGGCCCTTCATGACCTCCTCGATGCGCTTCGCCTTCTTGTTGAGGTCGAGCTCCTTCATCGTCTCGATGGAGCCGAGCGCACCGGCGCAGGCGACCGGGTTTCCGCCGTACGTGCCGCCCAGGCCGCCGCCGTGGGGGGCGTCCATGATCTCGGCGCGGCCGGTCACGGCGGCGAGCGGCAGACCGCCCGCGATGCCCTTGGCGGTGGTGATCAGGTCGGGGACGATGCCCTCGTCCTCGCACGCGAACCACTGGCCGGTGCGGCAGAAGCCGGACTGGATCTCGTCGGCGACGAAGACGATGCCGTTGTCGTTGGCGAACTTCACGATCGCCGGCAGGAAGCCCTTGGCCGGCTCGATGAAGCCGCCCTCGCCGAGCACCGGCTCGATGATGATCGCCGCGACGTTGTCGGCGCCGACCTGCTTGGTGATCTGGTCGATGGCCTGCGCGGCGGCTTCGGGGCCGCAGTTCTCGGCGCCGGTCGGCCAGCGGTAGCCGTAGGCGACCGGGACGCGGTAGACCTCGGGGGCGAACGGGCCGAAGCCGTTCTTGTACGGCATGTTCTTGCTGGTCAGCGCCATCGTGAGGTTGGTACGGCCGTGGTAGCCGTGGTCGAACACGACGACCGCCTGGCGCTTGGTGTGGGCGCGGGCGATCTTGACGGCGTTCTCGACGGCCTCGGCGCCCGAGTTGAACAGCGCGGACTTCTTGGCGTGGTCGCCCGGGGTCAGCTCGGCCAGCGCCTCACAGACCTCGACGTAGCCCTCGTACGGCGTGACCATGAAACAGGTGTGGGTGAAGTCCTGGAGCTGCGCGGAGGCGCGGCGTACGACGGCCTCGGCGGAGGCGCCCACCGACGTCACGGCGATGCCGGAGCCGAAGTCGATCAGACGGTTGCCGTCGACGTCCTCGATGATGCCGCCGTCCGCGCGCGCGGTGAAGACGGGCAGCACGGAGCCCACGCCGCCGGCGACCGTGGCGGTGCGCCGGGCCTGAAGCTCGGCCGACTTCGGGCCGGGGATCGCGGTGACGACGCGGCGCTCCTGCGGGATTGCGGTCATGGGGGGCTCCTGGGGGGTATTCCGGACGCTTCTTCACCTCGCAGGCTAGGGGTGGTGGGCAGGGGGTGGCATGTTCCGTTCGGGAGAAGTGGCGGCGAGTCGTTGTCCGCGACGGACATAGCGGGGGCGGGCGCCCCGCCGGGCCACGGCGGGCGGGACGCCGGATCGCGCGGGGAGCGGGTCCGGAAACCACCGGGGTGCGTGGCGCGGAGCGCGGCGGTGACTGACGTCAAGGAGCCGTCGGCACTAGATTGACGCTGCGTAAGGGCGCGACCTGATCGGTCAGGGGGCAGGGGTTCATGGATACCGAAGGCACACAGCACAGCCACGGCGCACGCACGGGCGGCGGCCGCTCCGGACGCCACGCGGAGGGCGTGCGCCGTTCCGTGCCCCGCCCGGCGGAGCCCGTCGGCCCGGACGGCGCGTCCGCGTCCGCGTCCCCCTCCGTCTCCGCCTCCGCCCGCGGCGGAGCGACGGCGACGGCCGAATGGCTGCGCAGGCCCCGGCCCGAGGCGGAACCCGGGATCTGGCGGCTCGACCACCGCCCGAGGGCGGAGGAAGAGCCCGATGCCGTGCCCATGCGCCAACTGCTCAGCGGCGCGCTGATCGCCTTCCTGTGCGGCTGGCTGCTCTGGTCCCTGCTCTGGAACCGCTACCTCGAAGGGTGGTGGATCTTCATCGACAGCTGGTGGACGCTGCCCATGGGCATGCTGGTGCCCGACGCCTGGATGAACGAGAACCACCCCGACCATCCGTTCTTCGTCATGGTGGCGTACCTCTACTACGCCCTGGTCCTCACCCTGATCGCGGTGGGCATGGGGCGGGTCGGCAACTGGGGCGAGCTCTGGCAGCGGTACGGCGTGCCGCTCTGGCCGCTGTTCGTGCTGATGCCGGGGTTCTGGCGGGAGATGCCGACCACGGTCTGGTGGCTCGACTGGGCCTCGAGCCTCTACTACCTCCTCCTGACGGCGGCCGTCGTCGCGGCCGTCGGCAGGGCGGGCGCCTGGCCGAGGCTTCCGGCGGCCGCCCTGGCGCTGGCGGACCGGCTCGACACCACCAGGCCGAGGCCGGCGGCGGCCCTCCGCAGGGCGGCCGCCTGGCCGCCGCTGAGGCGTTGGCAGGCCGGAGACGGGCGGGAGGGGGCGGAGCCCAGGCAGGACCCCGCCGACTGGCCGGAGCTGCGGGACGCCGGCCTGCCGGAAGCCGCCGCGCGGCTCGCCGAGGCCACCCGGACGGGCGCCCTCGGCGAAGTGGACCACGCCCGCATCACGCGGGCATGGCAGGGCGTACGGGCGCGGCCCGAGCAGCTCGCCGCCTTCACCGGCGCGGTGCTCACCCAGGGCGCCGCCGCCTGCGCCCATCCCTCCGGCGTCCGCGACCTGCCCGTCCGTACCGCCGTGCACGACCTCGTCACCGCCCAGGTGAGGATCGGCACCGTCGCCGACAGCCCGCGCAACCCCTACGTCCGCCGCACCACCGGTGTCGCCCTGGAGCCCGCGCTGCTCGGCACCTCGCTGGTCGCGGTGGGCCCGGCCGGGTCCGGCAAGACCCTGCGGCTGACCCGGCCGGTCGTCGAGTCGCTGTGCCTCCAGGCGCTCGCGAACCGCGCCGCGGTGATCGCCGTCACCGGACAGGGCGCCGCACTCGCCCCCGACGAGGCGTTCGACGTGGTGGTCGGCGTAGGCCGCCCCGACTCCAGCCACGACCTCGATCTGTACGGCGGCGCCGACGACCCGGACGAGGCCGCCCGGGTGCTGGCGGAGGCGTTGGTGGGCGACCTGGTGCCGGACAGCCGGCGGGCCGCCACCGCGCTGGCCCAGCTCATCGGACCGTACCGGGCCGCCCACGGGCGTTTCCCCGCCGTACCGGAGCTGCGCGAGCTGCTCGACGGCGCGCCCGGGGCGTTCGGCCGGCTGCGCTCCGCGGTCGCCGGCGACCCGGCGCAGCTGCGCGAACTCGACGCCCGGGCGCGCCAGTCGGAGCGCGGCGACGACACCGGGGTGCTGCTCGCCGAGCGGATCGCCTTCCTGGACCGGCCGGCCTTCGCCCGGTTCTTCCGCACCGACGGAAGCGGTCCCCGGTTCTCGCCGCGCGGCATCGAGCACCCGGTGCGCGTCCGCGTCGACCTGCCCGAGCGCGGTCACGCCGAGGCGTCCCGGATCGTCGCCCGGCTGCTGCTCGCCCAGTTCACCGACGCCGCCCTCACCCGCTCCGACCGGTCCCTGTTCGCCTGCCTGGTCCTGGACGACGCGACGTACGCGGTCACCGCCGAGTCCGTACGCGCCGTCCAGCGGCTGCGCGCCGCCCACGCGGGCGTCGTCCTCGCGCTGCGCACCCTGGAGGACGTACCGGAGGCGCTGCGCGGGCCGCTGCTCGGCGCGGTCGGCTGCCGGATGGCGTTCGCGGGGATCGCGCCCTGGGACGGCGGACGGTTCGCGCAGGCATGGGGCACGGAATGGGTGCAGACCCGGGACGTCACCAACCGGCAGATCGTCTCCGACGAGCCGCTCACCAAGGCACTGCACTTCATGCGGCGCCTGGTGACCGGCAAGGCGGCGACGGCCGAGGCGGTCACGGTGCGCGAGGTGGAGCGGGAGCGCTGGTCGGCCTCCGACCTGGCGCACGCCGTGCCCGCCGGGCACGCGGTGCTCTCCCTGAGCGGCGTACGGGGGGAGAACACGCCTCCGCTGCTGGTCGATCTGCGGTCGTGACGCTCCTTGTCGTACGTCCTGGCAGAATCGAAGTACGCCGTTCGTACAGGACGGCGAAATCCTCTTCCCTAAGGTTCGACCGTCCATGCCGCCCACCCTCGCCTCCCTCGTCCACCACTCGGCGCTCAAGCTCACCGTCCGCGCCGGGGAGGACCGGCTGGACACGCCGGTGCGCTGGGCCCACGTCAGCGAGCTCCCCGACCCCGTGCCGTACATGGAGGGCGGCGAGCTGCTCCTCGTCACCGCGATGAAGCTGGAGGCCGAGGACCCCGAGGTCATGCGCCGGTACGTGCGGCGGCTGGCCGGCGCCGGCGTCGTGGGGCTCGGCTTCGCCATCGGCGTCCACTACGACGACGTTCCGCAGGCTCTCGTCGACGCCGCCACCGAGGAGGGCCTGCCGCTGCTGGAAGTGCCGCGCCGTACGCCCTTCCTCGCCATCAGCAAGGCCGTATCCGCCGCGAACGCCGCCGACCAGTACCGCGCGGTGACCGCCGGTTTCGAGGCGCAGCGCGAGCTGACGAAGGCGGCGCTGTCCGGAGACGGGCCCGGTGACCTGCTGGCCCGCCTCGCGTCGCACGTCAAGGGCTGGGCCGCGCTGTACGACGTCTCCGGCGCGGTGGTCGCCGCGGCGCCCGACTGGGCCGCGCGCCGCGCCGCCCGGCTCACCGCCGACGTCGAACGGCTGCGGGAGCGGCCGGCGCCCGCGAGTTCCGTCGTGGGCAGTGGCGGGACGGACGGCGACGCCGAGGCGGACGACCGGGTCGAACTGCAGTCGCTGGGCGCGGGGCGGCGCGTGCGGGGCGTACTGGCGGTCGGGACGGGGGCCCCGCTGGGGACGGCCGAGCGGTACGCCGTGCACTCGGCGATCGCGCTCCTGACCCTGACCACCGAACGGTCGCGCTCCCTGCAGGCGGCCGAGCAGCGGCTGGGCGCGGCGGTCCTGCGGATGCTGCTGGCGGGCGAGCCGGACCACGCGCGGGCCGTCGCCGGCGATCTGTACGGGGTGCTGCTCGACGCCCCGTTCCGCCTCCTCATCGCCGAGCCGGCGGCTGCGGAGCCGGAGAGCGCGTCCGCCGTGGGCGTGTCCGACCCGCTCCAGGGCCTGGCCGACGCGATGGAGTCCGCGGCGCTGCGGGCCGGCGAGCCGGTGCTGGTGGTGCCGGACGGCGACCGGCTGGTGGTGCTCGCGGCGGACGGGGGCGACGCGGTGAACGCCTGTCTCGCCCGTACGGAGGCGCAGCGCGGCGACGCGGCGCGGCCGCACGAGCCGGCGGGCGAGGACGAGCTGGTGGTGGGACTGTCGGCACCGGCGGGGCCGATCGCCGCGGTCGGGGCGTACAAGCAGGCGGAACAGGCCCTGTCGGTGGCGCGCCGGCGGGGGCGTGCGCTGGTCGAGCACGAGGAGCTGGCGGCGGGCTCGGTGATGCAGCTGTTGGCGGACGACGCGGTGCGGTCCTTCGCCGACGGGATGCTGCGGGCGCTGCGCGAGCACGACGCGAAGGGCCGGGGCGACCTGATCGCGTCCCTGCGGGCGTGGCTTTCGCGCCACGGGCAGTGGGACGCGGCGGCGGCGGACCTGGGCGTCCACCGTCACACGCTGCGCTACCGGATGCGGAGGGTGGAGGAGATCCTGGGCCGTTCGCTGGACGACGCGGACGTGCGGATGGAGCTGTGGCTGGCGCTGAAGGCGACGGCGGGGACGGGCTCGGGCTGAGTGGGCGGTGCGGGGGGCGGCACGTTCCGGCTGCACAGCCCCGGGGCCTGCGGCCCATGGCGGCCCCTCCGGCGTTCGAGGAGCGGGGACGGGGGCGGAGTCCCCGTCCGGGAAGGGGCGGGCAGGGGAAAATTCCGCTCCGCCCCCGCCCCCGGCCCTCGTACCGTCCCGCCCGGCCAGGGCGTACGCACGTGTCGTCCTCCAAAGCGGCGTCCCGCGCGCCCGCAGCACTCCACCCCGGACAAACGACCTCCCGCCTCCGCACCCCTACCGTGGGGGACATCAGCACCCACCCCCTCGGAAGGGCCGGAAACGACATGACTTCCCCCCACGCCTTCTGGCTCGCCGGCCGCCAGGCCACCGGCGAGGACGCGTTCGACGTCACGTCCCCCTGGGACGGCCGGCTCGTCGCGTCGGTGAGCATCCCCACCGACGCGCAGGTCGAAGAGGCCGTCGCGGCCGCTTACGCCGCCGAGGCCGAGTTCGCGGCGACCCCCGCGCACGTCCGCGCCGCCGCCCTCGACCACGTCAGCAAGCGCCTCGTCGAGCGCACCGAAGAGATCGCCCAGCTGATCTCCGCCGAGAACGGCAAGCCCATCAAGTGGGCCCGCGGTGAAGTCGGCCGCGCCGTCTCCGTGTTCCGGTTCGCGGCCGAGGAAGCCCGTCGCTTCAACGGCGGCGAGGCCCAGCGCCTCGACACCGACGCCGGCGGCGTCGGCCGCCTCGCCCTGACGCGCCGCTTCCCCCGCGGCACCGTCCTCGGCATCGCGCCCTTCAACTTCCCGCTGAACCTGTGCGCCCACAAGGTCGCCCCGGCCATCGCCGTCGGCGCCCCGATCATCCTCAAGCCGGCGCCCGCGACGCCCCTGTCCGGCCTGATCCTGGGCGAGCTGCTCGCCGAGACCGACCTCCCGGCCGGTTCCTGGTCGGTCCTGCCCGTCGCCAACGACAAGATGCCGGCGCTGGTCCAGGACGAGCGCCTGCCCGTCATCTCCTTCACCGGTTCCGAGACCGTCGGCTACGCGATCATGGACTCGGTGCCGCGCAAGCACTGCACCCTGGAGCTCGGCGGCAACGGCGCGGCCGTCGTCCTGGCCGACTGGGCCTCGGACGAGGACCTGGACTGGGCCGCGACCCGCATCGCGACCTTCTCGAACTACCAGGCCGGCCAGTCCTGCATCTCCGTGCAGCGCGTGATCGCCGACGCGTCCGTGTACGAGCGTCTCGTCCCGAAGATCGTCGCGGCCGTCGAGGCCCAGGTGACCGGCGACCCGAACGACGCCGCCACCGACGTCGGCCCGCTGGTCAGCGAGGACGCCGCCAAGCGCGTCGAGTCCTGGGTCGACGAGGCCGTCAGGGCGGGCGCGTCCCTGCTCACCGGCGGGAAGCGCGAGGGTGCCTCGTACGCCCCGACCGTCCTCGCCGACGTGCCGGCCGACGCCACGATCTCCTGCGAGGAGGTCTTCGGCCCGGTCCTGACGGTACGCAGGGTCGACGGCGAGGCCGAGGCGTTCGCCGCGGTCAACGACTCCAAGTACGGCCTCCAGGCGGGCGTGTTCACGCACGACCTCCAGACGGCCTTCTGCGCCCACCGCGAGCTGGAGGTCGGCGGCGTGGTCGTCGGCGACGTCCCCTCGTACCGCGCGGACCAGATGCCGTACGGCGGCGTCAAGCAGTCCGGCGTCGGCCGCGAGGGCGTGCGGTACGCGATGGACGACTACACGTACGAGCGGGTCATGGTCCTCACCGGCCTCGCCCTCTGATCTCGTACGACACCTGAGCCACGGCCGGAGCCCACTGTGCGGGGGCTCCGGCCGTTTCCCCGTGCCGCACACCGACCGGTGCGCCAGGGGTGGTGAGGATGCCGGGAATCGGGTAGATACGGACGAGTAAAACCGGGCGGTAATGCGACCGGCCGGGCCCCCGACTCGCGGCGAGGTGAGCTCCTCATGTCCGCACAACCGACCCAGCATCCCAAGGTCTCCGAGCGCGAAGCGCGCCAGGTCGCCGAGGCCGCGCGCGAACAGGACTGGCGCAAGCCCAGCTTCGCCAAGGAACTCTTCCTCGGCCGCCTCCGGCTCGACCTGATCCACCCCCACCCGATGCCGCCGCCGGACGACACCGCGCGCGGCGAGGCGTTCCTCGCCCGACTGCGGGACTTCTGCGAGACGAAGATCGACGGCGCGCGCATCGAGCGCGAGGCGAAGATCCCCGACGAGGTGATCAACGGGCTCAAGGAGCTCGGCGCGCTCGGCATGAAGATCGACACCAAGTACGGCGGCCTCGGCCTGACCCAGGTGTACTACAACAAGGCCCTCGCGCTCATCGGCTCGGCCAACCCGGCCCTCGGCGCCCTCCTGTCGGCGCACCAGTCGATCGGCGTACCGCAGCCGCTCAAACTCTTCGGCACGCAGGAGCAGAGGGACGCCTTCCTCCCGCGCCTCGCCCGCACCGACATCTCCGCCTTCCTCCTCACCGAGCCCGACGTGGGCTCCGACCCGGCCCGGCTCGCGACCACGGCCGTGCCCGACGGCGACACGTACGTCATGGACGGCGTGAAGCTCTGGACGACGAACGGCGTGGTCGCCGACCTGCTCGTCGTCATGGCGCGCGTCCCGGAGTCCGAGGGGCACAAGGGCGGTATCACCGCCTTCGTGGTGGAGGCCGACTCCCCGGGCATCACCGTCGAGAACCGCAACGCCTTCATGGGCCTGCGCGGCCTGGAGAACGGCGTCACCCGCTTCCACCGGGTACGGGTCCCCGCCGCGAACCGCATCGGCCCGGAGGGCGCCGGCCTGAAGATCGCCCTCACCACGCTCAACACCGGCCGCCTGTCCCTGCCCGCGATGTGCGTCGGTGCGGGCAAGTGGTGCCTGAAGATCGCCCGCGAGTGGTCGTCGGTGCGCGAGCAGTGGGGCAAGCCGGTCGCCCTCCACGAGGCCGTCGGCTCGAAGATCTCCTTCATCGCCGCCACCACCTTCGCCCTCGAAGCGGTCCTGGACCTCTGCTCGCAGATGGCCGACGAGGACCGCAACGACATCCGCATCGAGGCGGCCCTCGCCAAGCTGTACGGCAGCGAGATGGCCTGTCTGATGGCCGACGAACTGGTCCAGATCCGCGGCGGCCGGGGCTTCGAGACGGCGGACTCCCTGGCGGCGCGGGGCGAGCGGGCCGTCCCCGCCGAGCAGATCCTGCGCGACCTGCGCATCAACCGGATCTTCGAGGGCTCGACCGAGATCATGCACCTGCTGATCGCGCGCGAGGCGGTCGACACCCACCTCAAGGTCGCGGGCGACATCATCGACCCCGACAAGCCCCTGTCGGCGAAGGCGAGGGCGGGCGTGAACGCGGCGGGGTTCTACGCCAAGTGGCTCCCGAAGCTGGTCACCGGCCCCGGCCGGCTCCCCCGCTCGTACGCCGAATTCCACCCGGCGGGCCACCCGGACCTCTCGGTCCACCTCCGCTACGCCGAACGCACGGCCCGCAGACTCGCCCGCTCCACCTTCTACGCCATGTCCCGCTGGCAGGGCCGCATGGAGACGAAGCAGGGCTTCCTCGGCCGCATCGTCGACATCGGCGCGGAGCTCTTCGCGACGAGCGCGGCCTGCGTACGCGCCGAACTCCTGCGTACGACCACGGATCACGGCCGCGAGGCGTACCAACTGGCCGACGTCTTCTGCCGCCAGTCCCGCATCCGCACCGAGGAACTCTTCGCCCGGCTGTGGACCAACACCGACGACCTCGACCACAAGGTCGTCAAGGGCGTCCTGTCCGGCACCTACACCTGGCTGGAGGCCGGCATCATCGACCCGAGCGGCGAAGGCCCCTGGATCGCCGAGGCCGCCCCCGGCCCCTCGCAGCGGGAGAACGTCCACCGCCCGATCCGCTGAGGCACCCGCGCGCCCACGGCCCGGCGGGGGCGGCCACCGGAAGGCCGGCCGCCCCCGCCGGACGCCGGTACGTCCACAGGGCGAAACGGCCCGCCCCCACCGCGCCGCGCCCGGCAGGATGGGGCCTCGTGACCGTCGTAGACATCCCCGGCTCCAAGTCCGTGACCGCCCGCGCCCTCTTCCTCGCCGCCGCGGCCGCCGGAACCACCACCCTCCTGCGCCCGCTGCGCTCGGACGACACCGAGGGCTTCGCCGAAGGGCTGGGCAGGCTCGGGTACCGGCTGGAGCGCGGACCGGACGCCTGGCGCGTCGAGGGCCGCCCGGCGGGCCCCGCCGCCGGCGAAGCCGACGTCCACTGCCGCGACGGCGCCACCACCGCCCGCTTCCTGCCCACGCTCGCCGCCGCCGGCGCATCCGGTACGTACCGCTTCGACGCGTCCCCGCAGATGCGCCGCCGCCCGCTCGCCCCCCTCACCGACGCGCTGCGCGCGCTCGGCGTCGACCTCCGCCACGAGGGGGCGGAGGGCCACCACCCCCTCCGCGTCACCGCCGCCGGCGTCAAGGGCGGCGAAGTGACCCTGGACGCGGGCCAGTCGTCCCAGTACCTCACCGCGCTCCTGATGCTCGGCCCGCTCACCGCGGAGGGCCTGCGCATCACCGTCACCGACCTGGTCTCGGCGCCGTACGTCGAGATCACGCTCGCGATGATGCGCCGCTTCGGCGCCGAAGTGACGCGCGAGGGGGACACCTTCACCGTCTTGCCCGGCGGCTACCGCGCGACGACGTACGCCGTCGAACCCGACGCGTCCACCGCGAGCTACTTCTTCGCGGCGGCAGCGATCTCACCCGGCCGCGAGGTCACGGTCCCCGGGCTCGGCACCGGCGCGCTCCAGGGGGACCTGCGCTTCGTCGACGTACTGGAGCGGATGGGCGCGGAGGTCCGGGTCACCGCGGACAGCACCACCGTCCGCGGCACCGGTGTCCTGGGCGGCCTCACGGTCACCATGCGCGACATCTCCGACACCATGCCGACGCTGGCGGCCATCGCGCCGTACGCCGCCGGGCCGGTCCGTATCGAGGACGTGGCCAACACCCGCGTGAAGGAGTGCGACCGGCTGGAGGCGTGCGCGGAGAACCTGCGCCGGATGGGCATCACGGTCGCCACCGGTCCCGACTGGATCGAGATCCGGCCGGGGACCCCCCGCCCCGCCGAGATCGCGACACACGGCGACCACCGCATGGCGATGTCCTTCGCGGTCACGTCACTGCGCACCGAGCCCGGCGTCACGTTCGACGACCCCGGCTGCGTACGGAAGACCTTCCCGGCCTTCCACGAGGCCTTCGCGGCGCTGCGGCGGGCCTGGTAGCCCGGGGACGGAGCGGTGCCACGCGCCGCCCGCCGGAGTCCGCCGCCCGCCTCACGCCCCGACGGCCCCGTCGATGCCCTCCCGGAGGAAGTCGGCATGGCCGTTGTGCCGGGCGTACTCGTGCATCAGGTGCAGCATCACCAGCCGCAGCGACACGTCCTCGCCCGTCTTCGCCACGTGGCCGGTCACGTCCAGCGACGCCGCCTCCCGCTCGATGCGGCGCGCGTGCCCGACCTCCGCCTGCCAGGCCGCGAACGCCTCCGACCGGGTGGCCGAACCGGCGTCGTACGCCACCTGGAAGTCGCCCTCGTCCGACCACACCAGCGGTATGTCCTCACCGTTGATCACCCGCCGGAACCACGCCCGCTCCACCTCGGCCATGTGACGCACCAGCCCCAGCAGTGACAGCGTCGACGGCGGCATCGACCGCCGGCGCAGCTCCTCGTCGGTCAGCCCGTCGCACTTCATGGCGAGCGTCGCCCGGTGGAAGTCGAGAAAGGCGCGCAGCGTCTCGCGCTCACCCGCGGTCAGGGGCGGACCGATTCGTTCGGTGTTCAAGGGGAAGGCCTCTCTGTACGGGTCTCTACGGGTCTCTACGGGACCGGAGGGGCGCAGCCATGGAGCCGGCCGCCCCGTGCACCACCATCGTGCGGGTCACTCACGCACCAACAGAACCAGAGGTCAGGCATGTTCGGGGCGGGTAAGCAAGGCAGGCTGCGGCGCGGGGCGGCTCTCGCGATGGGCGGTGCCCTGTTCGCGGGCGCGGTCGCGTGCGGCGGCGGCGACGGTGGCGGCGGCGGCCAGGACGACAAGAAGCCCGGGGACCAGGCCGGGGCCACCGCGAGCGCGAGCGGGCCCGAGGTGCTCACCGAGGCACAGCTCACCGCCGCATCCTTCACCGACGGGGAGACGGTCGGCGAGTACACCGCGTCCGAGTTCACCCTCGGCGCTCCCCACGGCGACGAGTACGCTGCCGACCCCGCCGTCTGCCAGCCCCTCGTCAGCCTCGCCGCCGACGTCACCGACTACGACCTGAGGACCGAGGTGAGCCGCAAGGTCGGCGACCCCGGCGAGACGCTCGGCCTCACCGTCGACGTCCAGCTCCGCTCGTACGGAGACGGCGACGCGGCCCGCGTCATGAAGGACCTCGACAAGGCGGGCGAGGAGTGCGCCGACGGCTTCAGCGAGGAGCGCGCCGTCGCCAGGGGCACGTACCTCGAGGTCGAGCCGGTCGAGGCGCCCGCTTTCGGGGCCGGCGCGGACGAGGCCGAGGCGTACCGCTTCACGATCCTCGACCCGAAGAGGAAGCTCGAGCTCCACGAGTACCTCACGGTCGTACGGTCCGGTTCGGCCACGCTCTCCTTCCGCGCCGACATCCCCGGCACCCAGGACGCCGAGGACGCCGGGGGAGTGCCGCAGGAAGTCCTGGACGCCCAGTGGGAGAAGTTCCGGGCGGCGACCGGCGCCCATTGATCCGGGCGCTGTCCGGCCGGCGGGCCGTTGCGGCGACAATGGGGGGCATGAGCGACAGCCCAGCCCCCCTCGCCGACCCGCACATCGCCTTCGACCCGTCCGAAGGCCGCCGGGACATCGTCGTCCTCGGCTCCACCGGGTCCATCGGCACCCAGGCCATCGACCTGGTGCTCCGTAACCCCGACCGCTTCCGCGTCACCGCGCTCTCCGCGGCCGGCGGCCGGGTCAGCCTGCTCGCCGAGCAGGCGCGGCAGCTGCGTGTCCAGACCGTCGCGGTCGCCCGCGAGGACGCCGTGCCCGCCCTGCGCGAGGCGCTCGGGGAGCAGTACGGCACCGGCGAGCCCCTCCCCGAGATCCTGGCCGGACCCGACGCCGCCACCCGGCTGGCCGCCTCCCCGTGCCACACCGTGCTCAACGGAATCACCGGATCCATCGGCCTCGCCCCGACCCTCGCCGCCCTCGAAGCGGGCCGCACCCTCGCCCTCGCGAACAAGGAGTCGCTGATCGTCGGCGGCCCGCTGGTGAAGGCGATCGCCAAGCCCGGCCAGATCATCCCGGTCGACTCCGAGCACGCCGCGCTCTTCCAGGCCCTCGCCGGCGGCACCCGCGCCGACGTCCGCAAGCTCGTCGTCACCGCCTCCGGCGGCCCCTTCCGCGGCCGTACGAAGGCCGAGCTCGCCCACGTCACCCGCGAGGACGCCCTCGCCCACCCCACCTGGGCGATGGGGCCGGTGATCACGGTCAACTCCGCCACCCTGGTCAACAAGGGTCTTGAGGTCATCGAGGCACACCTCCTCTACGACATCCCCTTCGACCGCATCGAGGTCGTCGTCCACCCCCAGTCGTACGTTCACTCGATGGTGGAGTTCACCGACGGTTCGACGCTCGCCCAGGCGACACCGCCCGACATGCGCGGCCCGATCGCCATCGGCATCGGCTGGCCGGAGCGCGTCCCGGACGCCGCCCCCGCCTTCGACTGGTCCAAGGCCTCGACCTGGGAGTTCCACCCGCTCGACAACGAGGCGTTCCCCTCCGTGGAACTCGCCCGCCACGTCGGTACGCTCGCGGGCACGGCCCCCGCGGTGTTCAATGCCGCCAACGAGGAGTGCGTCGACGCGTTCCTCGCCGGGCGGCTGCCGTTCACAGGAATCGTGGATACGGTCGCCGAAGTCGTGGCCGAGCACGGGACTCCCCGTACGGGAACCTCGCTCACGGTCGCGGACGTCCTGGAAGCCGAGGCCTGGGCACGAGCCCGGGCCCGTGAAATCGCAGCACAGGCAACAGCGGAGGCTCGCGCATGACGACGATCCTGTTGACGGTCCTCGGGATAGTCATCTTCTTCGCCGGGCTGCTCTTCTCGATCGCCTGGCACGAGCTCGGTCACCTCTCGACCGCCAAGCTCTTCGGCGTCCGCGTGCCGCAGTACATGGTCGGCTTCGGCCCCACCCTCTGGTCGCGCCACAAGGGCGAGACGGAGTACGGCGTCAAGGCGATCCCGCTCGGCGGCTACATCCGCATGATCGGGATGTTCCCGCCCGGGGCCGACGGGAGGATGGAGGCCAGGTCGACCTCCCCGTGGCGCGGCATGATCGAGGACGCCCGCTCGGCGGCGTACGAGGAGCTGCGCCCCGGCGACGAGACCCGCCTGTTCTACACGCGCAAGCCGTGGAAGCGCGTGATCGTGATGTTCGCCGGTCCCTTCATGAACCTGATCCTCGCCGTGGCGATCTTCCTCGGCGTCTTCATGACGATCGGCCTGAACCAGCAGACGACCACGGTCGACCAGGTCGTCCCCTGCGTGGTCGCGCAGAGCGAGAACCGCGACTGCCGCACGAGCGACCCCGCGTCGCCCGCCAAGGCCGCCGGCCTGCAGAAGGGCGACAGGATCGTCGCCTTCGACGGCGAGCCCGTCGAGGACTGGGCCACGCTCTCGGAGCGCATCCGCGACACCGTCGGCCCCGCCTCGATCACGGTCGAGCGCGACGGCCGGGAGAAGGTCCTCCAGGCGGAGCTGATCGCCAACAAGGTGGCCAAGAAGGACGCCCAGGGCCAGCCGGTCGCCGACGAGTACGTCGAGGCGGGCTACCTCGGCTTCGGCCCCGGCATGGCCGTCACTCCGCTGTCCTTCAGCGACTCGGTGGACCGGATGGGTGTCATGATCGAGTCCGGCGTGGACTCGCTCATCGCCCTGCCGTCCAAGGTCCCCGACCTGTGGAACGCCGCGTTCAACGGCGAGGAGCGCAAGGCCGATTCCCCGATGGGCGTGGTCGGCGCGGCCCGCGTCGGCGGCGAGATCCTGGGGCTCGGGCTGCCCATGGAGAACACCGTCGGGATGATGCTGTTCCTCATCGCGGGGTTCAACCTCTCCCTCTTCCTCTTCAACATGCTGCCGCTCCTGCCGCTCGACGGCGGACACATCGCGGGGGCCCTGTGGGAGTCGCTGAGGCGCACTGTGGCGAAGGTCTTCCGACGGCCCGACCCGGGCCCCTTCGACGTCGCCAAGCTGATGCCCGTGGCGTACGTCGTCGCCGGGATCTTCATCTGCTTCACCGCCCTCGTCCTGGTGGCGGACGTGGTGAACCCTGTTCGAATTTCCTGATACGGGCGGTGCACCGGTCGCCCGCGATGGGGTGGTTTGGCCGACGTGATGTGCTCCGGGGTTTCGAGGTGACGTAACCTCGATCCCCGGAGCCCGCCGATCTCGGGACCTTGATCCACACCTTGGGGTTGCACAGCAGATGACTGCAATTTCTCTCGGAATGCCGTCCGTTCCGACGAAGCTCGCCGACCGTAGGGTCAGCCGCAAGATCCAGGTCGGATCAGTGGCGGTCGGCGGGGACGCACCCATCTCGGTGCAGTCGATGACGACGACCAGGACCTCCGACATCGGCGCGACGCTTCAGCAGATCGCGGAGCTGACCGCCTCGGGCTGCCAGATCGTACGGGTGGCCTGCCCCACCCAGGACGACGCGGACGCGCTGGCGACCATCGCCCGCAAGTCGCAGATCCCGGTGATCGCGGACATCCACTTCCAGCCGAAGTACGTGTTCGCCGCCATCGACGCCGGATGTGCGGCGGTCCGGGTGAACCCGGGCAACATCAAGCAGTTCGACGACAAGGTGAAGGAGATCGCCAAGGCGGCCTCCGCCGCCGGCACCCCGATCCGCATCGGCGTCAACGCCGGATCGCTGGACGCCCGCCTGCTGCAGAAGTACGGCAGGGCCACCCCCGAGGCACTCGTCGAGTCCGCCCTGTGGGAGGCGTCCCTCTTCGAGGAGCACGGGTTCGGCGACATCAAGATCTCGGTCAAGCACAACGACCCGGTCGTGATGGTCAACGCCTACCGCCAGCTCGCCGCGCAGTCCGACTACCCCCTGCACCTCGGTGTCACGGAGGCCGGACCGGCCTTCCAGGGCACCATCAAGTCCGCGGTCGCCTTCGGCGCGCTGCTGAGCGAGGGCATCGGCGACACCATCCGGGTCTCGCTGTCGGCCCCGCCGGCCGAGGAGGTCAAGGTCGGCCTGCAGATCCTGGAGGCGCTCAACCTCAAGCAGCGCCGTCTGGAGATCGTGTCCTGCCCGTCCTGCGGGCGCGCCCAGGTCGATGTGTACAAGCTCGCCGACCAGGTGGCCGCCGGTCTCGACGGCATGGAGGTGCCGCTGCGCGTCGCCGTCATGGGCTGTGTCGTCAACGGCCCCGGCGAGGCGCGCGAGGCGGACCTCGGAGTCGCCTCCGGCAACGGCAAGGGGCAGATCTTCGTCAAGGGCGAGGTCATCAAGACCGTCCCGGAGTCGAAGATCGTCGAGACCCTCATCGAAGAGGCGCTGAAGATCGCCGAGCAGATGGAGAAGGACGGCGTCCCCTCCGGCCCGCCGGTCGTCGACGCGGTCGGCGAGCCCGAGGTGCCCGCCGGCTGACGCGCCGCGGACCGACGGCAGTGGAGCCCCGCCCCCGGCCGGGCTCCACTGCCGTTCCACGACGCCCCGTGGACGGGCCGGGTACAGTGCGGAGATCAGAAGACCGTACGGTGAGGCCCCTCACGTGTTGACTCAGACCACTACCCGGGTCCTCGGCCCAGGCGACCTCGGCGCCGCGCTCGCCATCCTCGAAAGCGAGCCCGTCGCCAACGCCTTCGTGACCTCACGCGTCCAGGCCGCCGGGCTCGACCCCTGGCGCCTCGGCGGCGAGATGTGGGGCTGGTACGCGGACGGCCGGCTCCGCTCGCTCTGCTACTCCGGCGCCAACCTCGTCCCGATCTGCGCGCCCCCCGAAGCGGTACGCGCCTTCGCCGACCGCGCCCGCAGGGCCGGCCGCCGCTGCTCGTCGATCGTCGGCCCCGCCGAGGCCACCGGGCAGCTGTGGCGGCTGCTCGAACCCAACTGGGGCCCGGCCCGCGAGGTGCGCGCGCACCAGCCGCTCATGGTCACCGAGCAGCCCTCGCCCGAGGTCCGGCCGGACCCCCGCGTCCGGCGCGTCGGCAAGGACGAGATCGACGTGGTGATGCCCGCGTGCGTGGCGATGTTCACCGAGGAGGTCGGCGTCTCGCCGCTCGCCGGTGACGGCGGGCTGCTCTACCAGGCGCGCGTGGCCGAACTGGTCGCCGCCGGGCGGTCGTTCGCCCGTATCGAGGACGGCAAGGTCGTCTTCAAGGCCGAGATCGGCGCCGCGACCTCCCGGGCCTGCCAGATCCAGGGCGTCTGGGTGGCCCCCGAGTTCCGCGGCCGCGGCCTGTCCGAGACCGGTATGGCGGCCGTACTGGGCTACGCGCTGGCCGATGTCGCCCCCGTCGTCAGCCTGTACGTCAACGACTTCAACACCGCGGCCCGCGCCTCCTACCGCCGGGTCGGCTTCCGCGAGGTCGGCGCCTTCATGAGCGTGTTGTTCTGACGTCGCCGCCCAGTAGGGTGCGCTCCATGGCACCTCTTTCCGGGGGCGAACCCCACAGCCCCGCCGTCGTGGTCGCGCCGGTCGATCTCGCCGCGCGCGTGGACGAGGCGCTCGCCGTCCAGGCCCTCGCCTTCGGGCTCACCGACGAGGAGATCGGGGTACGCCGCCACATCGTGCTGCGGCACCTGCTGAACCCCGGCGCGCGGGCGCTCGGCGCGACGACGCCCGACGGACGGCTCGTCGGCTTCGTCTACGGGATGCCCAACGACCGTACGCACTGGTGGTCCACGGTCGTCGAGCCGTACCTGCGCCGCGCCGGCAACGACGACTGGCTCGACGACTCCTTCGTCATCACCGAACTGCACGTCGACCCCGCCCACCAGGCACGCGGCATCGGCCGCGAGCTGATCACCACCATCACCGACACCGCGTCGCAGCCGCGTTCCATCCTCTCCGCGATCGACATCGAGAGCCCGGCACGCGGCCTCTACCGCGCGCTGGGCTACGTCGACCTGGCCCGCCAGGTGAACTTCCCGAGCGCCCCCAGGCCGTACGCCGTGATGGGCGCGCCCCTCCCGCTGCGCCGTCACGGCGCGTAACGGATTTCCCGGTGCCTGTGCTGCCCGGCTAACCTCCTAGCCATCACACTTTTCTTCGCAGGAGTTCACCATGGCCCAGGTCCAGCGCATGTCCCGTCTGATGGTCAAGACACTGCGTGACGACCCGGCGGACGCCGAGACGCTCAGCCACAAGCTGCTGGTGCGCGCCGGGTACGTCCGCCGGAACGCGGCGGGGATCTGGACCTGGCTCCCGCTGGGCAAGAAGGTCCTCGACAACATCTCGCGCGTCGTGCGCGAGGAGATGGACGAGATCGGCGCCCAGGAGGTGCTGCTGCCGGCGCTCCTGCCCAAGGAGGCGTACGAGGCGAGCGGCCGCTGGGAGGAGTACGGCGACCTGCTGTTCCGCCTCAAGGACCGCAAGGGCGCCGACTACCTGCTCGGCCCGACGCACGAAGAGATCTTCACGCAGACCGTTAAGGACCAGTGCACGTCCTACAAGGACCTGCCGGTGATGCTCTACCAGATCCAGACGAAGTACCGCGACGAGGCGCGTCCGCGCTCCGGCGTGCTGCGCGGCCGCGAGTTCCAGATGAAGGACTCGTACTCCTTCGACACGACGGACGAGGGCCTCGCCGAGTCGTACGCGCTGCACCGCGCCGCCTACCAGAAGATCTTCGCGCGCCTGGGCCTCGACTTCCGCATCGTCTCCGCCGTGTCCGGCGCGATGGGCGGCTCGGCGTCCGAGGAGTTCCTGGCCCCGGCCGCGGCCGGCGAGGACACCTTCGTGGACTGCCCGTCCTGCGACTACGCGGCCAACACGGAGGCCGTGACCTTCAGCCCCGCCGCCGTCGCCGCCGCGTACGACGACGCGGAGCACGGCCCGGTCGTGGAGCTGGACACCCCCGACACCCCGACGATCGAGACCCTCGCCGACCACCTCGGCGTACCGGCGTCCGCGACCCTCAAGAACCTGCTGGTCAAGGTCGACGGCGAGATCGTCGCGGTCGGCGTCCCCGGCGACCGCGAGGTCGACCTCGGCAAGCTCGGCGAGCACCTGGCGCCCGCCGTGGTCGAGCTGGTCACGGCCGAGGACTTCGTGGGCCGCCCCGACCTCGTACGCGGCTACGTCGGCCCGCAGGGCCTGGAGAAGGTCCGCTACATCGCCGACCCGCGCGTCGCCGCCGGCACCGCCTGGATCACCGGCGCCAACAAGCCCGACACCCACGCGAAGAACGTCGTCGCGGGCCGTGACTTCCAGGTCGACGACTACCTGGACGTCGTCGTCGTCGAAGAGGGCGACCCGTGCCCGAAGTGCGGCGCCGGCCTCAAGCTCGACCGCGCGATCGAGATCGGCCACATCTTCCAGCTCGGCCGCAAGTACGCCGACACCTTCCAGCTCGACGTGCTCGGCCAGCAGGGCAAGCCGGTCCGCGTGACCATGGGCTCGTACGGCATCGGCGTCTCCCGCGCCGTCGCCGCCCTCGCCGAGCAGTCCGCCGACGATAAGGGCCTGTGCTGGCCCGCCGAGATCGCCCCGGCCGACGTGCACGTCGTCGCCGCCGGCAAGGCGCTCCAGACCGAGCTCGCCGTCGAGGTCGCCGACAAGCTGGGCGCGGCCGGTCTGCGGGTGCTGGTCGACGAGCGTCCGGGCGTCTCGCCGGGCGTGAAGTTCACGGACGCCGAGCTCATCGGCGTACCGAAGATCCTGGTGGCGGGCCGCCGCAGCGCCGAGGGCGTCGTGGAGCTCAAGGACCGCCGCACGGGCGAGCGCGAGGAGCTGACGGTGGACGAGGCGATCGCCCGCCTGACCGCCTGACCGCCTGACCGCCTGACGCGCCACTGACGCGACGAGGGCCCCGCGCTTCGGCGCGGGGCCCTCGTCGCGTGCGCGCTGCCCGACCTCTTCGCGCGGGGCACGGCGGCCGACCACGCCGGTGACAGCGCCACCAGCCTGGTCGAGGTCTTCAGGAAGGCGGCGGCACGACAGCGGCCGCTACAGCCAGCCGGCGAACTCCAGCAGCAGTTCGGCCTCCTGGTGGCGGCCGGCCGCGGTCGCCCGTACACCCGACTCCACCGCACGGAACAGCGTCCAGCCGTGCAGCCTGGACCGGTCCACGTCCAGGGAGTCGGCGAGCTTGTTCACCCGGCGCCGGGTGGCGGACGCGCCCGCCGCCGTCGCGACGAGGTCCTCCACCCGGTCGCGGACCAGCCGGGCCAGGTCGTACGCCCGCTCCCCGACCAGCGGGTCGGGCCCGACGGCCAGCCACGGGGACCGGTCGCCGGCGAGCACCTTGCCCTGCCTGAAGTTGCCGTGCAGCAGCAGGAGTTCACCGGCGGACGCCGCCAGCTCGTCGCGCGCCGCGAGGGCCGCATCGACCAGTGGGGCGAGCGAGGGGCCGGCGGAGCGCATCGCCGCCGCCTGGCGGGCCGTGCGGCGGGCGACGGTCTCGAAGGGGTGGTCCGCGGGCGGCTCGACCCACAGCCGCCGTACGGTCCCGGCCGCTTCGAGCAGCGCCTTGGCCTCCGGCAGGGAACGCAGCGAGACCTCGCTGTGCAGCCGCTCCAGGAGGAGCTCGCCGCCGGTTTCCCCCCGGTCGAGCAGCTGGACCGCTCCCCAGCCGTTCCAGTGCGCCAGCGCCGCCCGCTCCAGGTCGGGCCCGGCCCCCTCGGGTGCGATCTTGAGCGCGGCCGGAGTGCCGTCCTGCTGCCGTACGAGGACGACCAGGCTGCTCCTGCCGCCGGGGTTCTGCACCCGCTCGACGGTCAGCTCCCGCCGGGCCACGGCCTCCTCGGCGAGCTCGGACAGCTTCCCGAGCCAGTCGGCGGCCGCCGCGTCCCCGTACATCTCGCCCAGCGCCCGTACGAGACGCTGCGGCGCTTCACCAAGCATGCGTGTGGTGTCCCCTTCAAAGGCCGTCTCGAAGCTCACTGCTCGCGGCTCGTGACCGGAGTGGTCAGCTCGGCGAGCCCAGGAAAGGCTACGCCGCGTCCCCGCCAGCGCACCGCCCGCACCGCTGCCTCCCGCAGCGCCCCCGCCGCCTCGCGCCGGAGCGGTCCCGCGGCGGCGCGTACGAGATCGGAGTAGACGCCGGCCACCCGGTTCTCCAGCTCGCCGGCGAGCCGCAGCGCCGCGGCCGCGTCGGGCACCGGGAACGGCAGGGCGTACGCGGCGGCCGCGGCCACCGGGGTGGCGCCCAGGTCGCGCACGGTCCGCTCCAGCGCGTCGCGCCGCGCACGGTGGGCGTCGTACGCCTCCCGCGCCTCGTCCCTGCGCGCGTCGGCGACCCGGCCGCCGACGACCCCGTACCCGTACACGGCGGCGTGTTCGGCGGCCAGGGCGGCCTGCGCGGCCTCCACCGCCCGCATGCCGGTGGGCGTCCCGCTCACCCGTCGCTCCCCTCGGTCGTCAGCAGATACACGTGCGCGGCGCCGGCCGCGGCGACGGACGCCAGCAGCCGTGCCAGCTCCGCCGGCGCGTCGAGGAGAGCCGCGGTGTGCGCGTCGGCGCCGCGCCGCTCCTCGGCGGCGAGCTCCTTCAGCGCGTCCTCCGGCTCGGCGGCGACGGCCGGGGGCGCGGCGGCACGGCCCGCCGGACCTCCGCCCCGCAGCACGTCCGCCTGCCTGGCCACCGCTTCGCGCAGCGGTGCCAGCCGGCCGGCGGTGGAGGGATGGGCGGCGATGACGGCGTCGTAGTGCGCCAGGAGCGTCCGCCGCACCCCCGCGGAACGCTTCCGCAGCCTCGCCTCGGCCCGCGCCGCCGCGGCCCCGGCGGCGGAGCCTTCCGTGCCCCGCGGAGCCGAATCCTCCGTACACCCGGCGGTCAGCAGCGCGACGGCCGCGGCCCCGGTCGCCGCGAGCGCACCCCTGCGTGTGGTTTCCGTGCGCCGCACGTGTGTCTCCCTCGGGCCTCTGCGGTGATCACCGCAGGCGAGCGTACCTGCGGCCGTCCGGCAGGCGGACGGCAACACCCCTCGGGACCGGATACCCTTTGATCTGACACGCGACGATCCACACAACAGCACACGCGGCCGAGGAGTCACCCGGATGAGCACCACCCAGAGCGACAGGCTGCGCGCACTCCTGGAACCACTGGTCAGCGCAGAGGGCCTCGATCTGGAAGACATCGAGGTGTCCCGGGCGGGCCGCCGCCGCCAGCTGAGGATCGTCGTCGACTCCGACGAGGGCGTGGAACTCGACGCCTGCGCCGAGCTGAGCCGCGCAGTCTCCGAGAAGCTCGACGAGACGGACGTGATGGGCGAGGGCGAGTACGTCCTCGAAGTCAGTTCGCCGGGCGCCGACCGCCCGCTGTCGGAGCGCCGCCACTACGTACGGGCCACCGGCCGCCTCGCCAAGCTCACGCTGAACGACGCCACCGAGCTGGTCGCACGCATTCTGGCCGTGGACGACGAGGGACTCGACCTCGAAGTGCCGGGTGTGAAGGGCCGCAGGCCCACCGCCCGCCGGGTCGCCTTCGCGGACATCGCCAAGGCGCGGGTGGAGATCGAGTTCAACCGCAAGGACAAGAAGGAAGAGGAGGCGTAGCCATGGACATCGACGTAAAGCTCCTGAAGGGCTTGGCGAAAGAAAAGGAGATCTCCTTCGACCTTTTGGTCGAGGCGATCGAATCGGCCCTCCTCATCGCGTACCACCGCACCGAGGGAAGCCACCGCCGCGCGCGGGTGGAGCTCAACCGCGAGACCGGGCACGTGACGGTCTGGGCGAAGGAGGACCCGGCGGATCTCGAAGAGGGCCAGGAGCCCAAGGAATTCGACGACACCCCGTCCGACTTCGGCCGGATCGCGGCGAGCACCGCCAAGCAGGTCATCCTCCAGCGTCTGCGCGACGCCGAGGACGACCGGACCTTCGGCGAGTACGCGGGCCACGAGGGCGATGTCGTCACGGGCGTCGTGCAGCAGGGCAGGGACCCCAAGAACGTCCTGGTCGACCTCGGCAAGCTGGAAGCCATCCTGCCCGTGCAGGAGCAGGTGCCCGGCGAGGAGTACACGCACGGTCTGCGGCTGCGGTCGTACGTCGTACGGGTGGCCAAGGGAATGCGCGGCCCGTCCGTGACGTTGTCGCGTACGCACCCCAACCTGGTGAAGCAGCTCTTCGCCCTGGAGGTGCCGGAGATCGCGGACGGCTCGGTCGTCATCGAGGCCATCGCCCGCGAGGCCGGCCACCGCTCCAAGATCGCCGTACGGTCGACGCGGTCGGGTCTGAACCCCAAGGGCGCCTGCATCGGCCCGATGGGCGGACGCGTACGCAACGTCATGGCCGAGCTGCACGGCGAGAAGATCGACATCGTGGACTGGTCGGACGACCCGGCCGAGATGGTGGCCAACGCGCTGTCGCCCGCACGGGTCAGCAAGGTCGAGGTCGTCGACATGGCGACCCGGTCCGCCCGGGTCACCGTGCCCGACTACCAGCTCTCGCTGGCCATCGGCAAGGAGGGCCAGAACGCCCGCCTCGCGGCCCGGCTGACCGGCTGGCGCATCGACATCCGTCCCGACACCGAGCAGCCCTCGGACGACCGGGACTGAGCAAGGTTTTACGACGACAACCGTTCGATATTTGCCCCGATGGGGTGAGGTCGCTGCGGGGAGGTAGACTTAATAGTGTCTGGCCGGACGCACGCCCGCGTATGCCCTGAGCGAACCTGTGTGGGATGCCGGGAGCGAGCGGCCAAGAGCGAACTGCTGCGCATCGTGGTGGTCGAGGGCGAGTGTGTCCCCGATCCTCGCGGTACGCTGCCCGGCCGGGGTGCGTACGTTCACCCCGCCCCTGCCTGTCTCGCTCTGGCGGTTCGCCGCCGGGCGTTTCCCCGGGCCTTTCGGGGCCGGGCACCGCTCGACACAACGGCGCTGAGCCAGTTTGTCGAGCAGGCAACACCGTAAGAAGAGAACGGCACGGATAACCGTGCGGTCAGGTACCTCGCGAGTTGGAAGTAGGTCGAGATTGCGATGAGCACTCGATGAGTACGCGATGAGTACGCCCATGAAGTAGCGACGGTCCGGCGGTAACCCGGACCTCAAAGGAGCGAAGTGGCAAAGGTCCGGGTATACGAACTCGCCAAGGAGTTCGGTGTGGAGAGCAAGGTCGTCATGGCCAAGCTCCAAGAACTTGGTGAATTCGTCCGCTCGGCGTCCTCGACGATCGAGGCGCCGGTTGTACGCAAACTGACTGACGCACTGCAGGGTCCCGGCGGCAACGCCGGCAAGTCCGCAGCCAAGCCGGGCGCGCCGCGTAAGGCGACGCCCGCAAAGCCGTCCCCGACGGCCCCCTCGTCCGCGCCTTCCCCGGCGCAGGCAGCACGTCCCGGAGCCCCGAAGCCCGGTGCCCCGGCCCCCAGGCCGGCCGCGGCCGAGGCCCCGAAGAGCGCCCCGGCGGCGTCCGCGCCGTCCGGCGCCCCGCGTCCGGGCCCGAAGCCCGCACCGGCCAAGCCCGCTCCGGCGGCACCGGTGCCCGCGGCGGAGTTCTCCGCGCCCGAGCCGGCCCAGCAGGCCGCCCCCGCGCAGCCGCAGCAGGCCCAGCGCCCCACGGGCGCCACGCCCGGCCCGCGTCCCGCCCGTCCGGCCCCGGCCGGTCAGCGTGACGGTGGCCAGCGCGACGGCGGTCAGCGTGACGACCGCCGTGGTGGCGAGCGTCCCGCCCGCCCCGGCGGCCAGCAGGCCCCGCGTCCGGGCGGTGCCCGTCCCGCGGGTCCGCGTCCGGGCAACAACCCGTTCACCTCCGGCGGCTCCACCGGCATGGCGCGCCCCCAGGCGCCCCGTCCCGGCGGCGCACCCCGTCCGGGCGGCGGCGCCGGTGCTCCGGCACCCGGTGGCGCTCCGCGCCCGCAGGGCGGTCCCGGCGGCGCGCAGCGTTCCGGTGGCCCCGGCGCCCCGGGCGGCGCACGTCCGACCCCCGGTGGCATGCCCCGTCCGCAGGGCGGCGCACGTCCCGGAGGGCCTGGCGGTGCTCCCGGCGGTAACCGTCCGAACCCCGGCATGATGCCGCAGCGTCCGGCTGCCGGTCCCCGTCCTGGTGGCGGTCCCGGCGGCGGTGGCCGCGGTCCCGGCGGCCCCGGTGGCCGTCCGAGTGGCGGCGGCGGTCGTCCCGGTGGCGGCTTCGCGGGCCGTCCGGCCGGTCCCGGCGGCGGTGGCGGCGGCTTCGCCGGCCGTCCCGGTGGTCCCGGCGGCGGTGGCGGCGCGGGCCGTCCCGGTGGTGGCGGCGGCTTCGGCGGCCGTCCCGGCTTCGGTGGACGTCCCGGCGGCCCCGGTGCCCGTGGTGGCACGCAGGGTGCGTTCGGCCGTCCCGGCGGGCCCGCCCGCCGCGGTCGCAAGTCGAAGAGGCAGAGGCGCCAGGAGTACGAGGCCATGCAGGCCCCGTCCGTGGGCGGCGTGATGCTGCCTCGCGGCAACGGACAGACCGTCCGCCTGTCGCGCGGTGCCTCGCTCACCGACTTCGCCGAGAAGATCAACGCCAACCCGGCGTCGCTCGTCGGCGTGATGATGAACCTCGGCGAGATGGTCACTGCCACGCAGTCCGTCTCCGACGAGACGCTCAGGCTGCTCGCGGACGAGATGAACTTCGTCCTCGAGATCGTCAGCCCGGAGGAGGAGGACCGCGAGCTCCTCGAGTCCTTCTCCATCGAGTTCGGCGAGGACGAGGGCGGCGAGGACATGCTCGTCTCCCGTCCGCCGGTCGTGACCGTCATGGGTCACGTCGACCACGGCAAGACCCGACTGCTGGACGCGATCCGCAAGACGAACGTCGTTGCGGGCGAGGCCGGCGGTATTACGCAGCACATCGGTGCGTACCAGGTCGCCACCGAGGTCAACGGCGAAGAGCGCGCCATCACCTTCATCGACACCCCCGGTCACGAGGCGTTCACCGCCATGCGTGCCCGTGGTGCGAAGTCCACCGACATCGCGATCCTCGTGGTCGCGGCGAACGACGGTGTGATGCCGCAGACGATCGAGGCGCTGAACCACGCCAAGGCGGCCGACGTGCCGATCGTGGTCGCGGTCAACAAGATCGACGTCGAGGGCGCCGACCCGACCAAGGTGCGCGGTCAGCTCACCGAGTTCGGTCTGGTGGCCGAGGAGTACGGCGGCGACACGATGTTCGTCGACATCTCCGCCAAGCAGGAGCTGAACATCGACCAGCTGCTGGAGGCCGTGGTCCTGACCGCGGACGCCTCGCTCGACCTCCGGGCGAACGCGGAGATGGACGCGCAGGGTATCGCGATCGAGGCCCACCTCGACCGCGGTCGCGGCGCCGTCGCCACCGTGCTCGTCCAGCGCGGAACGCTCCGCGTCGGTGACACGATGGTCGCCGGTGACGCGTACGGCCGGGTCCGGGCGATGCTCGACGACCACGGCAACAACGTCGAGGAAGCGGGTCCGTCGACCCCCGTCCTGGTCCTGGGTCTCACCAACGTCCCCGGCGCCGGCGACAACTTCCTGGTCGTCGACGAGGACCGTACGGCCCGCCAGATCGCCGAGAAGCGTGCGGCGCGCGAGCGCAACGCGGCCTTCGCCAAGCGCACCCGCCGGGTGTCCCTCGAGGACCTCGACCAGGTGCTCAAGGCCGGTCTGGTCCAGGACCTCAACATCATCATCAAGGGCGACGCGTCCGGTTCGGTGGAGGCTCTCGAGTCCTCGCTGCTCCAGCTCGACGTCGGCGAAGAGGTGGAGATCCGGGTCCTGCACCGCGGTGTGGGTGCGGTCACCGAGTCCGACATCGACCTGGCGATGGGCTCCGACGCCATCGTCATCGGATTCAACGTCCGAGCTGCCGGCCGCGCCGCGCAGATGGCGGACCGCGAGGGCGTCGACGTCCGGTACTACTCGGTCATCTACCAGGCGATCGAAGAGATCGAAGCGGCCCTCAAGGGCATGCTCAAGCCGGAGTACGAAGAGGTCGAGCTCGGCACGGCGGAGATCCGCGAGATCTTCCGCTCGTCCAAGCTGGGCAACATCGCCGGTGTCCTGGTCCGCTCGGGCGAGGTCAAGCGCAACACCAAGGCGCGCCTCATCCGCGACGGCAAGGTCATCGCCGAGGACCTCAACATCCAGGGTCTGCGCCGCTTCAAGGACGACGTCACCGAGATCCGCGAAGGCTTCGAGGGCGGTATCAACCTCGGAAACTTCAACGACATCAAGATCGACGACGTCATCGCGACGTACGAGATGCGCGAGAAGCCGCGCGGCTGAGCCGTGTAGCCACGCAGTGCAGTCGGGGCCGCTCGGCGGAGATTATTTCCGTCGAGCGGCCCCGGCCGTTGCGTGTACGGTTCTTGTGTCCCTGCCAAGTGGTTGGCGGGGCACGACCCCGAACCGGCGGGACATCCGGACACACATGTATGTGGGGACACTCTCCTTCGACCTGCTCCTCGGCGACGTACGGTCGCTGAAGGAGAAGCGCTCCGTAGTACGCCCGATCGTCGCCGAACTGCATCGCAAATTCGCGGTGAGCGTGGCGGAAGTGGGCGACCAGGATGTCCATCGCAGAGTCGAGATCGGCGTGGCGGTGGTCTCGGGGGACACGGGGCATCTCACAGACGTACTGGACCGGTGCGAGCGCATGGTCGCCGCCCGGCCCGAGGTGGAGTTGCTGTCGGTGAGACGGCGGCTGCACAGTGACGAAGACTGACGTTCAGCAGAAAGAGGAGACGGACCGGTGACCGACAAAGCGCGGGCCCGCAAGCTGGCCGATCGCATCCAGGTCGTGGTCGCGGAGACCCTGGACCGGCGAATCAAGGATCCGCGACTGGGGTTCGTGACCATCACGGACGCCCGGGTCACCGGTGACCTGCGGGAGGCCACGGTCTTCTACACGGTCTACGGCGACGACGAAGCGCGTGCCGCCTCGGCCGCCGCGCTGGAGAGCGCCAAGGGCGTCCTGCGCTCCGAGGTCGGCCGGCAGACCGGGGTGCGCCACACGCCGTCGCTGACGTTCGTCGCGGACGCCCTGCCGGACACCGCGCGTACGATCGAGGACCTCCTCGACAAGGCGCGGGCCAAGGACGCCGAGGTGCGCCAGGTCTCCACGGGCAAGACGTACGCCGGCGACGCCGACCCGTACCGCAAGCCCGAGGACGACGACGAGGCCGAGGACGAGGGCGAAACCGCGGAATGAAACAGCGCACCACCACGACGCCGGACGGCCTTGTCATCGTCGACAAGCCGTCCGGCTTCACTTCGCACGACGTCGTCGCCAAGATGCGCGGGATCGCCAAGACCCGCCGCGTCGGCCACGCGGGCACGCTCGACCCGATGGCGACGGGCGTCCTCGTCCTCGGCGTCGAGAAGGCCACGAAACTCCTCGGTCATCTCGCACTGACCGAGAAGGAGTACCTCGGCACGATCCGGCTCGGCCAGACCACGGTCACCGACGACGCGGAGGGCGAGATCACCGCGTCCACCGACGCGTCCGGTGTGACCAGGGAAGGCGTCGACGCGGGCGTGGCCGAGCTGACCGGCGCCATCATGCAGGTGCCGTCCAAGGTCAGCGCCATCAAGATCGACGGCAAGCGGTCGTACTCGAGGGTGCGCGAGGGCGAGGAGTTCGAGATCCCGGCCCGGCCGGTGACCGTCTCGTCCTTCCAGGTGTACGACGTGCGCGCGGCGGTGGCCGAGGACGGGACGCCCGTCGTCGACATCGTCGTCTCCGTGGTCTGCTCCTCCGGTACGTACATCCGCGCCCTCGCCCGTGACCTCGGCGCGGGACTCGGGGTCGGCGGGCACCTGACCGCGCTGCGCCGGACCCGGGTCGGCCCCTACGGGCTCGACGCGGCGAAGACGCTGGAACAGCTCCAGGAGGAGCTCACGGTCATGCCGATCGCCGACGCGGCGGCCGCCGCGTTCGCGCGCTGGGACGTGGACGAGCGGCGCGCGGGCCTGGTGACCAACGGTGTACGGCTCGACATGCCGGCGTACGACACCAGCCCGGTCGCGGTCTTCGGGCCCGAGGGGCGTTTCCTCGCGCTCGTCGAGGAGAGCCGGGGCAAGGCGAAGAGCCTCGCCGTATTCGCCTGAAGCGTTCGTCTGACGCGTCCGAGTCACCGTGGAGCGGCCCGCCCGAGGGCCGGCCGCTCCACGATCCCCCTTGAAGGATCTCTGTCCACTTCACCCCGTCGATTCACCCACTTGGGCGGGCGCTCGGAGTGACTGGCGGGCGCACAAGGGGGCGCTTTCGATGTCCGCCGGGTGGTCGGGGGCCTGGTGAGCCCCATGCCGATGCGAGTCGGGCGCTGTGGGCATGGCAGTCTTAGACCTGCGTAATCGGCAGTCCCACGTACACAGGTTCGGGTTCGAGTTCGGACGAGGAGAGCGGTCACAGTGCAGCGCTGGCGTGGCTTGGAGGACATCCCCCAGGACTGGGGACGCAGCGTCGTCACCATCGGCTCCTACGACGGAGTGCACCGCGGACACCAGCTGATCATCGGCCGCGCGGTGGAGCGCGCCCGCGAGCTGGGCGTGCCCTCGGTCGTCGTCACCTTCGATCCGCACCCGAGCGAGGTCGTGCGCCCCGGCAGCCACCCTCCGCTGCTCGCCCCGCACCACCGCCGGGCGGAGCTGATCGCGGAGCTGGGCGTGGACGCGCTGCTGATCCTGCCCTTCACCCCGGAGTTCTCGAAGCTCTCGCCGGCCGACTTCATCGTGAAGGTGCTGGTCGACAGGTTGCGCGCGCGGACGGTCATCGAGGGCCCCAACTTCCGCTTCGGCCACCGGGCGGCGGGCGACGTGGGCTTCCTGGCCGAGCTCGGCCGGACGTACGACTACGAGGTCGAGGTCGTCGACCTGTACGTGACCGGGCGGGCGGGCGGCGGCGAGCCGTTCTCCTCCACGCTGACCCGGCGGCTGGTCGCCGAGGGCGACGTCGAAGGCGCCGCGGAGATCCTGGGCCGGCCGCATCGCGTCGAGGGCGTCGTGGTGCGCGGGGCGCAGCGGGGCCGTGAGCTCGGCTACCCGACGGCGAACGTCGAGACGCTGCCGCACACCGCGATCCCCGCCGACGGCGTGTACGCGGGCTGGCTGACCGCGCAGGACGAGAAGATGCCCGCCGCGATCTCGGTCGGCACGAACCCGCAGTTCGACGGCACGGAGCGGACGGTCGAGGCGTACGCCATCGACCGCGTGGGCCTCGATCTGTACGGGCTGCACGTCGCCGTGGACTTCCTCGCGTACGTACGCGGCCAGGAGAAGTTCGAGTCGATCGAGGCGCTGCTGGAAGCCATCGGAGCCGACGTGAAGCGCTCGCGCGAGCTCATCGAGGCGTACGCCGCCCAGTGACCCCGGGGCTCGGCGGACCCTGCGGGCTCAGGCGCCGGCGGTCTCCGTCTCCGCGGTCTCCCCGGCGCGGGCGGCCGCCCAGTGACAGGCGACCTGGGCCTCCTCGCCGCCGGTCAGGACCGGCAGGAGCGTCGTACGGCAGTCGGCGGCGACGCCGGTGCGCTCGGCCTCGCCCGAGGCGAGCACCTGGCAGCGGACGTGGAAGCGGCAGCCGCCGGGGACGCGGGACGGGTCCGGGGGCTCGCCGGTGAGCACGACCGGTTCCGCGCCGGACTCCGGCAGCACGGACAACAGGGCCCGGGTGTACGGGTGCTGAGGGTCCGTCAGTACTTTTTCGGCGGGTCCCGTCTCCACGATCCGGCCCAGGTACATCACCGCCACCCGGTCCGCGATGTTCCAGGCGAGACCGAGGTCGTGGGTCACGACGAGTGCGGAGAGCCCGAGTTCGTCGCGCAACGACAGCAGGAGGGCCAGGATCTCCCCCCGTACGGACGCGTCGAGGGAGGCCACCGGCTCGTCGGCGACGATGAGTTCGGGGTCGAGGACGAGTGCGCCCGCGATGACGACGCGCTGGCGCTGGCCGCCGGAGAGTTCGTGCGGGTAGCGCAGGAAGAACCGCTCGGGCGGTCGCAGCCCGGCGCGCGAGAGGGCCCCGGCGACGGCCTCGCGCTCGTCCCCCGCGTAACCGTGGATGCGCAGGCCCTCCGCCACGGCGTCGTACACCGTGTGCCGCGGATTGAGCGAGCCGCTGGGGTCCTGGAGCACCAGTTGGACGCGCTTGCGGTACGCCTTCAGGGAGCGTGAGGCGTAGTCGAGGGGCTCGCCGCCGAAGGTGACACGGCCCGAGGTGGGCGGGACCAGGCCGAGCAGCGAACGGGCGAGTGTGGTCTTGCCGCACCCGGACTCTCCGACGAGCGCGACGATCTCGCCGGGGCGGATGTCGAGGTCGACGCCGTCGACGGCGCGGGCGGTCGCCGCGCCGCGCCGCCCGGGGAAGGCGACGTGCAGTCCGGCGGCGGAGAGGAGGGGCTCGGTGCTCATGTCTGGCTCCGGTGTGGTGGTGGTGGGGTGGCGGGGCGGGGACGGAGAGCGGGGCGCGGGGGCGGTGCCGCTGCGCGGGGCCTGTTGCCCTGCCCGCCCCTTCCCGGAACCGGGACAGGCCCCCGGACCCCCGGAGGCCCTCCGGGCGTGTCCTCGGAGGCCGGACGGGCTGGAAAGTCCGGCTTCCGGGGGAGTTCGAGGAGCGGAGCCCCGGTTCGGGAAGGGGCGGTCCGGGGAAAGTCCCGCGCAGCGGCAGGCGGCGCCGGTGCCGGGGCGACCCTGGTCACGCCGGCGGCGGTTCCGGTACCGCCACCTGCGCCGGTACCGCCCCCACCCGCACGCACGCCGCCCGCCGCCCGGTCCCCGACTCCCGCAGCGCCTGGTCCTCCGTGGCGCACAGGTCCAGCGCGACCGGGCAGCGCGGGTGGAACGTACAGCCGGTGGGCAGCGCGGACGGATCCGGCGGGTTGCCCGGCAGGCCGCGCGGAGCCCGGCGGGAGGCCGGGTCGCCGATGCGCGGGAACGCCGCCGACAGGGCCAGGCCGTACGGATGCCGCGCGTCGGCGAAGACCTGGTCCGCCGGGCCCTCCTCGACGACCCTCCCCGCGTACATCACCGCGAGCCGGTCGCACGTGTCGGCCAGCACCGACAGGTCGTGACTGATCATCAGCAGGCTGATGTCCTGGTCGGCGACCAGCTGCTCGATCAGCCGCAGGATCTGCGCCTGGACCATCACGTCCAGCGCCGTCGTCGGCTCGTCCGCGACGATCAGCCGCGGATCACAGGCCAGCGCCATCGCGATCATCACGCGCTGCCGCTGTCCGCCCGACAGCTCGTGCGGATACGCGTCGGCGCGCGCGGCCGGCAGCCCCACCTGCTCCAGGAGCCCGACGGCCCGTCTGCGCGCGGCCGCCGGAGTGGACCTGCGGTGCAGCAGGACCGGCTCGGCGATCTGTTCCCCGACGCGGTGCACGGCGTTCAGCGAGTGCATGGCGCCCTGGAAGACGATCGAGGCCCCCGCCCACCGTACGGCCCGCAGCCTGCCCCACTTCATGGTGAGGACGTCCTCGCCGTCGAGCAGGATCTCACCGCTGAGCCGGGCCGACGCGGGCAGCAGCCGCAGCAGCGCCAGCGCCAGTGTCGACTTGCCGCAGCCGGACTCGCCCGCGATGCCGAGCTTCTGGCCGGCGGACAGCGTCAGGTCCACACCGCGTACGGCGCGCGTTCCGGCGCCGTACGTGACGTGCAGGTCCTTCACTTCGAGCAGCACGCTCATCGGGCGGACACCCCCAGCTTCGGGTTGAGCACGGACTCGACCGCGCGCCCGCACAGGGTGAACGCCAGCGCGACGAGCGCGATGGCGATCCCGGGCGGCGCCAGGTACCACCAGTGCCCGGACGACACCGCGCCCGCCTCCCGCGCGTCCTGGAGCATGCCGCCCCACGAGACGACGTCCGGGTCGCCGAGCCCGAGAAAGGCCAGCGTCGCCTCGGTCAGGATGGCGTTGGAGATGCCGAGCGTGGTCTGGGCGAGCACCAGCGGCATGACGTTGGGCAGGACGTGGCGGGTCATGATGTGCCCGTGGCCGCCGCCGAGCGCCGTCGCCCGCTCGATGTACGGACGCGACTCGACGGCCAGGGTCTGCGCCCGCACCAGGCGGGCCGTCGTCGGCCAGGTGGTGACGCCGATCGCCAGGATCACCGTCCACACGCTGCGCGACATCACCGTGGCCAGCACGATCGCCAGCACCAGCGTCGGCATCACCAGGAACCAGTCGGTGATCCGCATGACCACGGTCGAGAACCAGCCGCCGAAGTGCCCGGCGACGATGCCCACGAGCGTACCGATGGCCACGGACAGCGCGGCCGCCATCAGCCCCACGGTCAGCGAGATGCGGGCGCCCCAGACCAGCAGCCCGAGCAGCGAGCGCCCGAACTGGTCGGTCCCGAGCGGGAATTCACCGCTCGGCGGCTCCAGGGCCGACCCGGGAGCGTTCGTCACGCTCTGTACGTCGCCGCCGGTGAGCAGCGGCGCCGCGAGTGCGACCAGCGCGATCACGGCCAGGGCGCCGAGCCCGAAGAGCCCCGCCCGGTGCGTGCGGTACGCACGCCAGAACCGGGCCACGGAGTGGCGGCGCCGCGCCCACGTGAGGGACGAGGCGGTCTGGGCGGAAGGCGTAGTGGTCATCGGCCCACCCGGGGGTCGAGCAGCGGATAGAGCAGGTCGGCGAGGAGGTTCATCACGATCATCGCTCCGGCGAAGACGACGAAGAGCCCCTGCACCAACGGCAGGTCGGGCACGCTCAGCGCCTGGTAGAAGAGACCGCCGAGCCCCGGCCAGGAGAAGACCGTCTCGACGAGGATGGAACCGGCCGCCACGTGGCCCAGGTTGATGAAGACCATGGTGACGGTCGGCAGCAGGGCGTTCGGTACGGCGTGACGGCGCCGCACCAGGTCGTCGCGCAGCCCCTTCGCGCGCGCCGTCGTCAGATAGTCGCTGCCCATCTCGTCGAGCAGCGAGGACCGCATGACCAGCAGCGTCTGGGCGTACCCGACCGCGACCAGGGTGACCACGGGCAGCACCATGTGGTGTGCGACATCGGCGACGTACGCGAAACCGGACGCGTCGCCCGACTCCATGCCGCCCGTCGGGAACATGCCGGGGACCGGTCCGATGCCCACCGAGAAGGTGATGATCAGCAGCAGGCCGAGCCAGAACGACGGCACGGACCACAGGGTGAGGGCCACCCCGGTGTTGACCTTGTCGCCCGGCCCGCCGTGGTGCCACGCGGAGCGGGTGCCGAGCCACAGGCCGAGGACGGAGTAGATGACGACGGCGACGCCGGTCAGCAGCAGGGTCGCGGGCACCTTCTCGGCGATCAGTTCGCCGACCGGCGCGTGGAACTGGTACGAGGTGCCGAAGTCGCCGCTCAGCGCCTTGGCGCAGTAGTCCGTGAACTGCTGCCACACCGGCAGGTCGAGACCGAACTGGCGGCGCAGCGAGGCGAGTTGCTCGGCGGAGACCTGGCGGCCGTGCGTCATGGTGCGCACCGGGTCGCCGGGGATGATCCGGAAGAGGAAGAAGCTGGTGACGAGGACGGCGAAGATCGAGACGGCCGCACCGCCCAGCTTTCCCGCGACGTACAGCAGGTAGGCGCGGGCGGAGCGGGCGCGGGGGCCGGACGGCCCGGTCTTCACCAGGGCCGGGCCGTCGGCGGTGCCCTCCGCGAGGGGGGCGGTGCTTGCAGTGCTCATGGACTACTCACGGTCTTCCGCGGTGGAGCGGCGGCGCAGGGCGACGAAGATCCCGAGGCCCACGGCGAGGACGGCGGCCGCGCCGATGCCCACGACGAGACCGGTGGAGGAGCCACCCTCCCCGGAGGTGTCGTCGGCATCGGCGGGCACGGCCGACCACCAGCTCCAGTAGCCGTCCTGGCCCCAGAGATTGCCGCCGGACTCGGGCATCGTCGTGATCGACTTGATCTGGTCGGTACGGTACGCCTCGACCGCGTTCGGATACGCCATGACATTCATGTAGCCCGTGTCGTACAGCCGCGACTGCATCTGCTTGACGAGGTCGGCGCGCTTGGCCTCGTCGTACTCCGCGGTCTGCCGCGCGTAGAGCTCGTCGAACTTCTTGTCGCAGATGAAGTTGTCCGTCGCGCCGGTGTCCTTGGGCGTGGCCGGCAGCGCGGCGCACGTGTGGATGGAGAGGACGAAGTCGGGGTCGGGGTTGACGGACCAGCCGTCGAAGGCCAGGTCGTACTCGCCGGCCAGCCAGGGGTCGGAGACGTTGTCGAGGCACTCGACCTTGAGGCCGATGCCGAGCTCGCCCCACCACTCCTGCATGTACTTGCCGATGGCCTTGTCGTTCGGGTCGGTGGCGTGGCACAGGATGCGGAAGTCGAGCGGCTTGCCGTCCTTGCCGACGCGCTTGCCCGCGCTGTTCTTCTTGTAGCCCGCCTCGTCGAGGAGCGCGGCCGCCTTCGCCGGGTCGTACGCGATCTTCTGGTCGGCGGACGGCTTCCAGTGGTACGCCGAGAAGCGCGGCGGGATGTAGCCCTCGCCCTCGACGGCGTGGCCCTGGAAGACCTTGTCGATGATCGTCTCGCGGTCGGTGGCGGCGAAGAGGGCCTGGCGCACCTTCCGGTCGAGCAGCGCGGGGTGGCCGTCGCCGAACTTCCTGCCGTCCTTCGACCTGGCGCCCGGGTTGGTGGCGAGCGCGTAGAAGCGCCGGCCGGGGGCGTCGTTGACCTTGATGTTCCTGGCCTTCGCGAGGGACGCCGCCTGGGCGGGGGTGAGGTTGGCCGCGAAGGACACCTCGCCCTTCTGGAGCGCGGCGACGGCCGCGTCACCGTCCTTGTAGTACTTCAGGACCAGCTCGTCGAACTTCGGCGCGCCGCGCCAGAACTTCTTGTTCGGCTTGAGCTTGACGTACTGGTCCACCTTGTAGTCGGTGAGGACGAAGGGGCCGTTCCCGACCACGGGGAACTTCTTGTCGTTGTTGAACTTCGAGAAGTCGCCGACCTTCTCCCACTCGTGCCGGGGGAGGATCGGCACGTCGAGCGCGGCCATGGTGGCCTGCGGCTTCTTCAGCTCGATGACCAGCCGGGTGGGGCTGGGGGCGGTGACCTTCCTGAAGTTGGCGACGAAGCTGCCGTTGGCGGTGGCCGCGCCCTCGTCCTTCATCATCGTGTTGAACGTCCAGGCGGCGTCCTCGGCGGTGGCCTGTTCGCCGTCGGACCAGCTGGAGTTCTCACGGATGGTGTACGTCCACGTCAGCTTGTCCGGCGACGCCTCCCACCGGGTGGCGAGGCCCGGGACCGCGTGGTTGTCCTTGACGTCGTAGTTCGTCAGGTTCTCGTAGATCAGCCGGTGGACGCTGGTGGAGACCAGGCGCTGCGCCAGGAAAGGGCTGAGGGAGTCGACGCTCTGCGAGACCGCGACGGTCAGCGTCCGCCCGGCGTCGGCCTGCGCCGCCTTCGCCTGCTGCGGCGCGGGGTTGAGCGGGGTCGCGGCTCCGGCGGCCAGGGCCAGGGCGGTGGCTCCGACGGCCAGAAGGGTTCGGGTGCGGGGGCGTTGCCGGGTACTGCGCGGAATCTCTGTGTCCATGGGACGTGACCTCGCGTCATGACTCGCACGGGGAGCGCGTGTTGATCAATGAGCTCCAGCTGGTGAAGCGAGGTTTATCAGCGCTGGTCCGGCTGCGTCAACGATGTGCCAAACCCCGCGTGGACTGCGGGAATACCGGACTGATCGGCGTGGGGCCGTACGGCGGAGACGGTGCGGCCCTTCATTGGTCCAGACCCTTGTCGCCCCCCTGCTGAGGGGCTGGCGGAGCCTGCGGACCGGTGGGGGAGGCGTGTCCGGCCGCCGTCCGTGAGGCGGATGCCCGAAGCGGCCTCGTACGTGGCCCGTTTGGTACTTTGGTCGGATCCATCTCTCTGCCTTCCCGGGGGACCCCGTCTTGAGCCAGTCCTGGCAGCCCCAGTACAACCCGGGCAACCAGCCCCCCATGCCCCAGCAGCCTCCGGGGCCGCCCCCGGGATTCGGCGCTCCGCCGTCCGCCCCCGGGCCATTCCCGATGCAGCCCGGGTACGCGTACCCGGCTGCGCCGTACGCGCCGTACGGACAGCAGCCGAACAGCGGGAAGCCGGTCGCCGCCTTCTTCCTCGGGCTGCTCGTCTCGGTCGGCCTGGCCTCGCTCTACAGCCTTGTCATCTATGCCTCGTACGAGGACACGTCGCAGGATGTGGCGCGCGTCCTCTACGTGGCCCACGCCCTTCTCAACGCGGCTGCCGTCGGTACCGTGGTCGGCCTTCTGGCCCGCGGCCGTACCGGCGCCCACATCGGCGGGGCCGTCGTGGCCATGCTCGGCGCCTTCTTCGGCTACACCAACGGCGTGGCGCTCATCTTCACCGACGTGGGCGGGATGTCCGCGTTCTCGGACATGATGGAGGACGACCCCCTCACTCCGGCCAAGGCATGGTGGGGCAACCCGAGCGACCCCGAGCTGATCTCCCTGTTCGGTCTGCTGGCCGCCGCAGTGGTGGCCTGGGGGATGGCCTTCCTCATCGGCCGACGGCGCCGCTGACGGAACGAACGACGCCTACAGCACCGCGCCCCGCCGGATGAGCTCATCCGGCGGGGCGCGGTGCTGTCCAGCGCTCAGGTCAGATCGAACTCACCGTCGCGCGCACCGAGCACGAACGCCCGCCATTCGGCCTCGGTGTACCGCAGGACGGTCTCCGGATCCACGGACGACCTCATCGCGACGGCCCCCTCGGGCAGGTACGCGATCTCGACGCGCTCCTCGTCCTCACTCGTGCCGGGGGCGCTGTGCCACTCGACGTCGGAGATGTCGAGGGCGTACAGCTCTTCCTTCTCCTGTGCGCTCCCCATCAGTCAAACTCCCTTTCGGCAACGGCAGCACGTCGTTTCGGGCATCTTAGGCCGCCTCGACGTGCCGTACGCATAAGCACCTTGTAGTAACTCACCCGCACGGGGGACGGACCCCGCGTCTACTGGGTCCAGCCGGGCCCGGGCTGCTGCTGGTGCTGCGGCTGGGCCGGTGGCTGTTGCGCCGGTGGCTGCTGCTGCCAGCCCTGGCCCTGCGGAGGCTGCTGCGTCTGCTGCTGCCAGCCCTGCCCCGGCGGAGGGGCGGCGACGGGCGGCTGCTGCTGGGGCGCGTACCCCTGCGGGTGCTGCTGGGGGACCTGCTGCTGGGCGGCGAAGCCCTGGCCCTGCTGGGTGCGGGCGATGTCCTCGGCGACGAGTGCCGAGAGGTGGAAGTACGCCTCCCGGGTCTTGGGGCGCATCATGTTGAGGTCGACCTCGGCGCCGGCCGCGAGGTGTTCGTCGAAGGGCACGACGACGACGCCGCGGCAGCGGGTCTCGAAGTGCGCGACGATGTCGTCCACCTTGATCATCTTGCCCGTCTCGCGGACCCCGGAGATCACGGTGAGCGACCGCTGGACGAGATCGGCGAAACCGTTCGCGGAGAGCCAGTCGAGCGTCGTCGAGGCGCTGCTCGCACCGTCCACGGACGGGGTGGAGATGATGATCAGCTGGTCGGCGAGGTCGAGGACACCACGCATCGCGCTGTAGAGCAGACCGGTGCCCGAGTCGGTGAGGATGATCGGGTACTGCCTGCCCAGGACGTCGAGCGCACTGCGGTAGTCCTGGTCGTTGAAGGTCGTGGAGACCGCCGGGTCCACGTCGTTGGCGATGATTTCGAGACCCGACGGCGCCTGCGAGGTGAAGCGGCGGATGTCCATGTAGCTGTTGAGCTGCGGGATCGCCTGCACCAGGTCGCGGATGGTGGCCCCGGTCTCGCGCCGCACCCGTCGGCCGAGGGTGCCGGCGTCCGGGTTGGCGTCGATCGCCAGGATCTTGTCCTGACGCTCGGAAGCGAGCGTGGCACCGAGCGAGATGGTGGTCGTGGTCTTGCCCACGCCGCCCTTGAGGCTGATCACCGCGATCCGGTAACAGGACATCACCGGCGTGCGGATCAGCGCCAGCTTGCGCTGCCGCTCCTCCTCTTCCTTCTTGGCGCCGAGCTTGAAGCGGGACGGGCCGGAGTTGTTCTTACGGGCCTTGGGCTGGTTGCGCAGCAGCCGGTCGGAGGAGAGCTCGACGGCGGCGTTGTAACCGAGCGGGGTGCCGGGCGCCGCCTGCTGCTGGGGGGCGCCGGCCTGCGGTCCCGCCGGGGCGGTCCAGCCCTGGGAGCCGTAGGCGGGCGGGGCCGTGGGGTGCGGCTGCTGCTGCGGCTGCTGGTACGGGGGCTGTTGGGCCGGCGGCATCTGCTGTGGCTGCTGTGGCTGCACGGCTTGCTGCGGGGGCGCGGGCTGCGGGTAACCGTAACCGGCCTGCTGGGGCGGGTAGGGGTAACCGGCCTGCGGCTGCGGCTGCGGCTGCGGCTGTGCGGCCTGCTGCTGCGGCTGCTGCTGGGGGTAACCGGGTGCGGCCTGCCCGCCCTGCGCCGGGTACCCCGGGTACTGGGGGTCGGGCTGCTGCTGCACCGGGGGCAGCGGCTGGGCCGCGCCGAAGGTGCCCTGCGGGAAGGGCTGGTGCTGCGGCTGCTGCTGGGCGAACGACTGGGGGTAGCCGTACCCGGCGGCCTGTGCGGCCGCGGCCTGCTGGTCGGGCTGGACCGGCTGCTGAGGTGCGCCCTGGAGGGGCTGTGCGGGCTGGTAGCCCTGCGGCAGCGGGGGGAGGCCCTGGGGGTCCTGCGGAGGCGTACCGGCGTGAGGCGCGGCGGCCTGGGGGGCGGGCTCGCTCTGCGGCTGGGCCTGCGCCACCGGCTGGGGTTCGGCCGCGGCGGGCGCTGCCGCCGCGGACCCGGCCTGCTCCTCGGCACCGGACGAGCTCTCGCTCTCCGTGCCGGACCGAGCGTCCGTTGCCGAGTCGGCGTCGGCGTCCCCCTCCGCACCGGACGCGGTCTCGGAGCCGCCCGGCTCCGCCTCGCCGCCGTGCTCCTCCGCCGGCTCCTCGACGTCGTCGGCGTCGCCGAACAGCGCTGCCGCCTCCGCGTCGGCAGCGGCGTAGTCCGGCTCGGGGGAAGGCTGCTCGGGAGCGGGCTGCTCGGGAGCTTCCGCCACCGGAGCGGCCACCGGGGCGGCGGCCTGCGGCGGGTTCGCCTGCGCGTCCTCGCCGACCGGACGCAGTACGGGGAAACCGGGCGCGGGCGGGGGCGGGGGCGCGCCGGCCCCGGCCGGCGCCTGCTGCTGCGGGTACCCGTAACCGCCCGAGGCGTCCTGACCCGGCTGGGGCACGCCGGGCGCGGCCTGCTGCGGATACCCGTACCCGGCGGCCTGCCGAGGCGCCGCCTGCGGGGGCACACCCGGTCCCGGCTGCGGCGGGAACCCGTAACCGCCCTGCGCGTACGGCTGTGCCTGCGCGGGGACCTGGGGCGCGGGCAGCCCCTGCTGCGCGGGACCGCCCGCCGGCCCCAGCGGCGGCCCGGCCGGCGGCGGCGGTGACGCCTGTCCGGCGCCCCCCTGTCCGCCCTGCGCGGAGCCACCCCGCGCGCTCTGGTCGTACCAGGCAGGAGGCTCGTAGACGATTTCGAACTCGCCGGTGAGGTCCAGCTCACGGTCGTCCCCGTCCGAGGACTGGCCGCCGCCGTCGTACTCGGACCGATCCCTGTTCACTGCTTTGCCTCCTGGTCAGCCACTGCTGCTGAATGCGTCGTCGCGGTCGGGCGGATGGGGTGGCGCGTCCTACGCCGCTGCGACGTTCACCGCATCACCAGAACACTAATCTTTCGCCCCACGGTACGGAAAAGCGCCCTTGCGTGCGGACCGGCTCCGCTGCTCCTCCGGCGACCGTGCCCGGCCGACGCCCGGGCGGCGGTGCTCAGTCCAGGCGACGGGCCATGCCGAGCAGACCCGTCTCCGCGTCCGTGGGCTCGGTCATGACGTACTTGCGATGCTTGCGCGTGCACCACAGGGTGACGTTGTCGGAGAGCGTCGGCAGCATCTCCAGATGCTCGGCCGGGACGCCCAGGGTCTCCCGTACGACCTCGGTCTCCTGGGGCGAGATGCGCTGGATCCCGACCAGCTGCGCCTGCATCAGCCAGCGCGGCGCGTGTTCGCCGACGAAGGGCAGCACGGTCACCACCGCCTGCCACGGCAGGGACGTCACACGCCCACGCGGCGGGCGTACGCCGCAGTCGCGGATCAGCACCACCGGGCTGGAGACCGACGGCCCCTGCGCGGGCACCCGTCCCACCGGGTAGACCGTCATGCACTGCTGACCGCCGCCCGCCGCCTGGGCCAGTTGCTGCCAGGCATGCGGGCGGCCGGTCTCGACGCCCACGCGCGCGCCCGTCGCGGCGGCGCGCAGCGCCAGCACCTGGGCCAGCCACAGGCCGCCCACCACGACGACGTCGAAGGGGGTGGGGCGGGCCAGGCCGAGCACCGCAGGCTGGGACTCCGGGTCGGTACCGATGATCACGCCGTCGTCGCCGATCGGCACGCTGATCGCCGCGATCTCCTCGGCGGTGACGACATGACGGTTGCGGCGCGGTCCGCGCAGCCCGAACCCCGGGCTGAAGATGCGCCGTTGCTGCTGGGGCGCGTCCGGCCGGACGATCGGGATCAGACCCGTGTCGGTGGGCGAGGCCACGTGCGCGGGGGTGCGGGCGGGTTCCTGGCCCCGCTGCCCCGGGTTCGTGGTCGGTGTGGGGTAGGACATCAGGACGTACCTCCGAGAGGCAGGGTGGCGAGAGCTCCGGGGACCTGTTCCCGGTCCAGGCGCACCAGGCCGACCTTGGACGCGCTCGCGGCACGCTCCAAGTCCCGCCGGACCTGGCCCAGTTCGTTCTCGCCGCGGCCGGTGATGCGCACATGCCCGGCGACGGAGACGCCCCGGCTGCCGGCCTTGCTCAACGTCATGCTGAACGTCGTCGCGAGCACGGGCAGCGAGGTGAACTGCGTGATGAGCTGCGGCAGTGCGACACCGCCGTCCCCCAACTGCGGCCAGCGGGAGATCCAGTACGTCGAGTGCCACCGGTCGTCGACCCGCCAGCTCCGTACCGACTCGACCGTACGCCGCTGGGCGGGCCGGCCGTCCTGGCCGTGCTGCGCGTTGGCCCGCGGGTTGAGGCAGCTGGAGGTCGCGAGCGCCTGCACGAGCTCGCTCTCGTCGAGGATGGTCGCCTCGAAGCCGGCCCCGGCCAACCGGCTCGCCAGCTGGTCCGCCACCCGCAGCAGCGCGCGCTGGGAGCCGGCGACGCCGTCGCCGCGCGCCTCCACCGCCTCGGGGCACAGTTCGGGGTCGAGCTTGAGGGCGACCCAGGTGAGCCGGAGCGCGGGGGACCCGGACCGGGCCTGGAGGGGGCCGTACGACCGTGCGGCGACGGACTGCGGGGGCAGGTGCGGCGCGGGCGCCGGCTGGGTGTGCTGCACCACCTGTGCGGAGGCGAGCCGGATGCCGTCGACCTCCAGGGCGTCCTGGACCAGCTGGAGCGGAAGTTGCCGCCCGGCGAAACCGGGGCGCAGCGGCTCGTCGCCCGGCTGCACGAAGAGCACCGCGGTCAGGAACGACCCGTCGCCGATCATGCCGATCGAGCGGTCGTCACGGGAGACGAAGGTGTACGTCCGCAAAGCGGAGTCGCACTCCACGGTGGGGGCCAGCAACGGGTCCGTGCCGGGCGGGACGGGCAGCTTGGCCTCGCGCCGGCGGCGTTTGAGGGCGCGCGTCGTCTCGTACCACTCGGGCAGCGGCCGGTGGTGCCGGCGCACGATCGCCAGGAGCAGCAGCAGCGCGGCCACGGCGCCGGCCGGGGCGAGCAGCCAGCGCTCGGACGTGACCCAGGCGGCCAGCATGACGGCCGCCGCGAGCTCCACCAGAATGAGCTGCTGCAGCCGCAGCGGGCCCATGCCGCCGGGGTGGGGCAGCGTACGCGGGGCCGCGGTGGCGGGGGTGGCGGTGGAGGAGGGAGCCGGGGACGGCGCGGATCTGCGGCCACGGCCCGGTTGCTGCTGTGCGCGGCGTCCGCGCCGAGTGCTCGTAGCGCTGGTCATCCCCCGGGAGATCCCTTTCGCGAAGTGGTGGCCGTCATCGGTGGAGATCGCCGGTGGAGATCTCAGCGACGGGGCCAGGGGCCACAATTGCCCACGTCAGTCGTGCGAGTGGTCACGGTACCCGCTGATGAACACGGGGCGACACAGGTCCCGTGCTACGAACACGACACAGGGCTGTGAAGATGCGGCGGGGACCCGTACCTGGTGGATCACGGTCGCGCGGCGCAGTGCATAGTGGTTGCCCTGCCCAGCTGAAGCAGCCTTACGCACGATTCTTCTTCACGCACGACCACACGGGAGAGCCAGGACCATGGCAACGCGTCGGGATGAGCTCGCCGCCTATACGTTCGCTCGCAAACGCACCGTCGCAGCGTTCCTGGCGCCATCGCCCGGGGGATCGGACGAAGGCGCGCCGCGTCCGGTCCGTACCGTGATGCCCAGCCTGGCGGTGGGCGTGGTGCTGGTGGTGGGCTTCATCGCCTGGGGTGTGCTCAAGCCGTCGGCGCCCAAGGGCTGGGACACCGTCGGCGAACACATCATCGTCGACAGCGACTCCACGACGCGTTACGTCGTGATCAAGGACAAGGGACCGAACGGCAAGGAAGTGCCGACGCTGCACCCCGTCCTCAACTACGCCTCCGCCAAGCTCCTCCTCGACAAGGGCAAGGGCACCGTCATCGAGGTCCCCGGCAAGGACATCGACAAGAGCGGCATCCCGCACGGTGCGACGCTCGGCATCCCGTACGCCCCCGACCGGCTGCCCACCAAGGACGACGCCGAGAGGGCGAAGACCTGGGCGGTCTGCGAGCGCCCCGCCCCCGGCTCGGACGCCTCCATCGACCGTGCCGTCTTCGTCTTCGACGACGACGACGCGAAGTCGGTCAGGAAGACAGCGGGGAAGGTCGACGCGCGTGAGGCGCTGTACGTCGTCGACGCCAGGACCAGGATCGAGTACCTGGTCGACGGAGAGGGCAACGTCTTCCAGCTGGGCGGCACACCGCGCCTCGACGACACCACGATGGAGCAGCTGCGCGCCGCCGTCATCGGCACGGCGGCCGAACCGCAGCCGGTGAGCACGGAGTGGCTGCAGACCCTCAACCCGGGCGGCGTCATCACGTTCCCGACGATGCCGTCCATCGGCCTGCCGACCGCGGTCGAGGGGCTTCCCGCGGAGGCCGGGACGGTGGGCCGGGTGCTCAAGGCACAGGACGCCCAGGGGGACAAGTACTACGTCGTCCTGAGGGACCAGGTCGCCGCGATCACGCCGTTCGTCGCCGACCTGCTCAAGCACTCGCCGTCCGCGAAGCGGGCGTACGGAACCGACGAGATCGCCGACATCAAGGCCGAGACCCCCGACATCATCGCCGCCAACGGCGGTCCGGCGGAGAGCTTCTACGCGGACAAGGGCTGGCCGCAGACCGTCCCGCAGCAGGCCAACTCCGCGACGACGGCGACCGGTGCGGCCCGTACCACCTCCTGCAGCGTCTACAGCGGCACCATCGGCGCGGACAAGAAGCCGAAGCTCGCGGCCTGGGCCGGGACGACGTACCCCAAGAAGGTCATCGCCGATTCGCTGAACGCCTACGTCTCCTCCGGCTCGGGGCTGCTCTTCCGGGAGGTCAGGGGCGCGGCGAAGGGCGGCGGCGCGACGTACCTGCTGACCGACACGGGCCTGCGCTACTCGCTGCCGACGAACAACGACAGCGCGGCGGACAAGAGCGGCGAGGCGTCCTCGTCCTCGCCGTCGCAGGGTGAAGCGAGCGAGACGGACAAGGCGCGAACACGTCTGGGATACGAGAAGGTGTCCAACCCCGCGGTCGTCCCGCAACCGTGGGCGAAGTTCATTCCGAAGGGCCCCACGCTGGACACCGGCAGCGCCGCGCAGCCGCAGAGCCAGTGAGGTCAACGAACGTGCTCGCGGCCCGACTTGGCCGCTCCCGATCACGGATTCGCCGCACGCATGTGTGAAGTCTGTAACTGATGGTCTTCGCATATGGATGTGCGACAGACGGACGATAGAGTGCTTGCAGCGCTCATTGATATGACGCTTATCCGGGGAGCGGCACAGGCTTCCCGGACCATCAACGACATGGGGGAAGGTTCACCATGGCCGGGCAGTTTCGGGTAACAGAAGATGAGCTGACCAGGCTCTCGAGCCAGATCACCACGGTGAATGGCCAGATCCAGGGCGAGATCCGCCGCCTTGGCGGAGTGATCGACCAGGTCGCGGGCGGTTGGCAGGGCCAGGCGGCCAAGTCCTACCACGAGCTCCAGAACCGGTGGAACGAGGAGGCCAAGAACATGAGCGCCATCCTCGAGGGGATCAAGGAAGCCGTCGACTCCACGCGGAGCAACTACACCGCTTCGGAAGAGCAGCAGAACGCCGAAGTGAGCAAGATCATGTCCGACTTCGGCTGATCAACTCTCTCCGACTTCCTGAAACTTCTTCCTGAAAGGGAGCGACGATGTCGATTCTCGTCAATTACGCCACCATCACCAACGCGTCCACGGACGTGCGCAACACCGCCAACCGCATCAAGCAGCAGCTCGACGACGTAGAGGCCGCAGTCAAGCGCGTCGCCACCACCTGGGAAGGTGAGGCGCAGGAGGGTTACCAGCGCAAGCAGCGCGAGTGGGACCAGACCGCTGCCGCCCTTCACTCGACCCTGATGAAGATCTCCGCCGCGCTGCAGAGCTCGGCCGAGAACTACCAGGCCACGGAGAAGAGCAACGCCAACACCTGGGGCTGATCCGCACCCGAGGTGAGGTGAGATGGGCCGGCCCGGCCGATGCCAGCCATGGTGTCCGCTGGGCCGAACCACTTCCGGGTGCCGCTGAAGAAGGCCCCGAAAGCACCACTGTCAACACAAAGAAAACTTCGACCAGAGCCACAGCCGCAGCTGTAACTACAACCACAGCTACTGCCACAGGTACGGCTGCAACTCGGCTTCGGTAAAAGCGAAAAGCCTGGGGAGCCTGATCATGGGGGTCCTGACACCCCGTCCGCGTACGCGCACGAGTGGAACCCGCGCACTGCAGCGGGTCTTTGGCGTACTGGCGGTCACCGGGGCCTGTCTGGCATCCGCCCCGCCGGCGCTCGCCACCGGCCCGGCCCCCACCCGTCTCGCAGACGCCGACAACCCGACGTTCGGACTGTCCTCCAGCTCCGAGTGCGTCTTCGGCGGCGACATCATAAAGTCCACGCCGTGGTCGCTCCAGCGCGTACTCCTGGACCAACTGCGCGAGCAGGCGACGGGCAAGGGCGTGACGGTCGCCGTGATCGACACCGGCGTCGACGACAAGAACCCGCAGCTACGCGGTGCGATGGCCGCCGGCGGCAAGGACTACGTCGGCAAGTCGGGCGACGGTGCCGAGGACATCGAGGGCCATGGCACCCGGGTCGCGGGCATCATCGCGGCCCGCGAGATCCCGGGCACCGGCTTCGCGGGCATCGCGCCGGAAGCCAAGATCCTGTCGCTGCGCTACACCGGCGCGGAGGAGAAGCAGGGCAACTCGAGGACGATGTCCGCCGCGATCCGCGACGCGGTCGCCAAGGGCGCGGAGATCATCAACATCTCCTCGGACACCGCGAACAAGCAGGACAACACGGAGCTGCGAAACGCCGTGGCGGCGGCGGTGGACGCCGACGCCCTGATCGTCGCGGCCTCCGGCAACGACGGCGCCGACGGCAAGTCCGCCAGCACGTATCCGGCGTCGTACCCGGGCGTCCTGGCGGTGGCGGCCTCGGACCGCAACGACGAACGCGCCTTCTTCTCGCAGGCGGGCGACTTCGTGGACATCGCTGCCCCCGGCGTCAGCATGGTCTCGACCGTCCCGAAGGGCGGCCAGTGCACGGCGGACGGCACGAGCTTCGCGGCCCCGTACGTCGCGGGCGTAGCGGCACTGCTGAAGGAAAAGCACCCGAGGTGGTCTGCGGCCCAACTCGCCACCCGCATCCAGGAAACGGCCCAACGCCCGGGCCGCGGCCCGAACCGCTACCTGGGCTGGGGCGTGGTGGACCCGGTAGCCGCCCTCTCGGACGACTCCACCCCAGGCACCCACCCGGAACCGGACCCACCGGTCAAGGCGGGCGCGGGCGAGGTCGTCCCCATGGCGGTGACGATGGGCGAGACGGAGGCGGAGCAGGAGCGCCGGATCGCGATGTACGTGGTGGGCGCGGGCTTGCTGCTGGTGCTCCTGGCGGGCGGAAGCGGCGTAGCGGTACGGGACTGGCGGAGCAAGCGTGCCAGGCAGCCAAGGTAGTTCAGGGCACACGCGTGCGAGTTAGCGCTGAGAATTCAGAAAACAGGGGAGAGGACACGGGGTATGAGTGACGGTTTGCGCGTCGATCTGAGTGCGCTCGATGAAGTGATCAGGAAGCTCTGGACGCTGCTGGACGACATGGACAAGGCGGGGGAGACGTCGCGGTACCGGACGGATATCCCGATGACCGCGTTCGGGAAGCCGGGTGTCTTCCTGGAGGCGAGCGATCTCTTCAATGCCCACAAAGAGACAAAGAGTGACCTTGAGAGTGCGATCAAGGGACTGCACGGACTGATCGACCAGTTCGGCAAGAGCACCTCCAAGGTCAAGGACAAGTACACCGAACAAGAGTATGCGAACAAGCGTCAAATGGGTGGTAACTCCGGGGGCTCGAACGGCAAGTGGGACTAGTGGTCCGATCGAGAATCACCTACTGAGGGGAAGGGTTCGAAATGGCTGGTGACAAAGAGCTGCCCAAGCCAGTACTTGAGGGTGAGATGTGCATCCCAGGGAGGCCTCAAACCAAGACTCAATTCATCAATTATCCGCTCAAAGAGCTCAAGCAGATGCTTGAAGGCACCGACCCGAGCGCGATTGAGGAGACTGGCCGCCACTGGGGAAAGGTCAGTGAGATTCTCGCTGGCGGCGAGGGAGGGGGAATTGCCGGCCTGCTCGACAAGGCGGTCGACAATGTTCTGGAGCACTGGGGCGGAGAAGCTGCCAGGGCCTTTGAGAAGAAGGCTCGCGGCATCGCACAGAGCGTCAGAAACGCGGCCTGGCACGCCGATCTCAATAGCTCCCAGATGAAGGATGCGGGAGGGCAGCTTCGTCATTATAAAGCGGAACTGGACAAGATCGAGGAACCTGGCTTCTTGGATAAAGTCGGTGACGGCCTCACCGACTTGGCCCATGACAATGGTGAAGCGGTACGCAGTGACCTCGATGCCGGAAAGACCGCTAAGCAGGCGGCGGAGGACAATGAGGGAAAGATCGGCGCAAGCCGAGAAGCGCACCTGAACGGTGTTGCCGTCATGGAGAACCTCGGCGCTCAGTACATGCGGGTCACGAGGAATTTGGACAAAAACCGTCCCGTCCATGACAGAGATGGAGTCAGGGAGCCTACTCGCGATGTGGAATATCCGCCCCCTGTCAGTGTGGGCGACGGCAGTGCATCTCGGCCGGGAGCTTCAACCTCAGGCAGTAAGCCGTGGAGTGCAGGCCCGCCGAAGAGTATTGGCAAAGCTCCTGAGGTCCCTCGTCCCAAGGGCATTACAGGAGGTGCTTCGTTGCTGCCTCCCTCAACCGGAACGAAGGTGGACAGCATCAAGCCCGGCCTGACAGGACCGGGCATTAGCTCCGGTTCCGGTGGAATCGGAGCCGGCGGGGGCAGCGGTGCCGGTGGAGGCACGGGCTCTGGCGTGATGGTTCCCGGTGGCGCTGGAAATCTCGGTGCGGGCGGTGCTCGCGGTGGAATCAGCACCGCTGGCGGCCGTGGCGGTCGACTGGGGGGGCCTGGTGGTGCCGGAGCGGCAGCAGGCCGCGGTACTGGAGCAACAGGCCGCAGTACCGGAGCCCGACCTGGTATGGGCGGCATGGGCGGTGGCGCTGGCGCAGGCGCCGCAGGAGGTCGTGGTGGCGCCGGTGTCGGTGGCCGTGGAGCCCTCGCTAAGGCTCGCGGCGGCGTGGTCGGCGCGGCCCAGGGCATCACTGGCAAGGGCGCCGGAGGCGGTGGCGGCCTGCATGGTAGCCGTGGCGGGACTCAACGTGGCGGCATGCCGGGTGGGATGGCTGGCGGCATAGGTGGCCGCAACGGCCGTCGCTCCGGGAACGAGAATGAGCGGGGCGATCGTCCCGACTACCTTGTCGAGGACGAAGAGACCTGGATCTCGGAAGAAGACCGCAACCGGAATGTGCCGCGCAATATCGAGTAGGCACATACAAGCGAGCCGCACGGAAGGTCCGTGCGGCTCGCTTGTATGAAGGATGGCGTAACCAGTCGTAGTTGAGTGAGGAGCAAGGAATTGGGTGCCAAACGAGTCTGGTCTACGGCAGGAGTCGTGGCGTTGACAGGAGCCTTGCTCCTTACTTCAGCCCCAACTGCCTCGGCTGATTACGTCAGAGACCAGCAGTGGGTGTTGGATGTGTTCACAATGCAAGACACCTGGGCTGAGTCTCAGGGCGAGGGAGTAACTGTTGCTGTTGTGGATTCTGGGGTAGATGCTAGTCACCCTGATCTGGCTGGACAGGTTCTTAAGGGCAAGGACTTTACCGACAGTGGTGGAAATGCTCAGGAGGATGTGCTCGGTCACGGGACCGGTATGGCAAGCATCATTGCTGGCCATGGCCATGGCCACGGTAAGGGTAATACTTCCGGTGTAATGGGACTTGCGCCGAAAGCGAAAATCCTACCTCTCCGCACTCTTCGGACGGAAGAGGACAGGAACGCGGATGAGACTTGGGCCGCCGCAGTGCGTTATGCGGTGGACCAGGGTGCCAAGGTAATCAACCTTTCTTTTTCCAATGATTACGGAAAGACCCTAAGTGACGGCCGAGAGGCTATTGCGTATGCTCAAGCTCGCGATGTAGTAGTTGTTGCTGGCGCGGGTAACAATGGAGGGGATATCAGCTACCCTGCCGCACTGCCCGGAGTTGTCGCTGTCGGTGCTGTGGATAAGGACGCTAACCTCTGGGATAACTCTAATACTGGGAAGGAGTTGACGATTACTGCTCCGGGTGTTGACATTCTCAGTGCTGACCCGACACGCTCGAGCGGGTACGCAGTGGCCAGCGGCACCTCGGATGCCACAGCCTACGTGTCTGCCACCGCCGCCCTGGTCCGCGCAAAATACCCCGACCTCACCGCTGGTCAGGTAATTAACCGCCTCATCAAGTCGGCCTCTTTCCTCGGCCATAAAGGCCTGAAGGCGCCCGACGAAGGCTACGGCTACGGGATCATTCGCCCCAACAAGGCCGTCACGATGGACATCCCCAAGGGCCCGAAGGAAGGCCCCCTGGGTAAGCTGCCGTCGCAGGCATCTTCGAAGGCCGGCAGCGGTTCCGCAGGCAACGATGACAGCTCAACCCGGGCTAAGAAGAAGTCCTCGTCGATCAGCCTGCCCCTAGTCCTCGGCGGCATCGCAGCCGTCGTAGTCCTCGGCGGCATTATTTTCGCCGTAGTGCGCAGCCGCGGAAACCGTGGCGACGGCGGCCCCGGTCCCGGTGGCCCCAACGGTGGACCCCCCGCCCCGAGCATGGACTACCCGCCCCGGCAGTCGCATGCGTGGCCGCCGCCGCACCCCACCGCGGCACCGGGGCAGGCCCAGCACCCCAACCCTTACACCTCACACCCTCCGCACCAAGGCCAGTAAAGCGGCGCTGCAAGACCATGGTGCCGTCCCAGCATGACTTCACCTTCTGCACCGCAAGTAGTTGGTCGAGCTACGCCGGCGTGTGACACCAATGTGAGTGTTGATTCGGCGGCCGTTTCTTTCACTGTTCAAGTGTCGTTCGGTTGCAGGTGGCAATTCCACATGGCTGTCACCTCGGACTTCGACTGATCCACTACAGACGGGTGCTGCAATGGACACTGAAATGATGAAGCAACGCGTGGCGTCGCTTCTTCCTGGTGGTGTGGAGCTCATGGGTCTATTTCCTATTGAGTGCCTTGCGCTCTGGAAGGAGAAGGAGCCCGTGGCACCCAGGGATATGCGCCCTGAGGTATTCAGCGACCTCAGGATGAGCGGCTCCTTTCCATATAAGGTCTGGTCCGCGGGCATCCAGACCTTCTGGAGCGAGTCACTCTCGGGATCGCCGGAGATGTGTGCGGACGAGCAGCAACGTGCTGAGTGGAAACGGAAGGGGAAGCCGTACTAGGGCAGTTGGCAAAGCCTGGCCGGACAGTTCCAGGCGGCTGTTCAGCCGCGCTCTCGATGGTGGCGAGTGTGGAGCTTCCTGGCGGTGACACCCAGCATGCTCCAGGTTCTCTACGCCCCCGCTCACCAATCGAGCGCTTTCGAAATCGGAGACGGTGTGGTGGCGGGTTGGTGGGTCGTTCGTGGGGATCTTGTGTGGGTGTGATAGTACGAGAGTGAATATCACTTCGAGTTCGGTTTCTTGGACGGCTCTTGGCTGACGTTGAACATCGCGGAGCACGAGCACTTCAGAAACCGTTCCCCAGGGATCCTCCCGGCGAACGCCCCGGCCCCGCTCTAACATCGCGGTGGTCGGGCGGGCCGATGGAACTAATTTCCATCGGCCCGTCGTCATGGCTGCTATGAGCTCGTGGCGGGATCATGGGCGACCTCTCTTGTGACGTCCCCAGCAGATGAGGCTGCAGCTCAACAAGTTCAATGCGGCGTGGAGTTAGGTTCGGCGTTCCCAGCGGACGGTGAGGCGCTTGAACTTGTGGGGCAGGGTGAAGGCCTGCTCCACGACGTAGCGGAGCTTGCTCATGCGCTGGATGTTGGGCGCTTCTTTCCGGAGATGACTGAGAGGAGCCGGCCCTTGGGGAGTTCCTTCCGGTCGGGTTCGGAGTCGTAGCTCTTGTCGCCGAACAAGGCTTCGGGATGTCGACGGGGATGGGCCGGAGAGGTCCGCGATGGGCGGGATGTTGCGACCAGGGCGAGGGTCTGGGCGCCTTCGTTGACGCTGGCCGCGGTGGTGATGGCCTTGAGCGGGGTGCCGGGCCTGTGACAGATCAGGTGGTGTTCGCTGCCCGTCTTCTGCCGGCCGACCGGCGACGGACCGGTGCCGACGTCCCCTTTTTTTCGGGCGGAGGGGGAGCCGTTTACGCACGCCCTGGACCAGTCGAGTTCGTCGGCCGCGCAACTCGGTGAGCAGGATCGGGTGCAACCGATCGAAGACCCCGGCCGATTGCCACCGCTCCAGGCGCCGCCAGCAGGTCTGTCCGGAGCTGAATCCCAGCTCCAGGCGAGGACTTTGTGAAGCACGTATCGGATGCCCTGCTGACACAGTCGGTCCGACACCGGGCGTGGCCCCGGTCTCTTCTTCGGCCGGGCTGGCGGCAACGGCCCGATCAGAGCCCACAAGTTGTGGTTCACGGTCCACGGCCGAGTGATCGCACCGCCCGAACGGCTGAATCATCCCACCGGTCACGTCGGGCCAGGGCCGGAATGCAAGATCACTACGTCCTCTATTGCCGTCTAGGTCCGCAATTGTACTGACTTGATGCCGGTGAACTCTGCGGGGAAGCTTCCCACCGCTTCCGTGTATCGTGTGCGCGCTTAACTTTCGCTGAGGATGGGTTCGTTCGTGGGTGATCATTTCAAGGCTGATACGGATCAGCTTGGTGAATTCGTTAAATCGCTGCAGCAGTCCATCAAAGAGTTGGACGAAGCCCGCAAGGCGTTGTCGCACGTCCGTGCCGACCAGATTGGGACGGCACGGCTGGACGAGGCGTGTGACACGTTCCAGGGAAAGTGGAAGTACGGGTCCGAGCAGTTGAGTGAAATGATCGGCGCGATCAGCGAGGGCGTAAAAGAGAACAAACTCAGCTACGAGAAGCTTGAGAAGGAGCTGGCGCAGGCCCTCAAACAGATGGCTGAAGCATCGACGTCCGGTCAGGGGGCGCAGGGCTGATGGCTGCCAATCCTTACCCGAACCTTGGTTGGAATCCGGTCCCGGGTCTCCCCGGCGAGGTCTCGGAACTGCAGCGGAAGGTCAAGGCCGCTGCGTCGGCACTCAGCACCTCGCACGGCCAGATCACGAAGCTGCTGGGCATGAGCAGCAGCTGGGAGGGCGATGCGGCGGACGCGTTCCGGTCCGCGCTCGACGGCGAACTTCCGCAGTACATGAAGAACGCCGCGGATTCGCTCGAGAGGGCAGCTGCCTGGCTGGATAAATGGGATGGTGACCTCTCGTCCCATCGCGACCTGGCGAAGCAGTATGACGAAGTCGCGGGTGAGAAGAAGACGGCAGCCGACAAGGCCAAGCAGCGTCACGACGAGGCCGGCAAGAACCCGGATCTCCAACTCGGCGGGCGACAGTACCCCAGCCAGGAGGAGGCCGACGCCGCGACGACACGCCTGCGGGCAGCCGAGCGTTCGCTCAACGAGGCGGCGACTCACCTCACCAACGCCAACACGGCGTACAACGACGTCATCATCAAGGCGCGGGCGCTGGAAGGTGACCACAGTGCCCGGGCCGGTGTCATCGCGAGCAAGCTCGACGAGGCCGACGACAAGCTGGCTCCGAAGGAGCCGGGCTGGTTCAGCAAGACGCTTTCCGCCATTGGTGAGGGGATCAAGAAGGCCGGCGAATTCCTGCTGGAACATGCCGGGACCATCGGAGCCATCGCAGGCCTGCTGGCGCTCTTCCCGACCCCTCTGGCGCCCGTCTTCGCCGGCATTGCGATCGTCGCCAGTGCGGCGGCCATGAGTAAGAACCTCGCGAGTGAAGACTTCAGAGACTCGTTGATGGGTGAGTACGGGTGGAAGGAAGGGCTGACCGCCTGGGCTTCCGTCGGCGGTGATGCCCTTGGCATGGTGCCGGGCGTCGGTGTCCTTGCCAGAGCGGGCAGTGAGGCGGGGCTCGCGGTGGCAGTTGCCAGAGAAGGCGGCGAGGCCTTGTCGCTGGGGGCGAAGGCCGGCGCTTTCACCAGCGAAGTCGTGCCGGCCCTTTCGTACAAAGCGCTCGACGTCGCCACCAGTTCCGGCATCCGTGACTACGCCATCAATGGCATCAACGTCGTGGCGAACACGGCGTCGTCCCTGGAAAGCCACGACGTACTGCCCGACGACGGCTACGGGCATGACACCGCCGAAGCTACGAAGGCGTTCGCTGCCGGGTCCGGGGCATGGGACACGAGCGTGGAAATTGTCACCGATCTGGGTGAATTCGCAAGGGGTATCCGGCTGTGAACGACCTTCTCGACATGACAGGGGCCGAGCCGAAGCCGGTGTTCTGGTACGGCATCCCGCACGGCTACCGACAAGTGGATCTCCACCCGTCACGTGAAGGACTCGCGGAGGTCGCGCGGCAGATCAGGGAACTTCCCGGCGAGGCCCGTGACTGCGCCGACCAGGTGTTCCGGCTGTACGCCTTTGTTGTGATGGCGCTGCAGAAACAGCAGGTCCAAGGGTGCGCGCTGGGTATGCACCCCGACAACAGCGGTGGCCCCGTGCTGTCCGTGCTCACGGTCTCCAGTGTTCCCATGCCGGGAGTGAGCCCCAAACTCGTACTCACCAAGTTGCTCGCCGACAGCCCCGGCAACGGTCCCGACGATGGTCTTCGGCCCGTCGAACTGCCCGCCGGTGTGGGATTTCTGTCCGAGTCGGTGCGGATCACGGTGGCTCCGGGCGTGCCGCCCGAGGGGCAGGAGGAGCCCAGGCAGGAGAAGACCTGGCAGGGAATGGTGGCGATTCCCGACGCCCGGTCCTCATCGGTCGTCGTCGTGCAGATGGTGACCGCCTCATGGGAGCTGGCCGATGACTATCGAGGTGTACTGCTCGGCACCGCACGTACGGTGACGTTCACCGACCCGGTTTCGGCTCAAGCGGAGCGGGCTCCAGGGGCAGGAGCCCCCGGTTCTGCCGCAGCGGTGATGAGGAGCGACTTCGGATGAACGGGAGAGAGCTGAAAGGCAACGTCCGGCCAGAGGTCGCAAGAGCGTCCTACGCGACCGATGGCACGGACTTCCGGGGGGCGTTGAAGCATCACTACGTCTTCGCGCTGAAGCGCTTCGCGAAGTACTTCGCCATTTTCGTTCCCATGATTGTCCTGCTGTTTGTCACGGGGATCGGCTATCTGGTGCCATTGGCTGTAGTGGGGTTCATCGGACTTTTGATCACGGTGATCCCCTTCGTCTCGGCTGTGACATGGACCTGGAGGTGCTCGCGGGTTTTTCGTACGTACCCTCTGTCGTTCCGAGGTCCGGTAAAGAAACTGGATTCGAGAAGCGGCGGGAAGCTCATTCTCTGCCTCGGTGAGGAGGGGATCGTCGGCTCGCTCGTGCTGTCGGCCATGGACCCCCTGTCGCGCAGCGGCTGGCCCAGAGGAATCGCGGACGGCGTTTGGTTCGCAGGGGACGACCTGTTCGGGGGCGCGGCAATTGTGCCGGGCACCGGTGAGCTGCTGTTCATGCAGCCCAGGGCATGGAAGAAGCTGTCCGAGAGCCGGAAGCACGCCGACGCCGACCGCATCGAGCGGGCGAGGTGAGCCAGCCTCAAGCGTCGCGCGCCCGTCGGGTAACCGGCGAGCACTGGCCACCGGGCGCCAGCCCCCAGTCCCACGCCCCGCAGCATCCAGTGAAGGTATTTGGAGTAACGCCAATGACACATGACCCCCAGCCCCCCCATGCGCCCCAAGTGCCCCTTTCAAAATGCGCCTTCGACGATCCGGGGACGCGGGCGGCTTGGCGCCGGGCGCGCCGCCGAGTAGTGGGCCGATTCATTGGTTGCCTGATTTTCTCGCTGGCGCTGCTCGTCCTTCTGAGTTTGCATGCCACGGAGACCAAGAAGGGTGGTCCGGCGGGCTTGGGGGTCGCACTTCTCCTCGGTCTTGTCGTCCCCTGCGTGCTGTACGTGTACATCGGATCCCTGCTTCGCCTGCGGCGGATACGCAGGGTTCTGCGGTCGTATCCCTGGGAGTTTCGAGCAGCGGCCCGCAAGCACCCGCACGTCAGTGAATCCTACGGAGTTGCTGCTCAAGTCAAGATGGGCAACGGTGACGACGACTGGACCCCCGCGATGCTGTTGCGTAATCCGCTCCGGTGGAACCACTGGGATACGGCGATGGAGAGCGGCGCTTGGTTTGCCGGTGATCCGGCCTTCGGCGGAGTCATCGCACTGCCTGGGGGCAGTGGGCTCATGACCTTCGAGCGCCGTTCACGGATGAGCATCGACGAGTTCCACGAAATTGAACGGGACGCCGAGCGCATGGGCCGGGCCCGAAGCGCTCGTATCGGCAAACGCTAGGGTGTTCGCTCCGGACGTCCGGCCGTTGAACAGGGCGTGAGGAAGCGGGCGTTTGCCGCGCTGCCTTCGGTGCACGTGACGTGTCCTGAGACAGGTATCGTCTGCACCCGCCCCTCGCCCTGCTTGGCCTGATGTGGTTTCGGCCTCGCGTAGGGCTGCTCCGTAATTCCGCACATGCCAGTGTGGGGTGGGGAAGACCGAGTGGCTCGACCACCATGCCTGCACGGAAGATGCACGCGGTAAGTGTGCCTTGCCTGAGGGGAGGTCATAGGGTGTTGTGTGACTACTGAGGCTGAACTCGTGATGTCGTATCGCTGCTCAGGTAGGTCTAATGGGCAGGCCAGTCTCGGCGAGGCAGCCGTCTATGAGGTCGCTGCGGTACTGGATGTGGCGTAGGCCGCGGCGGATGCGCTGGACGAGGTGTTCGGGGGTGCTGAAGGCGACGTTGGAGAGCCAGCCGCGCCGCAGCAGTGACCAGATCCCTTCGACGGGGTTGAGATCGGGTGCGTAGGGCGGCAGGTAGTAGATCGTCAGCCAGTCCCGTGCTTCGGCGAAGTCCCGGAGGCCGGCGGCCTTGTGGACGTTGAGGTTGTCCCAGACGAGCACGATCGGGCCGCCGAGCTGCTGGTGGGCGGCGATCAGCAGCTCGCGGTAGTCGCGCCAGGAGAAGCTCTTGCGACCGTCGCGCTGGCTGTCGTCCCGGCGCGGCCGGTAAATCAGCCGGGACCGGTGGCCGGGTTTGTAGCAGGTCAGCGCGGCGATGGATATCCGTCTGCGGGAACGGCCACGGACCCGCACCACCGGGGTCCGGCCACGTGGTGACCAGGTCTTGGCCTGCGGCGGCGTCATGGAGAATCCGGCTTCGTCCTCGAAGACGAGCCAGGCTCCACGGGCCGCCGCGAGTCTTCCGCGCAGGGCCACACCTCTTTCACCCATCCGGCCACCGCTTCGTCGTCCCGCTCCATGGCGCGTCGGGCCGGGACCTGGCAGGACCAGCCGTTACGCACCAGCAGCTTGCGTACGCCCTGGACCGTGTAGGTCAGGTGGAAACGCCGGCCGATCACCGTTTTGACCCGCGCCAGCGTCCAGCGTTGGTCCTCCCAGCCGTGCGCGGCCGGCCCCTTGGCCAGCTCCGCCTCCAGCTGCGCGAACTGTTTCTTGCTCAGCCTGGGCAGCGACGCCGGCCCCTGGGACCGCAGAGCCCGAGGACCGCCCTCGTCCCACATCTGCCGCCATCGCTGCACCGAGCGGACGCTGACCCGCAAGTCCTTGGCGATCACCGAGCTCGCCTCGCCCTGGGCGAACCGCTCGGCTGCCTTCATCCGTAACTCCTCGCGAAACTGCTGCCGTTCGGCCGTCAGCCCGCCCCCTTGTAGATACCGCATGCCTCGGTGATACCGCACCGTCGACGAGCCGTCAGCCCCTACGACACCACGAGTTCAATCTCAGTAACGGGGAGGGTGTATCCGGAAGTTGCGGGTGTATCCCTACGCATGAGTTCGCGAGCATGACTCCGTTGCAGGCCGACCGGGATGCCAGCTCTGTTGCGTGAGGCCGGGCCGCGCACCGTATCCCTCACCGGAAGAAACACGTGGGAGAGAACTCATGTCCTACCCGACGCCGCCTGGAAGCCCGGGCAGCGCCAACCATTACGGGCCGCCCCCCAGCAGGGCGGGTGGCAGCAACAGCAGTGGCAGGGGCCGGTCCAGCCGCTGCCCATACCGGTCGCGCCACCTGGGATGTCCCCGGTTCCTCCCCGCTCTCGAGACGGAGGCGGTCGTACGGCCCGCAAAGTGATCGGCTCGTTTCTCACTGTCTTCGGACTGCTCGGCCTGGTGGGCGGCGGCGCTCTGGCCGCGCACATACACAGCAACAGCCGGCAGCCGATCGCCAACCGTGAGTACGGCGAGGTCATCTGGAGGGATGAGCCCTCTGACCACGTTTTTCCTGACACGATCGGGGGGCGGGACGGCCGGATGGGTGTTCTCACCAACCCCAAGTACGCGAGCTGGCGCCGCCTCGCGATCTCCCCGGAAACCTCGTGCAGCAAGGGTCTGGACGGGAAGATCTTGAAGTCGGCGGAACGGCTGGGCTGCAAGGCGGTGTTGCGCTCCACCTATGTCGACCTCACGGGCGACATGGTGGCAACAGTCGCCCTGATCGTGCTTCCTGGGGAAGAGCTGAAGAAGGCCGAGATGGCCCAGGACTTCGAAGACCTGAGGGGCACGCAGGGAGCGGTGGTCCCGCTGTCCGTGCCGGGGACTCCTGCCGCGGGCTGGAAGGACGCACGTAACGGAGCCGCGCTGGCGCAAACGCCAGGCGAGCACATGCCGTATGCCGTCGCTGTCACCACGGGGTCGGCCGACGGGCGGATTGCGGGAAACCTGCCGGGGGAGTGGGGCGAGGACGACTACGACGGTCGTGGTGATCGCACAGCTGCCTCCGCAGAGGCCGAAGCCCTCGTCAAAATGTTCCAGCTGCACATGGACGACCTGCAACTGGGAGGCGCGAAGTGAGGCGACACGGTACGAGGACGGCTGTTTTCGGCGTCGTGTTGAGCGGGCTCGTGTGCGCATGGTCGGCGGCTCCCGCTCACGCTGCCGGCACGCCGTCGAGCTGGGAAAGCAGCGCGCTCAGCCTTCCGACGGCACATCAGCTCAGCCAGGGTGAAGGCGTCACCGTGGCGGTCCTGGACACCGGAGTGGCTGCTGACCACCCCGCGGTCAGGGGGCGGGTGATCACCGGCCCGGACTTCCGCGAGGACGGCATGGAACCGGCAAGCCCGGACTGGGGAGACCACGGCACTGCCATGGCTTCGGACGTCCTCAAGGTTGCTCCCAAGGCCAAGATTCTCTCTGTACGGGTGAACTCCGACAAGGACGAGGGCGACGGTTACGAGGACCTGCAACGCGGTGTCAGTCCGGTCGCGAAAGGCATCCAGTACGCAGTGGACCACGGCGCCGACGTGATCTTGTTGTCCCTGGGGACCGGTGAGGTCGGCGAGTTCAAGAATGAGGACGAAGTCGCGGCGATCGGCTACGCGGTCAGCCATGGAGTGCCGCTTCTTGCCGGAGCAGGCAACAGCGGCGATGAGCTCAATCAGCCTTCTGCTCCGGCCGGTTACGCCAACGTCATCGCTGTCGCGGCCACGAAACAGGGTGGCGGCCGCGCAGACTTCTCCACCGTGCACGAGTACAACGAGGTGGCCGCCCCGGGCGTGGACATCACCAGCGCGAAGAACACCGGTGGTTTCTGGTCGGTCGACGGCACCTCGCCTGCGACTGCTCTCGCGTCCGGTGTCGTGGCACTGATGCTCTCCCACAATCACGAACTGACACCTGCGCAGGTCCGGGCGATCCTCACCAGCACGGCCCGGCACCCGGACGGTGGGCCGAACGCGCTGCTCGGCTTCGGGCAGATCAACGCCGCCGCCGCGGTGAAGGCCGCAGGCTCGCCGCCCGTCGACAAGACCCTGCCGGTGAAGCACAAGGGCAAGCAGCACTTCGCCGCTCCTGCAGGTACTCCGAAGACCACCCATCCCGACCTGGAACAGGGGCCGTGGATGCTTGGTCTCGGGGTAGCAGGAGTCGGCCTGTTCATGACGATCGGCGGTCTGCTCCTGGCATTGCTGGGCCGACGTAAGTCTGATGCCGGGGCGGCCATGACACCACCGTCCCCTGGGCCCTTCCCCATCTGATCCGGCGCCGTGTCCCCGCTTGTACGTACGCGGTGGAGCTTCCGATGGCGGTGATCTCGTCGACTACCCCCATCGGAAGCTCCACGGGCCGATACATCTGATACAAGGGATCGCCACGTGACGCGACCGGCCGCCCAGAAGAAGCTCATATGGAGGGGCCCCGTCTGGTCGTGCGGGAGCTTCGCCTCCGTAATGGCTGCCTTCCATCCCGGCAAACGTTCCAGGCGTTCCTTCCCAGGGGCAATTCCCGAAAGCTTCCCCACAGGTCATGGCGTGAAAGAGGGGCGAGTTACTTCGCCCTCGGTTCTGCGGCCGATGCGGAGATCACCGTATTGGACGGTGTCGGCGCTCTTCTGACCCGGCTCGTGGGCTTCGCTGCCTGACACCACCCCATGACACAAGATGCCGTACAAGGAGTGACTCACATGAAGCGACAGGCCCATGTTTCCGTAACCGCCTGCGCCTTCGAGGATCCGGGAACCCGAATGGCCTTGCAGGAGGCATGGCGGCGAGCCCGCGTCCGGTTTGTTGCCTGGACCGCCGTGTGGGCGCTGTTGCTTGTCACGGTGGGGGTGTTCAAGGGTGGCTCCACGGATGCTGTGGCCGCTGTCGCCCTGTTCTTGATGCTTGTCAGCCTGCGTCCACTGGTGCTCTCCGCCCTGTCGCTGCGGTGCCTGCGCACGATTGACACAGTGCTGCGAGCCCGCCCGTGGGAGTACAAGACCTCGGTCCGCAGGGCTCGGCGGGGCAAAGCGAGTGCGGGAATCCCTGTGCAGGTCAGGACCGGAGACGGTGAGGACGACTGGACGCCGGTGATGGTGGCGCGCGCCCCGTTCCGGTGGCGGCGCTGGTCGGGGGAGATGGAGAGCGGAGCCTGGTTCGCGGGCGATCTTGCCCGCGGTGGCGTCCTCGCTCTCCCTGGCGGGCACGGGCTGACACTGGTGCGGAGCCGGTAGCGTCTCAGCGGGATGCCAGTCGCTCCCGGCTGTTGTCGCCCATGTCATTCATCAGCAGGTGCGGCACGTTACGCGATTGTCTGGCTCGATGCGCCTGTGGTCCATGGGGCAGAGTTTCCAGTCGCGGCCACTGTGGCGTGTCCGGTGCGGTGTCGAGGACGCTCCCGTTGCGGCCGGAGGCGGGCGCGGGCGGAGGGAACGACGGCTCGGGGCCGCATCCGAACCAGAGTCGGCGGCAACGCCCGGCAGTCGTGCTCCGACAACCCGAGACACTTGACCCGAGGCCACCACCGCGACTGCTTCTGCCCCTGTGCCTGCGGGTGGGGCGTCGGCCGGGCAGCTGTCAGTAGCCGACCGTATCCGTAACGACTTCGGGTGACGGGGGATACTTCAGGTGACGAGAGGTGAGGAGAAGCGAGATGGTCCAGAACCCCCAGAACTCCCGGAACCCCCAAGGGCCTTCCCCTGACCGCGGTGTGTGGGACGAAGCGCTCGAACCGGAGCAGATCCGCTCTCTGAACTCCGCGCTGCGCAAGCTGGCCGACGACAGCAGTGGCGCAAGCAAGGAACTGCAGGACACGGCGAAGAAGCTGCTTTCGGGCCGCGTCACCCTGCGCAACGCCCTGGACGACCCCTCGGCGGCGCGTGCGCTGGGCAGCGGCATGGCATCCCTGCGCGGTGAGTGGGAGGCGCTCTCGGACGAGGAGCGCGAGCAGATCAGGCAGGGGGAAGTGCCTGCGGGCGGCGGCGCTCCTTCGGATCCGAACGGGCCGAGGCGCTCGGAGGGGGAGGCTTCGCAGCCCCGGAAGAAGAGCCAGGGGCGGCACAGCGGCGGCTTCTCGCTGTACTGAGCACACTTACGGGCGCTATTGGTCCACGGAAGCGGGGAGCCGGTAGCCGGCTCGGGCCGTACGCCGCGAGGGCTCGGGCGGCGTACGGCCCGAGCTCGCCGCCATGCCTTGTCCTGCCCTGCCATGACGAGGACCCGCCATCGGGCTTTCAGCAATTGCCTGCACGACGTCGGCAGCCCCCACGCCCGCGGCTGCGGCCAGTGAATTCTTTGTTCTTCCCCGTCTCCCGTCGGCGTGTACGACGATGCCGATGCGAGCGGCCGACGTGCCGGGACGACCTCGGTGTCCGGTTCAGGGCTGCCCCCGGACCTGCCGGCCAACCCGGCCGGTGCGTTACAGGTTCGCGTCGTGGTGGGCCGGGTTGCCGTGGAGGACGGTGAGGAGAACCGGCAGGTCGGGCAGGCCGAGGGCGGGGGTGGCGAGGGGAGTGTCGGCGAAGACCGTGAGGTCGGTGGGGTACCCGACGGCGAGGTGGCCGGCCTTGTGCTCCTCACCGGCCGCGTAGGCGGCGTTGACGGTCATGGCCTGGAGGGCCCGGTGGCCGCCTGCTCCGGGCCGTGCGGAGGCTGGGTCAGGTCGCGGGCCGGACGGCGGTGGCGGGCCCCGGCCATGACGCCCAGCGGCGGTTAGGGGGCGGTGGGCCAACCGGAGCCGAGGACGACGGTGGCACCCGAGTCCTGCAGGTCGCGGCAGCGCCAACGCGGGAGGCGCGCTCCTCACCGAGGCGGCGGGACCAGTTGTCGGTGTGATCGGCGTGGGTGAAGTCGCAGCAGTGGGTGGGCTGCATGGAAGCGATCACGCCGAGTTCGGCGAAGCGGCGGACCGTGTCGTCGGGCACGGTCTCGATGTGCTCAATCCGGTGCCGCACCGCGCTCGTCACCGGCCTGCGCCTTCTCGACCGAGTCGTGGACGTGGCGGACGGCGCCGTCACCGATGGCATGGGTGGCGGTCGGCACCCCGGCCCGGTGCAGCTCGCCGATGATCCGCGTGTAGACGTGGGGGTCGGACCAGAAGGCGTGCGTGGACTCGTCGTGGCAGTCGGGCCGTTCCAGCCAGGCAGCGCCGTTGGCGACGGTGCCGTCCATGAAGATCCTGAGGACGGAGACCGAAGGCCCGCCACAGGCACAACGGGCCCCCGAGGCAGTCGCATGGGCCGCCGGACAGAACCGGGGTGACCTGGGTGCCGGGGCGGTAGTGCTTCTTGAAGACTTCGATGGCGTGTGGCGGCGGGTAGTTGGGCACGGTCGCGATCTCACCGTTGTCCTTGGCGACGACGATGTTGCTGCCACCCGGTTCTGCGGGTCGCGGGACACCCTCGACGGTGGCGGGCTCGGGATGGACGGCGTACACGACGTAACCGAGATCGAATTTTTCGACCTGCAGGGGTACGAGTGTGCCGTCGGGCAAAACGGGCTGCCCGAAGCGGCTGCGCACGAACTCCAGGGCTTCCTCGGGGCCGGCCGGTACCGGGTGAGGCTGCTGGTGGGACATGGGGCTTTCCGCACTCATGGGGAAGGCCCCATGGTCGGCTTCGTCGGCTCGAGCCCGATTGCCTGCTTGGGCACCCCGTGGGCGAGGGGCGGAGTATCTGCCCCACGCACGATGTTGTACGCCGCCCTCAGCCCCGGGGGCGGCGGGTACAGGGCCCGGTCAGAACAGCCCGTGCCACATCTGCTCGACGATCAGGGACCACCACGCGTTCTGGTGCGCCGGGGCCGAGGCGTCGATGGCGGCCAGCTGTTCCTGGAGCGCCGCGACCGCCGCGCCGGCCGCGATCGGGTCCATGCCCTGCATCCGGCGGCGGGTGGTGGCGAGGAGTGCGAGGGAGCGGGCGAAGGCGGCGGTGGAGATGTTGACGTAACGGGCGGCCGCGTTGACGGGGTCGATCGCCCACAGGGCGCCGAGCCCGTCGGGCTCCGTCGTGCCGGGTCGGCACTGCACGGCGATGACCGCCACCCCGTCCCAGCCGATACGCACCAGGTGCGCCAGCGCGTTGATCTTCTCCGGGTCGGCGGGGCTGCGGCGCTGGCGCAGGTGGGTGGTGATGTCGGTGAACAGCCCGCCCGCGGGCGGGCTGCCGGGCCGGTCGGCGGTGAAGAACAGGGGCAGGTCGGCGGGGAGACCGGCCCAGGTGAGCGTCGCCCGGGCGGCCTCGGGCAGTGGGCCGGCGGTGACGGTGTCGGCGTCGTAGCGGAGTACCCCGTCCGGGCCGAAGACCTCGGCGAGGTGACGGCCGAGCGCCACGTCGCGCATCGGCTCGGCGGGCATCACGTGCGCGGGGAGCGGGACGCGGTGCGGGCGGGGCGGCGGCTGCAGGCCGGCCACCCGGTGCATCGTCTCGACGTGCTGGATCAGTCCGGCGATGCCCTCGGCGCGGGCCTCGGGTCGGGCGCCGTAGGTCTGGGTGCAGGAGAGCTCGGCGTTCCTGTACGTGTGGAGGAGCTCGGCGGTGTAGCCGCCGGGCAGCAGGCTGGGACGCAGGTCGGTGTGGATCGCCAAAACGTTCTCGTGGGGCACGCCCAGGCGGCGCAGCTCGGCCGCCGCCTGGTACTCCGACGGCGGGAGGCCGGGGCCGGAGTTGCGGAAGAGGGTGGTCTCCTCGCCGGTGGCCGGGTCGGTGTAGGTGAAGACGGAAGTGTTGCCGGGGCCGGTGACCGGACGGGCGTCCTCCGCCGGGGCCGTACCGCCGCCGTGCTTCTGCCGGTACATCCGCACGACCTCGTCGACCGGCACCGAGGGCCACACCGTCAGCTCGCCGGTACGCCGGTCGACGACCCCGCACGCGTTCCCGATCTCGGCGGGCGGCCGCCGCTCCCCGGTCTCCGGGTCCCGCTCCAGCGGCGCCGGTGCGGCCCACACGACCCAGCCCAGGTCGAACTCCCGCATCCTGACCTCGCGGCGGGGCGCCTCGCTGCCGTCGGGGTTGAGCCAACGGCCGGCGGTGGCGAGCGCCTGCTCCTGGGTGGTCACGCGGGGCTCCTTCGAGGTCGGCGGGGACGGTTCTGCCTGGGCGGGGTCGGTTCTACGAGGCTATCGGTGTGGCCTGCGCCAGGACCCGCAGGGCCTTCGCACCACGCTCGGTGGCGACGAGGAGGATGCCCTCCGGGGAGAGGTCGGCGCCGGTGAAGGGGACGTCGGAGATCAGTGCGGCCACGACCTCCTCGTCGGCGCGGCTCCACACCCGCAGGTAGTCCCCACCCACGCTGAGCGCGAGCGGAGCAGAGGCGCGCTCCTCCTCGGAAGGCCGCAGTATCCGCTCGGGAGGCGTGTCACCGAGGGGCGTCCGCTGGACGAGGCCGTGGACGAGCAGTGCGGACCCGCCGCGCGCACCGATCGGATACGCGTCAGGTGTGCCCTCCGGGACAGCGAGCGCCGCGACGGGGACCGCCGGTTCGTCGCCGGACGCCGGGATGCTCCCGATGGTCGCCGCGTGGATGCCCGGGACCGGCAGGCTCCAGAGGGTCTGCCACGGGAGGTCGATGCCGAGCCGGTGGACTGCGGCGGCGTACTCGGGCAGACCGTCCTCGACGAACGCGGTCTCCAGCAGGGCGGCACGCAACTGGGCCGGGGCCTCGGTACGCGTCAGCAGGGGAGCGGTGCGGAGATAGGTACGGGCCGCGGCTCCGAGTCCTTCCGCCGGGACTGCCTCAATGGCCGCGCGCAGCCGTACCGGGTCTGCGTGAACGAAGAGCCCTGGATCGGTGAGGAGTTGGGGAAGAAGGCCGGCTTCGAGGGTGTGCCCCGCTATGTGGTCGCGTACGTAGGGGTCGGCTCGGCTCCAGTCCTGGTTCGGCACGGCCTCGAGCAGTGCCACGGCTATCTGGGACTGGGCGGCGCGGACGCCGGGCAGCCCTGCGCGGATCTCGTCCCCGATGGCCGGGTGGAGCAGGCGGAGCAGCGTACGACCGCCCTCTTCTTCGACAGGTTCGACGAACGGTGCCACGAGGGCCATGCCGTTGCCGATCGCCTCGGCCAGGTCCGGCCCGGCGACGGCGACCACGAGCCGCCTCCACAGCCCCACCGGGATCCCGGCGCCCTCGGCCAGTGCCAGCGGAGCCAGCATCAGCCGCAGCGTCTGCGGGTCACTGCCGAGACGACGGGAGTGCAGGTCCAGGGCCTGACCGACGGACGTCGGCAGGCACTGGTGGTCGGTGGGGTCGAATCCGTTGGGTGCCGTCAGGATGCTGTGCACAGCCAGCTGGACGACCAGGTGGTTCGTCCCGGCCTGCCGGCCGATGGCCTCGGCCAGCCGGCGACGCTGCCTGGGATCGACGGTGAATGGCAGCTCGGGGGCGCCGGACTGAGGATTCAAGGCCGCATCGGCGTGCAGCACCAGACCCTCGGGGTCGGCCCACTGCGGGTCGTCGAGGTCGATGATCTGCGCGACTCCGGCCGGCAGTCCCTCCGCAAGCTCGGCGGCGAGTTCGCGCGGCACATCGGTGAGCAGGCGTACGGCCGGTATCGCGGCCCATGGCTTGAGTACGTCCCGCACCACACGGGTGGGCTCCCAGCCGGACCGGACCGGGCCGGCGCGGTCGACGTCGGGGACGACGACGGTGACGGCGTCGTCGAGGGCGGCCAGTCTGGTGAACACATCTCCTGTGCTCCTGGCGCCGAGATCGAAGTGATCGGCGATCAGCCACAGGATCTGAGCCGACGTGAGCCCAGACGTGCTGGTCACCGCCGGGGGTGACAGATCGGGCGGAACGATCGATGGATCGAGTTCGTCCAGGGGGAGCCGCTTGCGGAACTGCGGGTCGCACAACATCAGGAAACCGGTGAGCAGCCGTGACCGTCCGCTGCCGGAGTCACCGGTGACCACGATGACGCGCGGGGCACCGGGCCACTCCATCCGCCAGGCGGCGAGGGCACGGAGTGCTGCGGTGCGGCCGCCTATGTGGGGGTGGGGTGCGTAGGTGTCGGTAGTGCCGGTCATCGGTCCCGTCCTCCGCTGTGCGGACACGTCTGCATACGTCAGTGATCCTATGGTTCCGGCCCGTGAGCCCCGGCTCGGGTGTCAGACCCACTCGTCCCCGTAGGAAGCCAAGTCCCACGTGCTGTCCTCGAAGTCGTACCCTTCGAGAACGAGCGTCCATGCCTCAGCCCGGGCGGCGACGCCGTCGATCTGCCGGCACCACGCCGTGAGGCTGCTCTGCGCGTCCTTGTGGTCGGGGGCGTACGGGAAGTGCGTCCTGCGGAACTCGTCGTAGAGCCGGACCATGGCGAAGAACTGTGTGAGGCTGCTGCCGGCGACGGGGTCGGGCGAGCCACCCGTGGTGTCCCGGAAGAGGCGACCGGTGCTGCCGTCGAGCAGCAGCCGGGAGTACATCCAGGTACCGAGCTCGTAGAACGGACCGTCACTGGGTGCCTCGCTTCTGGCACGGCGTTGACGGGGTACGCCTCGCCCTCGGCGGGGCCAGGCCACTTCGGGCAACGGGCTTGTGTCCCGCGGGGTGATGGCGAGGTTCAGGAAGTCGCTGATCTCGGGCAGGCCCGTCTCGAGGAGGAAGCTGCGCGCGTCAGGGTCGTCGAGTCCCGGGGGAAGCTGATTCTCGGCCAGCCGGTGGCAGGTGTCAGGACCGAAGGTCTCCTCGAGCCAGTCCCGCATCCCGCGGCCGCGCAGAGCCGCGGACGCGGACTGCGGCAGGGGCCACGGAGCGGACCGGGTGTGCGTGGCGACGAGGGGCCGCCTGCGGTATGCGGTCTGATCGGAGCCCTCCGTCGCCTGCACGGATACGGCGAAGAGGCCCGCGGTGCCGGCAAGCACCCAGTTGCCGTCGACATGCACTCCCTGTGTTACTGCGGACGGGCAGCGTGGAGGAAGAGTGAGCGCGTCCGCACCCGGTTGCCACCCACTGTCGGTGTGTCGGGCGAAGGCAACGGCAGGTGCATCGGAACCCGGTGGCCGGCGTGCGCTGTGCCAGGGAAGACCGCCTTCGGCCAAGGAGGCCCGCACGTGTACCGGCGCGGTGGCAGGTTCACCGGTTGCCGGATTCCACTCCTGGCGGACATATCGGTGCTCGGGGTGAGCGTTCTTGCCTGTAGTCATGTCCCGGGCCGTGACGACACGCGGGCCTGACTTACCGGATGTCACGCCGAGTTCGTCGACACGACCGGCCTGGCCCGGAACCTGACCGAAAATGCCCATGGGACGCCAGTGGGTCCACGTTGTCCGCCACGGCAGCGGAACCCCCGAAGCCAGGAGTTGTTCGGCCAGCTCCCGGCGCCCCGCGCCGAGTGCCGCGTGATGAAGCCAAGCCACCCACTCGCCTTGTGACGAGGGGGCGATGCCCTGTGCTTCCAAGTAGTGGGGAATGGCTGCCACACTCGCGTAGGGCACACCGTCGGGGTAGGCGACGGCGATGGCCTCGAGCACGGCGGAAGCTGTGCACCGGGCCAGCATCCGGCCGTCCTGGAGGAGTCGGGGCAGACCGTCGGCGAGCGCCGCATGAAGCGGGAGGGCATGGGCGGCGTACTGTCCCACTGGGCCACTGCGATCCCGGAGCCCTGGCCCGCCGTCCTCCACGGCGGACACCAATGCCCCAACGACCCGGGACTGGTCGGCGGAATCCCAGGGCTTCCTTCGTCGCCATGCGTGGAGCAGAGCGTCGGAACGGAAAGCGACCGATGACCGGGTCTCGTCGACGACCAGAACATCAGCTCGCCGCTCGGCAAGGACGAGGAGGGCCGACACTGTTTCCCGCGCACCGTTCGACTCGCAGAGCAACTGCCAGACAGACAGGGGCACCCGCCGGAGCTCCGCGGCGGCCAGCGCTCCGAGTCGGCGGGCCGTTTCGGGCTCTTCGGCTGCGGCTTCGGCCGGAGGGGGCGCGGGCAGGACCACTTGGTACTCGCCCGACGGAAGCGGTGCCACCAGTTCGGAGTCGTACTCCGCCATGACCCATACCTCACGGCCTTCGAACCGTCGGAATCCTGGGGCCAGTACCTCCGCCACCCGTGCCGGTTCGGTCGACGTCAGCACCTCGCCCGCGTACTGCACGTTGGCGAGGAGGAAGCCGCAGGGGCGCCCCGGAGGGGCGGCCCGGCACTCGTCGCGCATGCGGGTCGCCACAGCGTCGGCGCTCATGCCCCAGCAGTCGATCAGGATGGCGTTCGGCCAGCGGTCGTGCACTGCTCGCAGATAAGCGGTCTTGCCGCTCAGCGCCGGGCCGACGACCGAGAACACCCGTCGCTCCCGAGCGGGCAGCTCCCGCCAGGCCTCGATGCGCATCCAGTCCTCATCGTTGATCTCGGGCACTGGATCGATTCCTTCCATGAGCGGTGATGCGTGCGGCGGAGTTACTGGCCGGAGACGGCATTGCCTTCCCAAATGGTCTTCAGCCGGTTCACATAGTTGTTGAAGTCGCCCTTGAACTTAGCCCGCGCCTCGTCCTTGGCCTCGGCGGGTGTCGCGGTGGTGCCGTCGTCCCGGGAGAGGTCCGCGTCCTCGGCTATCACACCTCTGCGGAAACCGACACCGTAATGAATGCGGAGCTTGTTCTTCCTCTCTCCCTCGCCGAGTTCATCGTCGGGGACACCGTCTTCGACTTCGTTCGCCAGGTAGTCGGAGCAGTCGTTCCCGGAGGCGTGGCCACACGGCTCACGCTCGGTGTACAGACTGATGGGCTCGAACGGCTGCTGACCAGCGGCTTCGCGCCTCTCGTTAACCGATTGAATCCAGTCCATGGCATGCGGCTCGGAGTGGACGCCGGCGCCCCAGGGCGAGCTCATGGGGAGAGAGCTGTCCACGACATACCGGATTTCGTCGTTGTTCTCCGGATCACGGACCTCGACCACTGCGTAGTTCTTTCGTGACCAGTCGCCCTTATGCTCTTCGAGTGAATCCAGCTCGTGCTGGACCGCCTCGGTGATCTCGCTGTCCGTCATGCCCTGGCCGTCGTCGATGCGGTCGGCGATTGCCGCTTCGAGACCGGCTCGATTCGGCATGTCCCGCCGGTTGTGGTAGTGCACACCGCCTGACTTGATGCCTGCCTTGTCCATGAGCTTTTCGATGGTCTCGCGGGCCTTGTTCGAACGCTCGATCTTCTCCGGGTCGTCCGTGGCCGGAGTGAAGTTGGAAGGCGAATTCGGGTTGTCAGCATGGGGATCGAGCGCGACCCCCACGGAACTCGTCGCATGAAAACGCAGGTCCATACGGGCCAGCGCCGCGACGACGGCTCCTTGTTGTCCTTCGGTCAGGTCACCGAACCCGGGCAGGGCATCGATCAACGTCTGCTTGCGGATGCCGCCCTGTTCATCGGCGAGACCATCATGCAGAAGCGAACGAAGCTTGCCGTTCTCGCTCCACTCCTTCAGCCTGTCGTTGACTGGTTTGAGGTCGGTCTGCAGGACCTCATTGGTCTCCCGGAGCTGGGCCTGGGAGGGCTCGGGGAGCATGTCGTAGTGCGTGTCGTCCGGGTTTTGGACGGTGTCGTACTCGGCGCTGCCGCGAGGTCGCTCGGGAGGCTTGTCTCCTTCGGTACCGGCTCCTGCAGGTGCCTCGGGCGGACGACGGTCCGCGCTGTCAGAGGCTTCAGACGTATGGCGGGCGGCGCTCTCCTCTGATGCCGGGCGCGACTGATTGCCCATGTGCGGGCCCACTGGGTGCCGGTTGGCATCCAGTGGGATCGCGAAGACGCCGTTGTTTCCGCTGTGGAGGGGGTCGGGGCTGGTCCGTCCGGTCTGGGCGTCGATGTAGGTGATGCGGCCGTTGTGGTTGACGGCGTTCCAGGCGTGGGCGCGGCCGTTGGGGTCCTGGGTGATGATCACGGCCTGGGAGCCGTGGCCGCTGGTGCGGAGGGTGTTCTCCAGGTGGTCGAAGGCGTCGCGGCCGTTGCCGAGGTCGCTGAAGCGGGCGCCCAGCGTGTTCTCTATGCGGTCGCGGCCGCCGTTCTCGCCGCGGTCGGAGGGGTTGCCGTCGGGGTCGGGGTCGGGGGTGCGGGCGGCGGCCGCGGTGGGGTTGCCCGTGTAGGTGTCGACGGTGGACAGGGCTACGTCGACGCAGTTGTTGTTGCGGCCGGGGGTGTCGGGTCCGGTGCCGTTGATGTTCTGGACCCAGGGGCCGTCGGCGGGGTCCGGTGGGCGGGTGGGGTCGCCGTTTTCGTCCCGGGGGACGGAGTTGTCGAGGGCGTCCTGTTCCGCGCGGGTGGGGTCGGTGACGCCGCCCGGGGGTGTGGTGTCGCGGGTGGCGGTTGCGGGTTTGGGGGTGGTGGTGTTGGTGGTGTTGTCCTGGCCCTGTTGCTGAGTGGGCGGGGTGGTGTGGGTGGGCTGGGCGGTGTGACCGTTGGGGGCGGGGGCCACGGTGTGGATAGGGACCGCTGTGGCCTGTTGCTGCTGTTGGTTCGGTGTGTTTGGCGTGTTCGCCGGGCTCGGTTGTGTGTTCTGAGGCGTGTGGGGCTGCGATCCCGGCTGTTGCGGCTTGTTGCCGGGGGTGGGGCTGGGGGTGGCTCCGGGCTGGTTCGGGGTGCTGGGAGTGTTCGGGGTGCTGGGAGTGCTGGGGGCGCTGTTGCTCGGGGTCGGGGCCCTGTCGGGTGTGCGGCCGGGAGCAGGGGAGTCCGAGGCGTTCGGGCTCGGCGTCACCGTTGGAGTGGCGGCGGGCGACTGTGTGGTCCTGGCCGGGGCCGGCTGCCTCGGGTCCTGGCTCGAGGTGGTTGATTCGGGGCGGTTCGGGTGGGGCGTACGGGTGTCTGCCGAGCCCGGTGCGCCGGTGCTGGGCGTGGTGGCCGCCCCGGGGGTGGGGGTGGGCGCGGAGCTGGGCGTGCTGGGACTCGGCGCGCGGCCCGGTGTGGTCCCGGGTGCGGGCTGGTTCGGATGAGGGGCACGGGTCTCCGGTGTGCCCGGGGCGCGGCCGTCAGCCGACGGTGTCGGCGTGCGGGGTGGTGTGGACGGTGTCGGGTTCGGGGTGGAGGCGGGGCCCGTTGTGGTGGGGCTGGTTGTGGTGGGGTTGGGGTTGGTGGGGCTTGTACTGGGCGGGGGGC
>NZ_BAAAUD010000060.1:0-88595 GCF_039533765.1 Streptomyces enissocaesilis | reverse complement strand
CGAATACGCCGGAACCGCGCACCTGGCCCTCGTCGCCGACCCCAGCCTCCCCGACCTCGACGAACTCCCCACCCGCTGGCTCGCCGAACTCGACGCGCTCGAAGCCACCCTCACGCACTCCCGACGACCTTCGGGTGCCGACACTCGGTCAGCGTGATGACGGCCAGGTCGTACTCGGGCTTCGGCTCACCCAGGCCCGGACACGGCGGATCACCGGAGCGGGCAGTCCCCGGGCCCGTTCTTCCAGACCTGCAGGATGACCTCGTACCTCCCATCGTCGCGTAGCTGGCGCCGGGACCAGAGCGCCGCGACGAGCTCACCGGGCGCCAGGGCGAACGGCTCCCACAATGGCTCGACGCCGTCCGCCAGGACGGCCTGCCCAGCCTCCGCACTCTCGCCGCCGGCATCGACCGAGACCGCGACGCGGTCATCGCCGGCCTCACCCTGCCCTGGAACTCCGGCATCGTCGAAGGGCATGTCAACAGGATCAAGATGCTCAAGCGCCAGATGTTCGGACGCGCCGGCTTCGCACCGCTCCGCAAGCGAGTCCTCCTCGCGCCCTGACCGATGTCAGTGGCTCCTGGAATCCTGCCCTTCATCCGAGACCGCCATACCAGGAGCCATGCGTGGGAACATGGGGAACCGGCCCGTTCGACAGCGACCGCGCCGCAGACTTCGTCGATGGACTTGAAGGACTCACCCACTGGTCGCAGACATCCTCCGGGCTGTCGGCCAGCTCCGCTCCCGCAACGACAACAACCCGGGCAGCGTGGTGTTCGACGCGACGGCCGACCTCCTGGAGCACATCGCCGGGACCTGGGACCAGCAGGATGACCAGACACGTCAGCGCGCTGTGGCCCTCGCCCTGGCCCTGATTGTGTAGGAGGGATCTACCCGATGACCACATCCACGGCCTACCGGCGCGCGTACCGTGGGGTGACGACCCGCCGCCGGGAGGACCAGCCGATGAGCGCGCAGCCCGACCACGCACCCGTCCCGCCGTACGCCCCCGCCCCGGGAGCTCCGGCCGAACTCCTCGCCCAGTTGCGCGCCGACCGGCGCGCGGAGCGTTGGGTGCCGGCCTTCGAGCGGGAGTGGGCGGCAGCGTTGGAGGAGTCCCGCCGGACGTTCTCCCTCACACCGCTGTATGAGGTCGTCCAGGACTGGCAGGGCCGCCTCGCCCACGCCCCGGCGGTCGACGCGTTCGTCGCCTCCGGCTACGACGACAACGAGTTCGTCGACATGGCGGAGCTGCGGGGAAGGCACCGGTGACCGGACAGCCGTACGCGGTCCGCTTCTCCGCGTCGGCCGCGAAGGTCCTCGACACCCTGCCCGAGCACGCCGAAGACACCGCGTGGGATGTCCTGGACGCCGCCGCTGGCGACCCGTGGGGCTTTGGCCAGTGGAACGCCGACGATCCCGAGGGCGAGGACGTGCGCTACGCCTCCGTCGGCCAGCTGTCCCTCACCTACTGGGTGAACAGGACCCTGCGCCGCCTGAACGTCCTGAACATCGTCTGGCTCGAATAGCTACCCGGTGACAACGCCCCGACCTCGGCATTGCAGCGACACCGTTGGCGAATCCGGCCCGCCGGGTTCTACATGGTGTTCGTGGGGATCAGTGCCCGCAGACAGGGACGACCCGGCCGAGACCCGAGAACACGCACCCGCTGGTCTAGGCCGTTTCGTTTGGATCACCGGGCGGACCAGAGGAATATGCCCGCGACGTGCAGTCCAGCCAAGTAGACAGTCGCTGTCTTCTCGTAGCGGGTGGCGATGCCTCGCCATTGTTTCAAGCGGTTGATGCAGCGTTCGACGGTGTTGCGCTGCTTGTACGCCTCGCGGTCGAGGGCGGGTGGCCTGCCGCCCCGGCTGCCGCGCCGCAGGCGGTGGCCGCGCTGGCCGGCGGAGGCAAGAGCCCTCTCACCGCCATCCCGCCAAAGCCGGTGCAACTGGTAGACCGACTTCCGGCTCACCCGCAACTGCCGCGCCACCTCCAGCGGCTTGACCTTCCGTTCGAACAGCTCGGCTGCTTGCATCCGAACCGATTCACGGCGCTGACGCCCCACGGCGGTCAACCCGCCCCCATCCGCATACCTCACACCCCCACGGATACAGCCGCCGTCCCCCACCCATCAGCGACTTCGCGAGGAATCACCCTGACAAGCCGAAGTCAGTAGCGACATCAGTTCACTCGGCGGTGCGCGTTCATGTCAGCGCCCCGAACGCGTCCCGGGGCAGCAGGCCGGGTTGCGGGGCCGCGTTGAGGTGAACCCTGGTGAGGGAAAGGGTGGCGAACTGGGGAAGAAGCTGCTGAATCCTCGTGCGGGTGAAGACACCGGCGTGCGGACCGGCCTGACGCGCAAGGTGCAGGGCTTCCGACCATGCCGTATAGCGAGTGACCAGCGCCACGGGAGCGTGGGGTGCGGGATTCGGGATGGCCTGATGGGCAACGAGCGCGCTGAGAATGACCGGCTCGAAGGTGTGGTGGGGTCGTGGCTGGAGCGGCACTCCATGCACCGGGTGCGCGCCGGCTTCTAACGTTTCCTGGACCCACTGCGCCATCCATTGGGCCTGGCTGTCGCTCAGTTTCGACGTCTGGTTCATACGGGCGGAATATTTTCGGGTGGCTTCCTTGAAGCAGTGGAGAAAAGCGTCCGCGTGACATGCGTGCACCACGATCGACGGAGTGGCCGCGCAGTGTCGGCCCGCACGGGCGAACGAGGCACCGGCGGCGGCTCGCGCTGCTGCGCGGACATCGGCATCATGGCGAACGATCAGCAGACCACGACTCGTCGGATAAGGCGTCGACACGTGAGTGGGGCCAAGCGGGCAGCACCGGGGGGCCTGTGCGTCGGTGTGCTCGGCCAGGGTGGCGCGCAGAGAGGAGTCACCGGAGCCTGCGGAGCTGACGAACTGCCAGGTGTGGTCCGGCAGGCCGGCGGCACGGGCCAGCCAGGCAAACCGCAGTGTGATCGGCAGGGTGTGCTCGTCCACCTGAGTGATCACGCAGTGTCCGGTCACCAGCGCGGGGACCACTCCCTCCACGAGTGAGGTCAGCGGGCGCGCGGAGTCGACACAAGAAGCCATCACGGCGTCACCGTCCAGCGGCTTTCCGCGCGTCGGACAGCGCGCGGACCAGGGTATGCGGATCGCGGAGAAGCGGTTTCGGTAAGCCGCCGAGCACGAGGCGAGCAGACGGCCTGTCGCAGACTGCTCGTGGACGGCGTCCAAGGGACCGAGACCACACGCGCGCGTGAGCGCGAGCTGGAACAGGGAGTTCTGCGTGTACAGCAAGGCACGCAGGCGTCTGAGAAAACGCAGCCGTTGTGCGGGCGTGGAGGCAGTGGCCCATGCGAGCTGCGCCACCCGCGCTCGCTCCACTGCGCGGAAAACGTCCTCGGGTGTCGACTGTGCCGAATCCCCCAGCCGATACCCCGTGAACGCGCTGAGCGTAGCGTCCGGTGACCCCGGTGCCGAAGCCAGCAGGCCGAGAGTGGTGAGGTCCGGCAAGTCCTGGCAGAGTTCTGGCTGTGCGCTGTCTGGCATTTTCCCTCAGTGCTCGTCGGGGAGCGGATCCCAAGGGTCCGGTAGGGGCTCTCGTGCGGACCCCGTCTGACCGCCGGAGTCCGGGAGCGCCCGGCGGGTACGGCCCACGGTGTCCCGCGGAGCCGATGGGCCGCTGTCCACCGGCAGCAGCGTTCGTACAGCCGCTTGCGCGAAGAAGCCGCCGGGCCGGGCCGGCAGCATCGTGACGGCGGCGGTCAGGATCCATCCCGGGGCGCCGAGCAGCAAGGGGGCACAGCCCGCAAGGGAGCCGATGACTACGCAGGGGCCCAGAAGCCAGCACACTGCGATGGCCGCCTGGCGGTGGGCGGCGACGCCCCGGACCGGAGCTCCGCCTCGTCGGGCGGCGACGCGGTACTGACGGCTCCACAACGCCGCAAACGTGATGATGTTGAGGAGCAACAGGGTCCCGAGGTGAACCGCGAGGGGAGAGACCACCCAGTCCCCCGCCCGCTCGACCAGTGACACACCGGAATCGAGTTCCCCGGGGAAAGGCGTGAGGAAGCGTGTCATACCGGTTCCGTCCCAGCCGTGGATGACAACGGCGCACAGCACCACATGCGGCCACAGCATCTGCGCGGCACCTGCCCATGCGTAACCGCGCCGCAGGAGCTGGGCGGCGCAAGCAAATCCGGTGGCGCCCGCGGCGAGACAGGCCGCGGCGAAGGCTGCGGCGAACCACGCCGGCGGACGCGGCAGTACGTGCATCGTCTCCCAGGACGGGAACCGTGCCAGCAGCCACAGACCGCTGGGCACGAACAGTATGCCCAGGTAGAGCAGAGCCGCGGGGAACGCCGAGCTGGAGCCGTGACCGTCCCCGTCCTGCCGGTCAGCGGGGGGCGCGGTATCGGCGCCACGCCGCCCTGCCTCGTCGAGGACCGCGAAGCCGGCGCCCAGCCCGAAGGCCAACAGAAGGTCGACCTGAACCATAAGTGCTCCCTCTCGACGACACACTGGAGGTCATGGAGGCGAATACCGGTAACCACTTGGCTGAAAAATTCGGGGACTCACACCTTTGAGTGGACATGGGGCGGCGCCTCTTTCTCCACTTCACCGCTCTGGTCAGCATGGTGCTCACTCGCCGGGGACATCGAGGCATACGCAACGGGCGTTCGGCGGGCACCGATGACTGGAGGCACTCCATGTCAGGCGAGACCACGGCGCTGGACGGGGCAGGCCCGGACGACATCCGTTTCCACTACGACGTCGGTACTCCCTTCTTCGCCTTGTGGCTGGACCCGGAGCTGACCTATTCGTGTGCGCTGTGGGACGACGTAGCGGGGCCGGATGAGGACAGCGCCGCGTTGCAGGAGGCGCAACGAGCAAAAGTGGACTACCACTTGAAACAGGCCGGAGTGGTGGAGGGGAGCCGTCTGCTCGACGTGGGGTGTGGTTGGGGAAGTCTGCTGGCCAGAAGCGTCCAGACGGCAGGTGGCGCGGCCGCCGTGTCCGCCACGGGCCTCACCCTCAGTCGTGACCAGTACGATCACGTGCGTTCGCTGCGACTGCCGGGCGCCGAGGTGAGGCTGGAGCACTGGAGGGATCACCGCCCGTCCCAGCCGTATGACGCCGTGGTCTCGATCGGGGCGTTCGAGCACTTCGCACAGCCCGGCATGGACGCGGACGAGCGCATCGCCGCCTACCACCGGTTCTTCGAGGCCGCTTTCCAGTGGCTGCCGGCTCGCGGCCGTCTGTCGTTGCAGAGCATCGCCCTGGATGATGTGGCCGATCAGGACGGGCCCCTGCGTGCGTTCTTCACAGGCGAGGTCTTCCCGCAGTCCGCACTGCCGCGGTTGTCGCAGATCCTCCGGGCCGCCGACCCTCTTTTCTCCTTGTCCGCGCTGCGCGTCGACCCGGACGACTACGTACGCACACTGCGCTGTTGGACCGCTCGCCTGGACAAGAACAGGGAGCAGGCCGACCAGCTGGTGGGACCACCGACCACGCGCGGCTTCCTTCGTTACCTGCGGGTCTCGCAACACGTGCTGCAGCGTCGGCTGTCCACGCTGTACCGGATCACCCTGGAACGCAGGCGCAGCAGGCTGCCGCTGTCGCTGTGACCCGGCGCCGGTTTCCAGGGAGCAGTCCCCGGCGCCCAGGACACCCGGCGCCCGACTGGTCGTCATGCGCATCAACTCCGCCCGGTCACGACGCATGGAACACCAGAGCCGTGTTCTGCCCGCCGAAACCGAAGGAGGTGCTCACCGCGGCGTCCATCGGTGTACGGCGTGGCCGGTGGGTGACGATGTCCAGTTCCAGCCCGGCGTCCTGCCGGAGCAGGTTGGCGGTCGGCGGAACCTCCTGACGTTCCAGCGCCAGCACGGTGAACGCGGCTTCGATGGCACCCGCAGCGCCGAGGGCATGTCCGATGACGCTCTTGGTCGCGGTCACCGCCGGCGGCGCTCCGTCGTACACCCGTCGGAGGGCGGCCGCCTCGGCGGCGTCACCCGCACGCGTCGAGGAGCCGTGTGCGTTCACGTGCCCGATGTCACGCGGTCCAAAGCCGGCATCCGCCAGCGCGGCGCGGATCGCCTGTTCGGCTCCGGTGCCGTGCGGGTGGGGGGCAGTGGGGTGGTGGGCGTCCGCGGAGGCTCCGTACCCTCGCAGCAGCGCCCGGATCCGGGCGTGTCGGTTCCGGGCGTGATCGATGCGTTCCAGGACCAGGACTGCGGCGCCCTCGCCGAGCACGAATCCGTCGCGATCGACGTCGAACGGCCGTGACGCCACCTGCGGGTGGTCGTTACGGCGGGACAGCGCGCGCATCTGCGCGAAGCAGGTAGCGGTCATGCGTGAGCGCGCGGATTCGCTGCCGCCGGTGAGTACCACGTCACAGGCGCCGGCCAGAAGCAGGTAGCGGGCCATGCCGATGGCGGTGGCACCAGACGCACAGGCACTGGCCACTGTGAAATTCGGACCGCGTGCGCCGAGAGACATGCCGACTTCACCAGCCACCATGTTGGGCACGCTGCGCGGCAGGGCGAGCGGTGACACGGCGGTCGGCCGTCCGTCACCGAGGCGGCAGAACTCCTTCACATAGGTTTCCAGGCTGTTGCTCCCGACTCCGAGGACGATCCCGGTCCGCTCATCGAGCCCGGCTGTGCGTTCCAGGCCCGCGTCCGCCACGGCTCTGTACGCCGCCGCGAGGGCGAGATGCGTGAAACGGTCCAGGCGCCGGGACAACCGGGGTCCGAGTTCCGCGGCGGGATCGAAGTCGGGGACGCGGCAGGAGAAGTCCACCGGGAGCCCGGCCAGAGAGGGATCCTCAGCCGCCAGGGACCGGCCTGCGCGCAGGGCTGACCAGTTGGCCCCGATGTCCGTGCCCGCGGGGGTCACCAGCCCGAGGCCGGTGACAGCCACCTCACCTCGCCGCATCGCCGTTGCCTCCCCGCCCCGGTCCATCGGCTGCCGCGGCGCCCGGGAGCAGTATGCCGTGCCGCCTCAGTGGTGGCCGCAAACGCTGAAACCGTCTGGCTTTGTCATGCAGTTCCTCCACGTGCTCCGCGATGCGGTCACGGGCGCGTTCCCCGGCCGGCCCGAGCCCCGTGTGCTCCATGATCTTGAGTCTGCGCAGCAGAGGCAGCACGACGTGATCACGGTGCACCTCCACGTCGTAGATCCCGGCCGCGGCGATGCGCGCGGCCTTGGCCCGGAACCCGGGGATGTCGTGCCCTGGCATCTGGAAACCGCAGAGGACGTCCGCCAGGGCCGGTACGAATTCTTCGGGGGCCAGGGCGAGGGCACCCGCGCAGAGGTCCCGGTAGAAGATCATGTGCAGGTTCTCGTCGGCGGCGATGCACGCTGTGAGCCGGGCGAGCAGCGGGTCGCCCCCGATCTGACCCACATTGCGGTGAGCCTCGCGCGTAGCCAGTTCCTGCACCGTGACGTACGCCAGGGCATGCACGACGGAAGGCTGGTCACTGGTGTACCCGGAGCTCATGTGACGCATGCGGGCCCGCTCGAGCGCAATGGGATCCACTCCTCTGCCGGCGTACAGGTATCCGCGCAGGGCGTCGGCGTGACGGGCTTCCTCCGCGGTCCAGCGGTGCACCCAGGTTCCCCATGCGCCGTCGCGGCCGAAGCGCACCGCGATCTCCCGGTGGTAACTGGGCAGGTTGTCCTCGGTGAGCAAGTTGACCACCAACGCGTCGCGGACGGCCGCCGGCAGGCTGGACTGTCCGGGCCGCCAGGGTTGCCCGTTCAGCGGTCCGTCGAAGTCCTGCGCCTCGCTCCAGGGCACGAACTCGTGCGGGAACCACTCGCGCGAGACCGCCAGGTGCCGGTCGAGGCTGCGGGCTGCGCACGGTTCGAGTTCCGCGAGAAAGTCGACAGGCGTCCGCTTCCCGCGCGGTGGGGGGTCAGGGGTCTCCATGAGGCCGGCCTCCTGCGCCTTCAGGGCTGTTGGAAGATCAGTACGGTGTTCTGGCCGCCGAACCCGAAGGAGTTGCTGGCCACGGCCGCCATGGAATGGGCGCGTGGTCCGCCGGTGACGACGTCCAGATCGATCCCGTCGCCGAGCCGGTCCAGGTTGGCCGTCGGGTGGATCGTCTGCCGTTCCAGTGCGAGGACGCAGCAGACGGCTTCGATGGCTCCCGCGCCGCCCAGGGTGTGCCCCAGGATGCTCTTGGTGGCGGTCACCGGCGGAGATGCCGGAAACGCCTGCCGCAGAACGCGGGCTTCGACTTCGTCGTTGAGAGGGGTCGAGGTGCCGTGCGCGTTGACGTGATCGATGTCCTGGGCTTGCAGCCCGGCATCGGCCAGCGCCAGCCGCAGCGCCCGCAGCGCGCCTTCCCCACGGGGATGGGGAGCGGTGGGGTGGTAGGCGTCTGCTGTGCTTGCGTGGCCGGTGAGCCGGGCATAGGCCCTGGCGCGCCGGGCTTGCGCGTGGTCCGCGCGCTCCAGTACCAGAACGCCGGCTCCCTCGCCGAGGACGAATCCGTCCCGGTCGGCGTCGAACGGCCGCGAGGCGCCCGCGGGATCGTGCGCGCGGGTGGAGAGCGCTCCCATGCGCCAGAAGGTGACGGCTCCGACGGGATTGCAGGCCGAGTCGCTGCCGCCCGCGATGACGAGGTCACAGGCGCCGGTGTCCAGCAGCATCCTGGACACACCGATGGCCGTGGCGCCGGAAGCGCATGCGGTACTCACCGACAGCGTGGGACCTCGGGCTCCGAGCGAGATGGCGACCTCCCCCGCCGCCATGTTGGGCTGGCTGCGCGGTACCGCGGTGGGTGAGACGGCGCGGTAGCGGCTTTCCGCGATGGCCTCACACACCTTCGGCATGGTGTCGAGGCTGCCGCCTCCCGCACCGATGACGACGCCTACGCGGACGGCGTCCCAGTCGGCAGGCTGAAGACCGGCGTCGTCCACCGCCTCCAGCGCCGCTACGAGGGCGAGTTGGATGAAACGGTCGGTACGCCACCCGAGGCCCTTACCGGCGGCGGCTGACAACCCGTCGTCCGGCACACGGCACGAGAAGGACACGGGCAGTCCGCGAAGATGCCGGTCGGGCAAGGCCGTTGACGTGCCTCGGCAGAGGCCTTCCCACGTGGCAGCCACTCCTATACCGGCTGCTGTCGCCAGCCCCAGGCCGGTGACGACGACAGAAGTCGGTTTTGTCATCGGTCGGCCGAAGGGCCGGCGGAGGCGTCGACCGCCTGACGCAGGAGCAGGGCAACCTGCTTCAAGGTGGTCTGCGGTCCCATCGGAACTTCCTTCTCCTGGAGGTCGACACCGGTGTCGTCCTCGATCACGACCAGCAGCTCGATGAGAGCCAGAGAATCGAGTTCGAGTTCTTCGAACGTCGCGTCCGGATGCAGGTGCTCCGTGTCGATCTCGAAATGTTCGCGCAGCAGCTTCACGAGGTAGTCCTCGGTGAGCTCGCCGGAGGTCGGTGCAGGCATGGGATACGGTCCTTTCGTAACGAACAGGAACACGGTGCCAAGTGCCGGCCGCTGTATACGGACGAGCCGTGCAGCGTGTGCATGCCGGGCGGACACGGGAAACGGGGCTGGGCCGCCTGCCGCACGGCGGGATTCCCTACGGAGAGGTCGCGGCAGGAACCGCCCGGGCGGAAGTGAGACCTCCGCGTAACGTCGCCAGCAGATAGTCCCCGCTGAGAGGTGCGGGCGGAGCAATTCCGTGGTGGTCGTCCGCGGCGTCCAGCGCGCCGCGCGCGTAGCGCCGCCTCAACCCGCCGTAGCGGCTGACTCCGGCGCTGAGGGTCTCTACGTACAGTTCGGCCGGGCTGGGGTCAAAACGCTGCTCGGTCAGGTGAAGGTGAAGCCACGGGACCATCTCGTGCATGGCGTCCATGAGTGTGGCCACCGGGGTGTTCGTGGGATGGACGACATGGAAGGTGCGTACGCCCGCATCTTGTGGCCGGACGAGGCGCACCATGGCATCCGTCGCGTATTCGATCGGCAGGATGTTGAGGGCGGCGTCCACATGGCCCGGCATCCGTAAGGTGTGATGCCCGTCGCCGATGGGATGCAGTCCGAAGCGCCGGCCGAAAGCCGCTCCGCGACGGGCTGTCAGGTTCAGCCGGGCACCCAGTACGGCGTGCGGATGGCGGGGTGCCCGAGGTGGCAGTGGGCGGTCGGTGACCAGCACACTCGGGCGCAGAATCGTGACCCGCCGGTCCGCCGCCTCCAGCACCCACTCGTGTACGGCCTTCTCCGCACGGTACTTCGATTCCTCGTAGGCGGTCAGAAAGCCGTGGGAGGCGTCGAGGTCGTCCTCGCCCACCAGACCGTGGCGGCGCGCGCCGGCGACATAGGCGGTGCTGACGTGGACGACGTGTGGGCGGTGAACGCCGGCTGCGGCCAGCGCCAGCACCTGGCGGGTGCCCTGTACGTTGGCGCGCTGCAACTGGCTCGGGTCGGTATCGAGGCCGACCAGGCCGGCACAGTGCCAGATGGTTCCGAGCCGGTCGGCGAGCCGTTTGAACGCAGCGCCCTCCAGACCGAGTCGGGGCCGGTCCAGGCAAACCTGAACCGGTAGGACCGTCTGCGGCAGCGAGGTGAGCACCTCGCGCGGGGCACCGGTCGCATGAAGCGCCCTGGCCAGGCGTCCCATTGCCCGTGCGGGAGGATCACGGACCAGGGTGATAATCCGGTTGCCACCGGCCAGCAAGCGGGCTGACAGATGAGATCCGACGAAACCGGTGGCCCCGGTGACTGCGATCTCCATACCTCTCCTCAGGGTCGGAGGTCCGGACGTCTGTGACGTGATCGGGCGGCCTGTTGCCATGGGTGTCCGGTTGCCACGGCCGCGCGGCGGGAGGCAAGGGGCTCAACGCCTCTTCGGCGGCTCACCGGTCAGCACGGGCACCGAGACGAAGTGCCGGGCCACGTTGCCACGGCATACGAGGTCACGGCGGTCGACCGCGAGACGGATCCCGGGGAAACGGCGAAGTAGCTCCGTCAGCGCCAGACGGACCTGCGCCCTGCCCAGAGCAGCTCCAGGGCAGTAGTGCCGGCCATGGCCGAACGACAGATGGTCACCCGGTGCCAGAGGGCGTCCGTGCACCTCCCAGGGTGAGAAGTGGGCGAGGGGATCCACATTGCCGGCGGAAAAGCAGAGCACCACCACGTCGCCCCGGCGCAGTAGGTGCTGCCCCAGTTGCAGCGGCTCAGCCGCGAACCGCCACACACCGTAGGTGAAGGGGGCGGCCAACCGGATGAGGTCCTCCACCACCATCGTGTCCATGGCGTCCGTCGTTCTCAGCAAGGCGCGCACGGTGGCGCTCTCGTCCCGCTTGAGCAGATGGACCGCTCCGGCGGGAATCGCCGCGAGGGTGGAGTCGAGGCCGGCGAAGAGCAGGAAGACCAGGGAGTCCAGGAGTTCCCCGCCACGGATCAGGTCATCACCGTGGGCTCGGAGCAAAGCCGTGGTGAGGTTGTTCCCCGGATGCCGCCGGGTATGGACGAGGAGCCGAGCCATACGCTTGCGCATCGCCTGGGCGGCCGCCTCCATCGGCGGGGAGCGGGGATGCTCCGGTCCGCTGAGCCGCAGGCTCAGCTCCGCCAGTTCTCGGGCGTCTTCCTCGGGCAGGCCCAGCAGGTCGATGACGGATCTGACCGCGACGGGAACAGCCAGGTCGGCGACGAGATCACCGCCTCCTTGTGCCGCGAGACGGTCCAGCGCGCGGGTGACGGTTCGCCGTATCGTCGGTGTACGCCGCTCGGTGGCGTCGCTGGAGAAGAAGGGCTGGAGAAGAGCGCGCAGTCTTTTGTGGTCCGCACCGTCACTGCTGAGGACATGCCGCCCTGCCGACACCCCGTCCAGCGGATACCTGCGCGTCGGAAAACCGTGTGCCGAGTCCGTGACCCGGCGCACGTCGTGAACCAGGAGTCGATTCCGAGCGGCACTTCGGATCTCCGCCGGCTGCGTCACCGCCCAGGCCCCCAGCCCGCCGGGGAGGGTCACCCGTTGTACGGGCCCGTGCTGACACAAGCGGGAATACGCGCGCCGTGCCCCTTCTTCGGCGGTGGCCGGCAGCCCCCACTCACTTCGGTTCTCATCACGGTTTCCGGTATTGCCTTCCTCTTCACCTCTCACCGTGGAATCCCTTCCCTGCGTTCCGTCGTGCTCTTTGTCGCGCCTGATGCGCATCGGCGCTCGCCGGTTACTGTCAGCCGGCCGCAGCCAGCAGGTGATGGGGCCTTGCCTACGACGGTGCGCTGCCGGCAGCCGAACAGTTCCCGGCAGCGCGTGGCCGGACACGGACCGGTGACATATCCGGGGGGGGGATCGGTCGGTTGCGGGGGTGGCATCCTTCGGTTCCAGGCTTTCCGGTGGAACCGTTTCGCCCCGGCAGGCTTCTGCCCGGTCTGCCCTCGGCCTGCTTCAGCGTCGCTCGCCCGGGCCGCCGGGGGCAACCTCTGTGACAGGGGCACGCGGAGCACAGGAAGAGAGCGTGCTCACCTTCCTGGTACTACCGGCGCATGTACTACCCAGCGGTTTCTCCGCGGTGCCGCGGACCGCTGACGAGGGTGTCCGAACCCTCCCGAGCCCTTCCGACGGGCTGCCCGGTCAACCGCATGCGGCTCGGAAGAAGAAACGATCCCTCCTCAGGCGACAGATCTCGTCTCCCTCAGGACGACAACGGATCCGCCCCCTCCCTGCGCACCCTCCCCGACCGTGTTTCACCCAGCCGGTGACCGCTGCACCGCTGGGGCTGCTGATGCCGGCACATACTGCTGAGACATCCGCCGGTAGGACGCGCGGCAATCACCTGTAGAAGGCAACCGGGTGCGCGCGTTCCCGGTGCCTCCCATGCGCCCGGTGCGACCTCTTCACCCGGCCCCGCATGCCCAGGTCCGGGCGGAGGTGGCGGCGCGGACTGCCAGGGGCGGGCGTATGCGGAGCGGAGGGAGGCACTGTCCGGCATGCGGGTACTGACGACGGGCAGGGCCGCCGCGCCGGCAGGGTAGGGGCTGGTGACGTCGGGACATATGACGGCGCGGGCGAGAACACGGTCACCTGCAGGAACGGTATTCCTCGTGCTGGCTTGACGGGGGGACAGCAGTCCGGCCGCAGCGGGCGCCGGAGGCACTCTGGTGCCGCCAGGGACGGGGCGAACCACAACGGTGCGAGCCGACCGTGGTGACGAGTCGTCCGGTGACCGTGTCCACCGTACCGACGGCGTGCAGATGGTCCGCTTCTCCCTCCGCCGATCCGCCCCCTGCTTGAGGCAGTCCGGCGGAGGGGCGAACCAAGACATCAGGACGGCTGAAGCAAATGCTGTCTGTGGGGCAAGCGGCCGAGCAGGGGTGAGCACCGAACCGCGGATGTCCTGCTGGCACAGGCAGCCGTGTCACCGTTGGCTGATTTCGGATCGCTTCCCCCGGCTCCCGCCGTCGGACATGCGGTGTGCCGCCGGGCCACCCCGGGGTTCGCCGCCGCGGCGCCACCGCTCTCGACGGAGCGTTCGGCCGATAATCAGTGCGCTGGTGGCACACGGAAGAGAGTGCACTCTCCCTGTGTGATGCGCAGGACCCCGTACCGGGGGTTGCCCTATGGGCAACGGGCGGGTGATGTTGAAGTACGCGATCGACGGACTCTGCGAGGCCGCCTTGGGCGCGGACAACCTCACGGTCCACTTCCGTACCGTACGTGGGAGCCCTTGGTCGGTACGCCACCACTGGAGGATCAGTCAGCCGTGAGTGACAGGGAGAGACCTGATGAGTCAGCGCACCGGCATCACCAAGTTCATGGGCAACGTTCTGGACGGGGCCAAGGACCTCGCCGACGACGTCCTGGACCGCGCACGGGACCTGGAGCACGATCTGCGCAACGCCGTGAGCAGGTGTGTGAAGCCGGCCGACGACGCGCCCCGGCCGGCCGCGCCTGTGTCCTCCGACGCACACCTGCACGCGCACGGTGACGCCGGATCCGCCGGGCACGCCGCTGCGGGTGCAGCGGCGCCCACGGAAAGGACCAGCGCTTGACCGACAACGGCCCGTCGCGGCACAGAGGTCGGGCACCTGTGCCGGAGGGAGGCAGCCACCGGCTGCCGGGTGAGCCGGTACGGGAGCGGGAGTTGTACAAGCAAAGCAACGGTGACCTTTACGACAGCCACGAATGCCGGTGTGTCGGCCTGGAGGAGCTGGGTCAGGAGGTACGGGCCGGATGCCTTTTCCGGGCGTATGACCAGGCCACCGGCGACGACTGCACCTTTGATGTCCTGAGGTCGGTTCTCGCGCGGGCGGTGAAGGACCCGGTGGCTGTCCTGCTCGGCACTCTGGCAGCCACCGGCTTTCAAACCGGGCCAGCCGGACTCACCCCACGTCCACCTGCCCCGGCCCGCCCCCTCCCCGTACCGGGAACGGCTTCTGCCGACCGGCACGTCTGAGGCGATCTTGCTCCTGCCGTCCGAGGCGCCCCGCTCCTGAGCCGCTCGCTCCCGCCGAAGCCACGGACAACGGCCCGGGCACCGTGATGCACATGTCACTGCCTGGAAGAGCGTCCCGAACCCGCGCAACGAAACCACCACCACGGGTCAGGAGCGATCAGGTCATCCCTGCGGCCGAAGGTTTCCGCCCCGCTCATGGGCTGTACTGCAGCCCTCTGCCGTCAGGAGCCGCCTATGGGCCATGGCCGCCGTGCCCGCCAGATCACCAAGGAACTCTCCTATCTGGCCCAGCAGGAGCTCAGACGGAGCATCCGCCGCCAGCTCGACGACATCGACGACGAAACCCAGCAGGGAACCGCAGAGCGGGCGCAGGCGGTGCGTCAGACCTTGGAAGGGCTGGGGCCGTTCTACATCAAGGTCGGTCAAATCCTCTCCACCCGCCCCGACTTCGTCTCGCCCTCCATGGTCGGTGAGCTGCAAAAGCTCCACGATCAGGTGACAGTTGCCCCGTTCGCGGACTTCGAGCCGGTCCTGAAGGCCGACCTCGGCATTCACTGGTCCTCGTGTTTCAAGGAGATCGACACCGACAACCCGTTGGGTGCGGCGTCCCTGGCCCAGGTCTACCGAGCAGTCCTGAGCGACGGCACCCTCGCCGCGGTGAAGATTCAGCGGCCCGGGGTGCGGAACGTGGTCGAAGCAGACATGGCGCTCCTGCGCAGACTGGCCCGATTCGCCGGTCGGCGGGCCCCGCGGTTCAACGCCGTCGTGGACATCGACGCCATGCTCAAGGTCATCTTCGATGCGATGCGGCCCGAGTTGGACTTCTCTCTGGAAGCCGCGCACATGAGAACGGCATTGACCCTGGTTGCGGACTTCCAGCACATCACCGTCCCCAAAGTGTTTTCCGCGACATCGCGGGTGCTGGTCCAGAGCTTGGCTCCGGGCTGTTCCATCCGCGATGCCGACCCGGCGGCCTTCTGCCTCGAGGAACGCACCGGGATCGGGCGTGAGCTCTTGGCGTTCATGTACCGGGGCTATTTCACCGACCGGTTCTTCCACGCCGACCCGCACCCCGGCAACGTCTTCGTGCATCCCGGACAGCCCGCCCATCTCATCGACTGGGGCATGGTCGGCCGGATCGACCGGCCCCTGAGCCAGAGCGTCCTGCGGGTGCTGCTGTGCCTGGCGCAGAACGACGGCACAGGAGTGGCCAAAGCCTGGGTCGAGATGGGGCACGCCACCGCGTGGGCACAGCTGGCGGACTTCCGGGACGACATGGCCGCCCTGGTCCCGCAGGTTGTCACTGCCTCACTGGAGGAACTCGACTTCGGCGTTACTCTCGGCTCGGTCCTGACGTACTCCACACGGCGCGGCATCAAGACCAGCCCTATGGTCTCCGTACTCGCCAAGTCGTTCGCGAACATCGAAGGCTCCATCCGGCACCTGAGCCCCGAACTGTCCATCATCGACGTCTTCCAGGAAGAGCTGCGCAGCATCATTTTCCGCCTGGTCGCAGAACATCTCTCCGGGCCCCAGGCCGCTCGCTCGCTGCTGGAAGCGCTGACCGTCGGCAGTCAGGTGCCCCAGCAGTTGCGCAGCATCATCACCGGTGTCGCCGACCGCGAACTGAGCCTCGACATCAACCAGGGCCCCACCCAGAACGGCCTGCACTCCGGCCCCGGAAACACCGGGCGCAAGGCCCTGTTAGCCGCGGGCGCCCTGCTGCTGTGGCACCGCACCCGCACCCGGTGAACACCGCCCACCCCAATGACAGGCCCCTACCTCAGAGGAAGACGCCCACCCGCAATCGCCACACCCCCCACCTACGCTTCGCGCAGCCAAGGCAGGGAGGCCGTCATGCTGAGCCGTCCCCGCAGCGTCCTGTTCTGGNCGAAACCACCTGACCGCACAGCAGGGCACCTGCTGAGCGCACCTCAGCCGAAACGAAAGAGGCCCTGCCCATGCACATACCGTCCGGGCGGGCGAAACTCCTCCTCGGCGCCGTTCTCATCACCACTGGCTGCGCCCTGCCACCCCCGACCCTGCCGCCCCTGGTCCCGCCCTCACCGGTGACCGTCGACATCCGCATGCACACCACCCCATACGCCCCCTCCCCGTCACAGCCCGGCACTCACTCCCCCGCCCGCACCACCGGCCACCAACCACGGCACCACACAGCCTCCAGCCGGCACCCCCACCCCACCAACCACTCCCGGAACCACCGCTCCTCCCACACCCGACCCCTCTCCCTCAGCCTCCACCTCGTGCGAACCGAACACCGCGCCAACCGAGGTTCCCCTCGTAGCGTGGAGCCCGTGACAACAGGGGATGCTGGTTGTCATGGCGGAGAAGCGGCGCAAGTTCATGGCGGCGCTGCCCATGGCAGCGGCCGCCCGCGGCGGTGACGTCCGTGGCGTGATCTTCCATGCGGACCGCGGGAGCGAATACGGCTCCCGGAAGTTCGCCCACGCCTGCCGCCGACTGAGCGCGACGCGGTCCATGGGGCGAGTCGGCTCGTGCTTCGGCAACGCCGTCAGCGAGGCGTTCAACAGCGTCTTCAAGGTCAAGTACGTCCACCACCACACCTTCCGCACCCGCACCGGGACCCGGATCGGGATCGCTACCTGGATCACCGGCTTCTACAACACTCGTCGGCCGCACAGTGCGTACGGGTTCAAGAGCCCGATCGACTACGAGAACGAATACCGAGCCGGCCTCACCGTGGGGCCGACTGCATAGGAAGGACTCCACAGTCCCAGGGGATCGACAGTTGGGCACATCCACGCACGCAAGGAGTCCCCTCCTTGTCGACGTGCACGCAGCCAAAGACCCAGACTGCGACATGGCCCCACCCGGCGATACGTTCAGGAGAGAAACCTGTGTCTCGACATGACCTGCACACGCTGTTCGGTCTCGATGGAAGCCGGTTCATGAGCTGTTACGACCCCGAAAACCGTCGGACTGGCGAGTTCGCGGAAGCTTTTCTGGTGCTTGCGGACGGTTCGGATGTCCGCCGGATGGCACTGCCGGTGGAGAACATGGGGGCGGAGCGTTTCCGCCTGTACGGGGAGATGGATCTGGCTGCGCTGCGGCAGGAGGTGGACGGGCCTTACCGGGAGGTGCACGACGAGCTGGCCGCGATTCCGATGTTCGGCTACAACAACTCGGCGTTCAACCGGAAGCACAATCAGGCGTGGACACAACATCTGGGGCGCAGCATGTGGTCGATGTCGTGGCAGCATCACTACGCGGCAGCGCTGCTGATCCACTTCTACCGTCGGATCACCCCGCCGGAGTATCAGAGCCCGGCGCACATGCGGCTGGTTTACGCGGTGGCCACGGCGGCGGACTGGCTGACCGGGCTCACGATCATCACGGATGACTGGATGGACGGTGCTCGGGTGCGCAACGGCCGCCCGGCGTGGCATCTGCGGCATCCTCGTTCGTTCGTGAACGACAACCTCATCATGGCTGCCCAGGCGCTCAACGTGCTCTCGTCGGTGGTGCCCGACCGTCACCCCTTCAAACGGCAGATGTACGACCGCGGGGTGCGGCAGCTCACCCACGACGCGCACTACTTCGCGTACCTCTCGGTGCAGGATCTGCGGCGCAGCCAGGCACCGGCCGGCGGGACGGACCACTCCACGGCGTCGGTGGACGACATCACGCTGGACGCCTACCACTCTGCCGTGTTCAACCGCGCAACGGACTGGATCTACTTCCTGGTGAGTTTGAGCCGCATGCTGGCCTGCTACGGGGCCCAAATCCCCGACGGAGGAGCTTTCACGGACTACATCGCCGGTGCGGCCACCGCGACCTGCGTAGTGGACGACATCGTCGACGAGCCCACCGGCGAGGACATCCGCAACGGTGAACCGGCCATTCAACTCCTCCTGGCCGTGCACAAGGCGAAGGGACTGCTGGGGCCGATACCCGATGAGGAAGCGGCGGAGATCCTGCGCACTCTCAGGAACCACGTCGGTGTGGACACCGACACGGACGCCGAGCTGGTGCAGCGCTTGTACGCCCGGCACGGAATCCCCGCACTGGCACTGGATTATCTGGAGGCGGTCCTGGACCGCCTTCTCGAGTTGCGGCGGGCGGCTTTCGAAGAGTGCGGCGCCCCGGGAGACGTTCCCGCGTTCATGCTCCACTGGCTGGCCATCGACCAGGGCGGCGCCACCGAACGTGCACAGGAAAGCGGCGATCTCCTGAGGCAGGAACGCTTCCGGGACCTCGTCGCGCAGCTGTCCCATGCCGACGAAGGCGGGAGTGTCGCTGCGCGAAGCTGAGACGCCCACCATGAACCGGGGCTCCGGCTCCGCCCCAGCGCACTGGCGGTGCCACTTCGTGGCTCTGGCCCGTTTTTGCAATCCGGAGGCGGCCGCCATCCAGTGGGGTGACACCGAACTCAGCGTTGTGGTCGGCCACGGGTGGACTGTAAAAAAATAACGGCTGATCCGCCCAGCGAGGAGGAGAAACCAACTGACGGATCAGAGAGTGGAGTTGGAGCAGGCTGGGGCCGCTGAGGCGGCTTGGGCTCCGCAGGTTGCGGATGACCAGCTGATCGCGGTGTTGGTGCACCGGGCCCGGAGCGAGGGCCTGCAGTTGACCGGCGAGAGCGGGCTGCTGCAGCAGGTGCTCGAGCGGCCTGCGGCGCCCCCCGGCCGAGCACCCTCCCCCCAACCGCTGGAACGGTCCCGGCACATGCCCCTCACTTCGGAGTGACCGCGGAGCCATGCGGCCAGATCTTCACCATCGCGGCCGTCGTAAAGGTGCAGCGGACGGCGGGTGGCCATGTCGACCAGGGCCGTGCCGTGGTGGCGGCCCTTGCGGAAGGCGAAGTCGTCGACACCGAGGATCCCTGCCTCACCGATCTCCGGCTCGGGCAGGGATCTGACCAGCCGCAACAGAGGCCATGTATCAAGGTGGCGTCTCCCCGCAGATCCTGGACCTGGTCCACCTGCGGGCCAGCCAGATCAACGGCTGCAGCGCCTGCGTGTTTGCCGGCGTGACGGGCGCGAAGAAGCACGGCGAGAGCGATGAACGCCTCCACGCCGTGGCCGCCTGGCGCGAGACCCCGTTCTTCACCGATGAGGAGCGCGCGGCCCTGACCCTGACCGAGGCCGCCACCCGGGTCGCCGACCGCTCCGGCAAGGCTGTCCCCGACAAGGTGTGGAACGAGGCCACGGACCACTTCAACGAGGAGCAGCTCTCCGCGATCATCCTGATGATCGGCCTCACCAACTTCTTCAACCGCATCAACACCACCATTGAGGAGCCTGCCGGCACCACCTGGTGACCGGTGCTGCCGAGGTGACATCAGGGCGCGAAGCACAGGCCCGCCCACGCGTCGGTGCCGGTGGTCGTAGAGGCCCGCCACCACCGGCACTACCTCGAGCTCAAGCGAAGTCACAGGCGAGACCGGTGCTGCCCGAACTCGGGCTCCGGCACAGGACGTCGTCGTTACGAAGGGCGATGCATTGCGCGTAGTGCGGCGCCGCTTCGACCTGCTCACCGAGGTCCTCGGCCTGGACCGCGCACGCGCGACCGGCTGGACGCTCGGGCGGCTGCTGCAGAACTCGCTGTGGGACATCGACGACGGCGAGACCGCTCTCGCGTCGTCCTCCGTCACGATCGCGGAGTCGCTGCTCAGCCGCTGATCTCGCCCCCTTTGAGAGAGGAAGATCCGCGGCCGGGTGTTCATCCCTGCCGAGCAGCCGAATCGTCGCACCTGTCAGACAGGACCGGCAGACCTCAACAAGATCGTGCCACGAGCTCTCAGGCGTCGGCAAGGAGGGGGCCGTACGGAGTGCTCGTGCGTCGGCCCGACATGAAGGAGAGAAAGTCACCCACGAAGGCGCTTCGGCCGTAGGTGCCGTCGGTGGTGGTGAGGTCGCGGTGGAAGGCGGTGCGGAAGAGGGTCCGGTACTCGTCGGCGTCGATGGTCCCGCTGCCGTCCTTGTCGGTGGCGTCGAAGAGGACCTCGGCGACGCGGATGAGCGCGGGTCCGGCGAGGGAGGGGACGGCGGTGGCGTACTCGTCGGCGCTGACGCGGCCGTCGCCGTCCGTGTCGAGGGCGGCCTGGAGCTCGCGCCACCAGGCGGCGAAGGCGTCGTAGAGCCGGGTCTCCTCGGGTTCGTCCAGGTCGAGGCGGGTGGAGAGTTCGCGGGCCATGGCGGCGAGGTCGGGCCAGTCGAGGTGGCCGTCGCCGGTCTGGTCCAGCACCTGGCGGAAGAACTCCTCCGCCGAGCGTCGGCTCTCCCCCGTGCCTGCCGAAGGCACCGGGTCCGGATCGGGGTCGCCGCCCAGCGGTGCGAGGAGGCGGAGCAGGGCCGATGCCCGCTTCATGCGGGCGCGTAGGGCGGTCACGGTCCGGGCGCGGGGGTCGTCGCTGCCAGGTGAGAGGGAGAGGACTTCGATGATGTTTTCTGCGTTGATCCAGCCCTCGGGCAGGAAGCGGGCGAGCCCGGCGGCGAGGTAGGCGCCCTGCATGAGAGTGGGAGCGCCGGGCATCTCCGGCAGGCCGGCCCGGCGCCGGTACGGCTCGGGGAGCGAGGCGACGGTGATCGCGCCGAGGAGCGGACCGGCGACGGCCCGGCCGGCCGCCCACAGCGTCGGCGCGCCCTCGAGCAGCGCCGGGGCGGGCAGGTGGTCGAAGAGCCGGTAGAGAATGACGCGGGCCGCCTCGGTGTTCTCCAGCTCGTCCTCGACGACCCGGTCGAAGTACCGCCAGAAGTCGTGGAGGTCCTCGGGGAGTTCCGCGGCGTCGCCGTCGAGCGCGGCGAGGAACGCGCGGTACTCGGCGTACATCCGCTCCATCGTGTCCTGGTCGAGCGGCTGGCCGCTCAGCCGGCACATGGTGACGGCGCTCTCGAAGAGGGTGGCGACCACCCAGGCGCGGGCCGTCCGGTCCATCGCGTCATAGGCACGGCCGCGGGGGTCGGAGCCGCTCATGCGTGCGTGCAGCCGGTTGAGCCGGGCGGCCTCCCGTTCGCGTACCACCGGGTCGGCGCCGAACATGCGCCGCATGCTGAGGAAGGTGTTGCGCAGGCGGCGCCAGGGGTGGGCGACGAAGGTGGAGTTGTCGACGAGGGCGGCGCCGATCTGCGGGTGAGCGGCCTCCAGTACGGTGGCGCGGATCATGGCCAGCGCCCAGCGCGGGTCGTCGAAGAAGGCGCTGAACTGCGATTCCGAGCCGAACAGGGGCGTCTCGTCAGTCATTCCCGTGGTTCCGTTCGTCATGATGGGTCTCCGTTCGTCCGGGGCGGCACGCCGCCGAAGCGGCGGTCGCGGCACCGGTAGGTGTGCAGGCAGGCGACGAAGTCGGGGGCCCGGAAGTCCGGCCAGAGCACCTCGGGGAAGACCCACTCGGCGTAGGCGACCTGCCAGAGCATGAAGTTGGAGATGCGCTGCTCGCCGGAGGTGCGGATGACCAGGTCCACATCAGGGGTGTCGGGGAATGGCAGGTGGTCCGCGAAGAGCCGCTCGGTCACCTCGTCGGCGGGCGTCTTGCTGCGGATCAGCGACCTGGTGGCCTCGACGATGTCCTGGCGCCCGCCGTGGTCGAAGGCGACGGTCAGCGTCATCCCCCGGTTGTCGGCGGTCAGCTCCGCCAGGTCGTCGAAGTCCTGGGCCAGTTCCCGGGGGATGCGCGGGTCTGCGGCCCCGAGGAAGCGGCAGCGGATGCCGCGGGCGAGCAGCAGCGGCGCGTGCTTGCGCACGACCCGGCGGACCAGACGCATCAGGTAGTCGACCTCGGTGCCGGGACGGTTCCAGTTCTCGGTGGAGAAGGCGTACAGGCTGAGCCACTCGACGCCGGCGGCCCGGGCCGCCTCGATGATGTCGATGACGGTGGTCTCCGCGGCCCGGTGGCCCGCTGTGCGGGGGAGCGAACGATGCTGTGCCCACCGGCCGTTGCCGTCCATCACGCAGGCCACGTGCCGCGGCACCGCACGCGCAGGCCCGTCGTCCTGCCGTTGCTCGTCGCCGTACTGTCGCCCGCCCGGCCGGTCCCCCGTCGCCGCGCGTGCGCGCGGGACGCCGTGATCCGTCACATCCAGCCCCGTATCGCCCGGAGCGGCACGGTCGGCCCTACCGCGCTCGGTCACGCCCACCCCGTCTCGCCCACACCCATGCCCCACTGGAGCATTCCCTCCCAGGAGTCTGACGGCCCGAAAGGGTCCTGACCGGCCAAACGGGTGGCCGTCACCCTTGGCTCATACGCCCGATTCCCTCGTTTCGGCATCGGTGGCTTCCTCCGGTGACCGCGATCGACCGGCGTCCGGAGGGGATGTGCCGGTGGACACTGCCGGGGTGCCGACGGATCCGAAGAGCGCGCCGGCCGCGCCGGATGCTCATGAGCCGGGCTCCCTTCTCGAACTGCGCGGGACGCAGTGGCTCGACGCGAAGGCCGCGCCATACCAGCTGACGGACCCGGGCGCGGCCGAAGAGCTCGCCAAGGATGTGTGCGCCTTCGCCAACGGGGGCGGCGGCGTCATCGTCATCGCTACCCGCATGGAGCACGACGAGGGGATCCTCCACCGGATCGTGGGAGTCGAGCCGGCAGCGGTGAACCCGGACCAGATTCGCAAGCTGGTCCGCGCCCGGATCACGCCTTCGCCGCGCGGGATCCGGGTCGACTGGTCTGGCCAGGAGGAGCGGGTGGTGTTCACCGACGTCCCCGTGCAGGCCCCCGACACGCTCTTCGCCGTCCCGGCGCCGGTGGGGAAGCCCGGTTCGGTCCGACCGGACACGGTCGCAGTCCCATGCGTCAGCTTTTGACCGACGAGCCGTCCCCCGACGCGGTGTTCGCGGCCAACGACCTCATGGCGATCGGTGCTCTGCGGACATTGAGAGAGACGGGGCGGCGTGTACCGGACGACGTGGCCGTGGTCGGCTTCGACGACATCGAGGCCGCTGCCTACAGCGCCCCGGCGCTGACCACGGTCCGCAGCCCGATGGCGGACCAAGCCCTGGCCGCCGTCCGCCTCCTGCTCGGTCTGCTGGCAGGACAGACCGGAGAACCGGTGATCATGCCGAACGAATTGGTAGTGCGGGAGTCCACCTGAGTGGAGGCTCGCCACCCGGTTCAGACGGCCCGGGGCCGGCTGGGCACAGAACCGGTCCGGGCCGAGGGCGAAGCCGAAGTGGAGCCCCCGTCCCGGCCCATTGCAGGCCCGCGCTTCGCTCGCTGCGCCAGGCCGACGTGCCCATCGACCCGCGGCAGCGTGCCGTGCTGGAGACCGTGGCCGCCGCCCTGGTGCAGCGGGGGCGGTTCAGACGGCCTGAGTGAGCGCGGCGGCGTCCAGACGGTCCAGGCGTTCGCAGGGGGCGCGGACGAGGCGGGCGCGGTTCTGGACGCAGCGCACGGTGCCCTCCAGCGCTGCGGACAGCCGGCCTTCTGCATCGAGCAAGACGATGCCGGCGAGCGCCTTGGGTCCACCGTCCTTGGGCAGCTGGTCGGCGCGGCGTCGTACGTCGACGGCGCGGGCGTGACCGGTGAGCTGGAGAACGATCTGCTCGTAGTGGCGGGTCGTGAGCGTGTCTGCCCGCCAGGACCGCCCGCTTGCGCACCGCGCGTGCCCGCGCTGCCATTCCCATGTTCCGTTCCTCTCGCACAGGCCGGCACCCGTCGGAGTGGGCCACTTCCGGCTCGTCACATGACTGGAGGGCGTCTGAAAAGCCTGTCGGCGAGCTGATTTCGCGAGGCGGCGCACGAGCTCCCAGTACCGGCGCAGCTTGTGCACCAGGTCGTGGGCGTCCTCGGTTCGGCGGTCGGTCTCCAACAACAGCACCGGCACCTTCGAGGCCGACGCCTGGGTGGGACACGGCGTGTGAGTGCCGGCTCCGGCGATCTGGATGGCGCGCGTGGACGCGCGAGGACCAGGCCGGCCGCAGGCTCTGGTCCCAGCCGGGCCGTGGTCGCCTACAGGGGGCTGTCAATCGGCGAGTCCGGATTGCAGGATCTTCTGCCAGTGGTGGTGGAGGGCGTCCATGCCCGGCAGCGCGGAGTCGGTGACGAAGCACGCTGTGGAGGTCCCCTGGTAGCGGACCAGGACGACGGAGAGGGGGGCGCCGCGGGGAAGCACCGTCAGCGGCATGATCGTACGGACGGGATCGTTCTTGTAGGCGAGTGGGTTGCGCATCACGAACTGGGAGGCGGCCACCGCGGCATACCGGGGGCTGATGAGGCGTTCGATGGACTTGCGGTAGACCGATGGCGGAATGGCGTCGGTGATGCTGCGCAGCGCGGTGCAGTGCTGTGGTTTCTTCACCCAGGCGGTGGCTCGTACTGTCTCCCGCACGTAGTCGGGCAGTGGCATGGCCAGCCCTGGCAGTCTGAGTTGTACGGGGATGACGTAGTTACCGGGTGCGTTGTTTTCCTGCGGGTGCCGGAGGTTGACGGGGATGGCGATCGCCAGCTCGTTCTGCGGGGGCTGGGGGTGGTGTTCGGCTTCCCACGCCAGGACGGCGAGGGCGAGCGCGGCGATGAAGGCGTCGTTGCAGGTTCCGCCGTGTGGTGTGGCGGCTGAGCGCAGAGCCGTGTCGGGGACGCTGGTCCAGCGGAAGGTGCGTTCGGTGGAGTGGTGGTAGTGAGGGTGTGGCCATCGGGTGGATTTCGCCGTGGCCCGGGCCAGCCTCCTGACGGCTGCGGCCTTGTGCCGCAGGGAAGGCGGCGGGGCGGCGTCGAGGCTCCGGGAGACGGCGGAGGACCGTTCAAGGGGGACAGGGGTGGCGCTGAGCAGAGTCTCCACGGCGAAGACGATCCCCGCGGCGTCCTGTACGGCGTGGTGGGTGCGGTAGAAGAGACCGTACTCGTCCCCGGCGTAGCCGTGGACGAGGGTCAGATCCCACAGCGGTGCGTGCCGTGGCCAGGAGGCGTCGCGAAGGTGCTGCAGTGCGGACTCCACGGACGAGCCGGGCGGCACGAGGTGGCTTCGGACATGGAGATTCAGGTCGGGGGCGAGGGTGTCCCAGCGGGGCTGCGGGCCGCTGTCACACAGGGTGGTGCCGAGTGCGGGCAGCGCGTGCATGCGTTCGGCGACATGGGCGCGGAGCGCGTCGACGGAGGGCGCGGTGCCGGCCAGGCGGAGCAGCAACCCGATGCGCATCGACGGATCGCCGTGCACAGCTACATCGAGGGGGCGCGGGCGGTTGAAGGGCTGGGGCATCGTGTTCTCTCTGAGGTCGGGCACTGCCCGGGGGCGGTGGAAAGGGCGGGGGCGGAAGTGTCCGAGGTCAGTACTCGCGTACGGACCGGGCCAGGCGGTTTCGGGTTCCAGCAGTCGGCGCCCCTCGGACACGCGCAGCCCGGCCGGGCGCGCAGCCGGGGCGAAGGCGGGCAGGTACCGGGCCGCCGGTCTGCCTCGTCGCGACGCTCCGCACCCCGCCACTGGCAGAGCGCCTTGCTCTCCACCCTGGGACAGGTCGCACTATCTCTCCATGGGTGAGACCAGGTCGTCGTAGTAGTTGGGGACGTCGGCGGGTCGCAGGTCGCGCTGTGACGTGGCGCTGTAGCGGTCGGTACTGCGTTGCCAGTCGTAATTGCCGCGCATCATGGAGTGCAGAGCGTCCCGGACATAGCGGTGGGTGTCACGGCACTGCGTTTCGCCCACGTGCATCTGGGCGAGCGCGTCGTCGAGTTCCTCCTGGAGGGTGAGGAACGCACGGACTTTGTCGCTGACGAGCTTCTCGATCTGCCGGATGGCGTCCTCGCGTGTGGTGTCCGCCGTGCTTTCCAGGAGCAGGACCGAGTTGAGCGTTTCGCTGCGGGTCTCTTCCTTGCTCACCGAGGCAACGTCGTTGCACAAGGTGACGACATCGGTGGCCAGGTCACGCATCCCTTGGATCTGGGGGGTGTGGAAGGCTCCCACCGGGATCTCGAAGTGCTGGACGCGCTCAGACATGTCGTACACCGGGCCGGTGGCTATGGTCTGCCGACGGAACACGACGTACTCCTCCAGGGTCCGAATGGGGTGGTTGCGCCGTTTGAGATCCTCCATGAGGTTCCCGACGAAGTACCGGGCCCATTCGTGCGTTGCTCGTGCTTTCCACGCGGGTGACATTCCCTCGCACGAGCGCTCCCAGACGTCGGCCCAGGCCAGGGTGGCGGGTGTGGCGTAGGCGGGACGTGTGCCGGGCAACTGGTGCAGCAGGTCCAGAAGTTGCATGGACGCTTTCACGGCCTGGGGCCGCAGTCCTTCGGGAGCATCGAACTGGTCATCGAACAGGAAGAAGAAGCACTGAAGGTCTGCGGCCAGGACCAGGTCGTCTCCCGTGGCGTGAGGGTGGAAGCGTGCGGCCAGTTCCGGGAGTCTCCACCCGGTGTAGCGGGTGACGGCTTCAGGGCTGCCCAGCAGCGCGTGGCGCACCGCCCACTGGATGTTCACCTGCCGTGCCCGGTCCACATCGGCGCCTGGCGCCGTCGAAGCGAACGGAATAGTGAATTCCGTGTGCTGGGACATGTCCTGCCTTCCGCGTAGCCAGTGGGAACGGGATGTACAGCGGCGCTGCGCTCAGGGCGGTTCGCTGGGCCTGGACCGGCAACGGCGTCAGCGCGGTCCGTGCGGTGGACCCGTGGGGCAGGCCGTCAGGGCTGCGTCCGGTTCGGCTGGTTCGGCTGGTTCGGCTGGTTCGGCTGGTTCGCAGGGAGCGCGGGCTCGTGGTCGCGGCGGCGAAGGCGGAGAGGAACCGGCGCGGGGATAAGGGCCATGCGGGGTAACGGGCGTGGGAAGGCCGAGGTGGTTTCTGCCAGGTGCCAACGGTCGACGATTGTGGCCAGGGCCAAGACGGCTTCGGTGATGGCGAACTCGTTGCCGATGCATTGGCGAGCGCCGGCGCCGAAGGGCAGGTAGCCGTCGCGAGGGCGCTTGGACGCGGTGGGTCCGAACCAGCGGTCGGGGGCGAAGCGTTCGGGATCGGGGAACCGGTCGGCCCGGTGCTGCAGAAGGTACGGGCTGAAGACAAGGGTGGCGCCGGAAGGGAGAGAGTGCCCGGCGAGCTCGGTATCGCGGGTGACGGTTCGGGTGAACACCCAACCGGGCGGATACAGGCGCAGCGCTTCGCTGATGACGTGGTGGGTCAGTTCGAGCCGGGGCAGGTCGTCCCAGCGCGCTTCCCGACCGTGCAGTGCGCTGCGGGCTTCGACGTGGACCCGCTCTTGGACAATGGGGTGGCGGGCCAGTAGATGACAGGACCACGTCAAGGCCGTCGCGGTCGTGTCGACCCCTGCCATCAGGAGGCTGACGACTTGCTCGTAGACCTCGGCGTCGGTCAGGCCGCCGGTGCCGTCCTGATTACGGGCCGCCAGGAGCATCGACAGAATGTCCCCCTGGTCGGTGTCACCGCGCCGGTAGTCGCCGATGATCCGGTGGACCGTCGATCGGAGCTGTGTGCTCGCCCGCGCGTAGCGCCGGTTCCCCGGCGTGGGAAGCTTCCGCAGGAGCTTTGGCATGAACATCCGCCGGAACGCCCCGGTGAGGACAGAGTCCAGCGCATCCTGCAGTTCCGCGGTCTCCGGTTCGCTGAGCCCGGTGGTGAACAGGGTGCCGACGGTGGCACCGATGGTGATGGCGTACATCTCCTTGGCCGTGTCGATGATCTGCCCCTCACGCCATGAGCCGGTCACCTCATCGATGTGAGTGCTCATCACCGCCGCGTATCCGGGCAATCGGTCCTGACCGAAGGCAGGCTGGAGGAGGCGGCGTTGACGGCGGTGGTCACGGTGCGGACAGGTCGCCATCCCGTTGCCCAGGAACTCCCGGACCCCGTCGTAAACCGGTCCGCCTTTGTCGAAGGTACGGTCGTCCAGCAGGACTCGAGTCGCCGTGTCGGGATGACACACCACGTACCCACGCCACCCTCCGACCTTGACCTGGACAAGGTCGCCATGGGCAGGCAGCGACCTCAAGAACCCCAGCGGATCCTTCAAGACTCGCAACGCGTGGCCGAGCAGCGGCAGAGCCCCTGGGACCTCACTCGTCGCCGAGGTGGGAGACATGCTTGGCTGCCGGCTTTCATCGCCCTGCAGAGGTGTCACCGAAATCGCCCTTCTTCGGCACGGAAATGCGCGGTTTCGCATGCTTCGACGACCCCCTGGAAAGAGCCGACGGTCTCTCTCGGAGCGCGACGGTGCGGACGACACCACCGCGCACGCAGACCTGATGACCGGCGACACCGTCTCGGAACGAGGAAGACACAGCGGAGGGTGCGCGCCGGGTGGTGGTCCGCGGGAAAAGGACTGTTACCGACCCAGACATCCTCGGCGAAAAAGCGGGCCGGTGAAATGGGTGGACACGTGCCCTAATGCCAAATAAGCCGAAAATGGTCGTTTAAACTCTTAACAACTTGCGAGGCGGGAGGGCCGGAGCGTCTAGCCCGGCGCAGTTTGGCTAGAAGCGCTGTCCCACCCAGGGGGGACCGACGCAGTCGCCGGGTGATGCCTCCTGTCCGGAAGGCATCGCCCGCCCGCCGCCGACTCCCGCGTCGAATCGCTGCGCTTGGCCTTCGTCCGCGCTGCCGACGCCCTGGGCACGCGCCTGGGTCCGCCTCGAGGTCGGCGGTCCACACGCCCACACCGCATCTCACCCACCGGGCCGGGCCGGCGCTGCTCTCGTTCCTCTGTGGCACAAGATTTCCTGAAGAGCCCGCCCCGGGTCTCTCATGAACCTCAACAACACCGACGCCCGCTGCGAAGCAGGATCAGCAAGCCCGCACGGCCACAGAAGAGCGGACCGAAGACGCGATACGCCGACGACGCGGGCCGGCCTCGTCGTCTTATTCGGGACGGGTGAAGCGGTTGCGTCCGGACGTGGTGGGCGTGGCTTGGGGGCGTGTTCGGTTTGGTTGTTCGGGGGCTTGGCCTGCGACCCGGTAGTTGTGTGGGATTGATCTTGGCTTTCTCGTAGGTGTGGTGGTGCGTCTACAGGAGGCTGTGCCCTCTGGGAGCTTGAGGTTCCGGATGGTGCTGGTCAGTGGCGTGTGTGGGTGAGGAAGGCCCGGAGGGGATCGTTCGCGTTGCTTGCCGGACGGGGCAGTCCGAGTCGCTGGGCGATGAGGTCGAGGGCCTTGCCGGTGTCGCGGTGTGGCCGGTTCGGAAGGGCGGCGAGTGCGCGGGCCAGGGTGACGGTTTCCGGGTGGGTCAGCAGGGCGGGGGCACCCTGGCGGGATCTTCGCGACAGTGGTGTGTTCGCGTAGGTACACCAGTGCGACCATCGCGCCCTGGGACGGACGGAGCTTGCAGCGCCGGTCGCCCTCACGGGTGACGATCAGCATGGTGACCCACTCCACGCGTGCGTGCGGCAGGACGGGCGGCCAACGAGGTCCCCGAGGAAGCCCGGTTCTTCCACGGCCAGTCCATCGAAGGCCTGGACTACCTCGACCTGGACCCGATGTAGCGCGGGCCACGCGGTGAGGGGTTCCCGGTACGGTCGGCGGGTGGAATCGAAGAGGGTGAGCGAGTGCCCGTTGTACGGGGTCGGTGTGCGTCCTGACTACCTGGTCGGGCGGCGTCTTGAGCGCGTAGCCGCCTCGTGGCACCTGTACGGCTCAGAGGCTCCGTCCGGCCCGCTGGACGTGTGACTGATCGACAGCGAGGGGGTTGCCACGCACATCACGACCGGTTCGGGCTGGTGCCTGGTTGTGGAGATGGCGGCCCCCTTCGCGGGATACGACATGGCGGAGTCAGGCCGTGTAGAGGTGGCGCCAATCACAGGTGGACTGAGACCTCATCGAACTCCGACCCGGGCACGCGCCCGTGGGGGGAGAATGAGTGACCGACTCCGACGGCCGCCTCACCAACAACCGAATCTGATCCACAAGTACAACCCAGTTACACCGTCTACTGGACGGACCCGCCCGCGTCCACTCATGGGAGCGATCGACGCGCCCTCCTCAGCTCCTTCCGCCCGGACGAGCGGCGTCGCAATCCTCTACCTCCCGTGGTGCCATCGGCGCGTAGGGCAGTGCGCCGCGCGCCCAGATTCTGCCGGTACGGTGCGGCTTGTATCAACGAGGGAGTCGGCGGGGAACGACCGGCAGTTGTACGTATCCGAGGTGTTCGGGCCCGTGGGGACGGTGTTGGTCGCACCGGTGTGGTAGCTCGGGTCGTACGCGTGGTGTGTGCCGTGGCCCTGGCCGTCGTAGGGCTGGATGTCGATGCCGATGCGATGGCCCTCGCGTACGACGGCGGTGTGCGGGATGAGTTCGATCTCCACGGGGACGATCTCACCGGCGGCCGGCGGAGCGTGGTCGGCCGTGAGGTGGGTGTGTTTCGGTGCGTATTCGGTGCTGCGCTCGGGGTCGAGCTTGCGGTGCGACGCCTTGAGCCAGCCCTTGGCCACCGGGTAGTGGCGGGTCTTGAGGCCCATCGTCGTGGGACCGGAGTAGTCGACTTTTCCGTTCTTCTCGTCGATGACGCGGAGTGAGACGTAGATCGTCCATGTCCTCGCGGTCCGCGGAGACCCACAGCTTGACCTTTCCGTAGCCCGCGAGGGCGTGGTCCTCGGTCATGGGGTCGCTGATGAAGGAGACCCCGGTAGTTCGGGAGTCGGTCGCCGTCGACTCCGCGTCGCCGCGCAGGCTTTCGGGGCCGAGCGTCGGATCGGCGAGCTGGACCTCGGCGGAGCAGCTCGTGCGGGCCTCCTCGCTCGGCGGCGTCGGCGAGATGCGCGGGAAGCCGTCGCCGCTCCAGTCGGAGGGGGCGGCGTCGAAGTGCCACGTGGTGTAGCGGGTCCGCGCGATCGGCCATTCGTCCTCCTCCTGGATGGAGGAGGCGCCGTTGCCGGTGCGCATCTCCAGCCGCACCGGCGGCTTGTCCATGATGCCGTTGTCGATGCCCTTGAGCCAGTGGTCGAAGAAGGCCATGTGGTCGGCCACGGACTCCTCGGCATAGGACTTGACCAGCCAGTCCTCCCAGAAGTCGAGCTTCTTGTGCGGCGTCTGGGTGTGCGGGTACGTCTCGCTGCTGCCGAGCTGGTGGAGGTGGCTCACGTGGGTGGTCGCCGCGACGGCCCGGAGCGGCACCGTCACCTCGCTCACGTCCGGGCTCATGAAGACCTCGGCGCGCGGCCCGAAGATGGCATCCGGGTCCGAGTCCTTGAACGGGTTGTCCCGCATCGCCTTGAGAAGTCAGCTTCATCGACTTCTTCACCGGTGGCCCCGAGAGCGAGCGGGAAGCCCGGGGCGGCCAGTCCTGAGAGGCGCTACTTGCACTGCGCAGCAACATCCAGGACTGGATCGCCGAGTCGCGCATCGACCTGGAAATGGCCCGCCTGCTGACAATGAAGGCGGCCTGGCTGACGGACACAGTGGGCAACAAGGGCGCACGCGTCGAGATCGCCGCCGCCAAGGTCGCCGTCCCCACCATCGCCGTCCCCACCATCGCCGCCCCCACCATCGCCGCCCGGATCATCGACCGGGCCATCCAGGTCTTCGGAGCGGCCGGCATGTCCATCGACACCCCACTCGCCGAGATGTACGTACATCAGCGACACCTGCGGATCGCCGACGGCCCGGACGAAGTACACAAGCGCACCATCGCCGCAGCCGAACTGCGCCGCCGCGAATCCGACTTCGCCCTCACCACACGCTGACACACCCGCACCGCAGCATCTGCGGAGACCGGAGCCGCAGTTGCTCGGACGGTGTCCACGCTGGACCGGTGCTCCGGTTCCGGCTCAACAGGAGGCGCGCCGCGAGCCTGCCGGGCGAACCGGCACAGCTCCGAGCGCCGTCACGCCTTGACGACGCCCGCTGCGACGACGTCTTCGATTACGCGGTCGAGCTTGCTCTTCGCTCGGGACAAGTCCTGGATGCGCTCGGCGATGCGGTCCCGCTCGGTGGTGAGCTGCCCGAGCATGTCGGGAGTCGCCGTACCGGTGCTCACGCACGGCAACAGCTCGACGACGGTCCGGCTGGAGAGGCCGGCGGCAAACAGATCCTGAATGAGCTGGACGCGGTCCAGGGCGTCTTCGGGGTAGTCGCGCTGGCCGCCGGATGTCCGTGCCGACTCGAGAAGGTTCTGCTCCTCGTAGTAGCGCAAGGCGCGCACGCTGACCCCGGAGCGCTTGGCGAGCTGCCCGATGCGCATGACGCAGATCACTTCCCTTCCGCTTGTATCTCACGTTGACGTCAGGTTTTAGGTTAGCAATACCACCGCAATCCATGCGGGATCCACAAACCGGCCTCACCTGTTCCGGCCTCATCGAAAGGACACCCGCATGAACGTCCCCGGAGTGACAGCGCTGGTGACCGGCGCGAACCGCGGGATCGGGCGTCACTTCGCCGCGCAGCTCGTCGAGCGCGGCGCGAAGGTCTACCGACCGCCCGGCGCCCCGGCAGCATTGATCTGCCGGGCGTGGAAGTCCTGCGGCTCGACATCACCGACCCCGCGTCGATCGTGGCCGCAGCGGCGGCCACCGACGTCGACCTGCTGGTGAACAACGCCGGGATCTCCACCGGCACCAACCTCCTGGGCAGCCAGCTCGACGCCATCCGGCGCGAACTCGACACGCACCTGTGGGGCAACCTCAACATGGTCCGCGCCTTCACCCCCGCCCTGGCCGCCAACGGCGGAGGCGCGATCGTGAACGTGCTCTCGGCCCTGTCGTGGTTCTCCTACGACGGCAGCAACACCGACACAGTGGCCAAGGCGGCGGAGTGGAGCATGACCAACGGCATCCGCCTGGAACTCGCACGGCAGAACACGCTCGTCACCGGCGTCGTCCTGGGGGCCGCCGACACCGGCATCATGGCCGGAGCCGACTACGACGGCCCCCTCACCGGCCCCGCCGCCGCGCGCGCCGCACTCGACGGCGTCGGGAAGGGCCTCATCGAGGTCGTCGTCGATGAGTGGAGCGCCCAAGTCGAGGCGTCCCTGGCCGCCGACCCCGCGGAGTTCCAACAGCAGCTGCTCGCCACCTGATCCATCCCGCGCCGCCCCACCGCTTTCCCCACAAAAACCAGAAGGAACCATGAACGACACCGTCATGATCATCGCTGAGAGCAACGCCATCGAGGGCAAGGCCGACCAGGTCCGCTCCTTGATCCAGAGCGTCGTGGAGCGCACGCGCGCCGAAGACGGCTGCTTGCGCTATGAACTCCTGCACGACCTGGACGACGATCACCACATCATCCTCATCGAGGAGTGGCGCGACCAGGCGTCTCTCGACGCCCACCTCGCCAGCGAACACCTCAGCAGCCTGTTCCAGGAGATGATGCCGCTCCTCGCCGGCGAAGGACGCGGAACCCGCGTCTCCCGCGTTCTTTGACCACTGCCGGCGTCGGCAGGCACCCGGACCGCGTCCGACTCGGCCGCGGTCCGGGTGCCAGGCGGGGCCGCGGCGGTCGCTCCCTGCGGCCGGGCACCGCAGGACCAGGTTCTGGCGTGCGGGCGATCCGGCTGTGAGGCGGGGGCCAGGCCGGGGTTGTGGCGGTGTGCTTCTCCTGGGAGGCGAGGACTGCGGGCATGTTGGCTTCGATGTGGTCGATGAAGGCCATGAGGTGGTCGCCCGTGGTATCGCCCAGGGGGGTGAGGGAGTAGTTGACGTTCGGGAGCATCGCGGTGAGGACCTCGCGGCTGACGATCGGCAGCGGTTCGTGGCCGCGGGCTTCGCGGATGTCCTGGGCCCGTAGCGGTCCGGTCGCGTGCTTGAAGGCGGCGAGGAGGCGGGGCAGTCCGGGTGCTCGGGCAGGTCCGGTGGGACGGTGGGGAGTCGGTCTGCGAGGCCGGTGACGGTCTTGCGGGTGATCGTGAGGTGCTCCAGGTGGGTCTCGGCCTCCCGCAACCGGGTCTGCAGGTCAGGGTGAGGAACTCGGGCTGCCCGAGGTGCTCGATCTCGACGACGCCGCGCGCCAGGACCCGAACTGGATCCGGACGAACGGGGTGGACGCGGGCCGGGACGGCTGCCGGGTGCCGCTGCCGTGGACCCGGGAGTCAGCCGCCTTCGGCTTCTCACCGCCGGACGCGGCGGTCGCCCCGTGGTTGCCGCAACCGGAGCGGTTCGCCAAGTACGCGGTTTCCGAGCTGTGGGCCGACGTCGACTCGCCCCCCGCGCTGCACCGCCGTGCGCTGTGCATCCGCAGAGCCGGGCCCGGCCTGGCCAAAGACGCCTTCCGGTGGCTCGACGTGCCGGAAAGCGTGCTGTTCTTCGAGCGCGGGAACGGCTTCGCCTGCGTGGTCAACTTCGGCACCGAGCCGTACCCGCTGCCGGCCGGCAGCAAAGTGGTGCTGACGAGCGTGCGCGGCAGGCGCGGAGCAAGGGCCGGTCCCCGCTCCGCGCCGGTCGATCAGCCCGGTCCGGTCATGTCACCGTCCATTTCTGGGACGCGCGGCCGTCGCACTGGTTGATGATCAGCTGGGTTCCGTCCGCCGCGCTGCCGCCGGTGGTGTCCAGACAGACGCCGCGGTTGCGGATGGTGCCGTCCGACTGCACGGACCAGTCCTGGTTGGCGCCGCCGTGGCAGTCCCACAGCTGGACCTTGGTCCCGTCGGCCGTACCCCAGGCGTCCACGTCGAGGCACTTGCCCATCGACCGCAGTGTGGCGCCCGTGGTCTGCCACTTCTGATTGTCACCGCCGTTGCAGCCCCACAGCTGCACCTTGGCGCCGTTCACCGAGCCGAAGGCGTCCACGTCGACACACTTGCCGCCGACGCCCTTGATCTGCTTCGCGGCGGACGGCCCGTCCTGTCCGACACCGGCCCCGACGAAGGTCATCGAGTCGACGTCGTACGAGTTGTCCGAGGACGTCTTGAAGACCAGGTACAGCTCCGTCGTCCCGCTGGGCTTGGTGACGTCGACCGCCGGTGTGCTCTGGTAGGTGTCCCAGCCGCCGGTGCTCGGGACCGGCACCGTGGCGATCAGCGCGCCGGTCGGCGAGCCGTCGCGCAGTTCGACCGTTCCACCGCCCGAGGGCGAGGAGAGTCGCAGCGAGACCTTGTCGATGCCGGTGAAGTTGACCGGGGAGTAGGAGACCCAGTCGTTGTTGCTGACGTCACCGAGCCGGCCACCGGACTCGGCGCCGCCCTGGGAGACGACCCGCACCCCGGACTGCCGGGTGTAGAACTCGGCCTGCTTGTGCTTGGGCTGGAGCAGCGCCTTGGCGCTGCCGGCCAGTGCGGGCGCTCCGGAAACTCCCTTGTCCGTGTAGGTGGAAGTGGCGACGTAGGACACGTCCAGGTCGGCGTGGGCGGTGTCCGTCTCCGGGACGATGGTGCCCGAGCACCCGGTGATCGCGTCGGTGTCGTGCGCGTGTTCGTCGTGTCCGAGCGAGGGCACGGTCCTGACCTTGGTGCAATCGATGGTGCCGTCCTCCGGGTCGGTGACGTTCACCGTGTACGGGATCCGGTCGCCCCAGTCGTACATGCCGCCGTTCGGCAGGGAGAGCTTGACGGCCGGCGCCGTGTTGCCGGAGGTCACGGTCAGGTTGGCGGTGCCGGTGCGGCCGCCGGTGTCGGTGACGGTGAGCTGGGCGGTGAACTGTCCCTTCGCGGTGTAGGTGTGCGTGGGGGACGCTTGGTCGGAGGTCGCGCCGTCACCGAAGTCCCAGTGGTAGGAGAGCGTGCCGCCCTCCGGGTCGCGCGAGCCCTCACCGGAGAACTTCACCGTCAGCGGCGCGGGTCCGGACGTCGGGGTCGCGGTGGCCTTGGCGAGGGGACGCCGGTCACCGGAGGAGTAGTCGATGCGGTAGAGGCCGGAGTCCGGGTTGTCCCGGCCGAAACCGCTTCCCCACTCCAGCAGGTACATCGCTCCGTCGGGGCCGAACTTCATGTCCATCGGGGACTTGAAGCTCAGGTTCGACAGGAAATCGTTGATCTTGAGCAGCTTCCCGTCGTCGTCCAGCCGGAATTCGTGCAGCTTGTTGCGGGACCACTCGCCGAAGAACGGGGTCTTGTCGAAGTAGGCCGGGAACTTCGTCTCCGACGGGTTGTCGGGGTCGTAGTGGTAGACGGGGAAGGCGGCGGGAGCCTCACCGCCGTCGCCCATCTCCGGGAACTTCCCGCCGTTGACGCCGTTGCCGTACCAGACGTCCGCCTTCTTGGCCGCCGGAAGGTGGGTGAGGCCGGTGTTGTTGGGCGAGTCGTTGACCGGAGCGGCGCAGTTGAAGTTGCCGCCGGACTGGCCGGTGGCGAAGTTGTAGTCCCGGTAGGGGATGTTGTCGCCGACGCAGTACGGCCAGCCGTAGAAGCCCGGTTGCTTGATCACGTTCCACTCGACGATCGCCGCCGGTCCCCGGGCGGCGTTGTCGGAGCCCGCGTCCGGCCCGTAGTCGGCGGCGTAGAGCGTGCCGTCGGCCGGGTCGACGGAGAACCGGAAGGGGTTGCGGAAGCCCATGGCGTAGATCTCGGGCTTGGTCTTCGCTGTGCCCGGCGCGAACATGTTGCCCGAGGGGACGGTGTAGGTGCCGTCGGCCTCGGGGTGGATGCGCAGGATCTTGCCGCGCAGGTCGTTGGTGTTGGCCGAAGTGCGCTGGACATCGTTGTCGGCGTGTCCCGGGCGCTCGTCGATCGGCGCGTATCCGTCGGAGCGGAACGGTTCGGTGTCGTCACCGGTGCCTATGTACAGGTTGCCGTTCGGTCCGAAGGTGATGTAACCGCCGGTGTGCCCGGGTTCCGGGGACTGGCGTGACGAGGGGACCCTCATGACGACTTTCTCGCTGGCCTTGTCGAGGGTGTCGCCGTTGACGGTGAACCGCGACACGCGTGCGATGTCCTCGGTGCCGCCGGCCGGCGAGTACATCAGGTAGATCCAGCCGTTGGCGGCGAAGTCCGGGTCCAGTGCGAGGCCGGTCAGTCCGTCCTCGCCGCCGGTGTAGACGTCGAGCGTGGCGGCGGTGAGCACGTCGCCGGTGCCGGGCTTGTGGACCTTCACCCTGCCGCCGTACTCGGCGTAGAACACCCGGCCGTCGTCGGCGATGTCCAGGGCGGCCGGGCCCACGGTGTTCTCGTCCAGCGGGACCTTCTCGTAGTCGGCCCAGGTCGTGGGGCCGCAGTCCGCCTTGACCTTGCCGCCCGCGGCCTCGACGCCGCCCACGACGTGGTTGCGGAAGAGCGGGTCCGAGTAGCTGGCCGCGTCGTGGCCCATGGCGGTGGCCCACACGCTGCCGCCCTCGGCGTCGCGGCACCAGGAGATCGGGTGGTCGGGACCCATGGCCTCGCTGCCCGGGTCGTACGTGGTCTCGTCGGCGGTGACCAGGACGTGCACGTCACCGCGCGGGTTGGGGTCGAAGTTGTACCATTCCTCCGTGCGTTCCCAGCGGTCAGGAAGGTGCGCCGTGGAGGGGTGGACCCGGTCGGCGACCTTGGCGGTGCCCTTGAGACTCCCGGGCGAGTGGGCGGGCATGTGGGCGCCGCCGTTGACCAGCTGGTCCCACCACGGGAAGTCGTTCTCGATGCCCATGTCGAGCGTGTTGTGGACGGCCGCGATGCCGCCGCCGTTGCGCACGTACTTCTGCACGGCCTGGCGCTGGGCATCGGTCTCCCAGACCATGCCGGACGTCTGGACCATGGCGACCACGTCGTACTCGGCCAGGTCGGCGTCGTTGAAGACCGCCGCGTCCTCGCTCTTGGTCAGCTCCCACCCGCGCTCGGCGGCCACCTGGTCGAACATCGTGACGGCTGCCGGGATGGAGTCGTGCCGGTAGGCGCCGGGCGCGGTCTTCGTGAACAACAGGACATGGAAGCCCTCCGGATGGGCGGAGGCCGGCGCGGCCAGGCCGGCCACGAGGAGGACCGGGCTGGCTAAGCTCAGCGCCCATCTCGCCATTCTTGATCTCATGTACGGCTCCTGCGGTCGTGGGATCGGATAAGGGGATGGATCCTGCGGACTTCGGGCACGGTGCGGGGAACACGAGTGCCGAACCGGCTCTAGGCCGGCGGCGGGCTCGGGAAGGCGGCGCGGGTGGGGCGGCGTTCGGCCTCTCGCAGGAAGGCGAGGCCACGGGTGGCGAGGGCGTCCTGGCTCGGGGCGAGCGGACGCCAGACGGAGGCGGCGACCGCGATGGTCTTGTTGTGGGCGGTGAACGACTCGATGCACAGCGGTCCCTGGTGTCCCTCGTCGTCCAGGGCGTCGAGGAAGCCCGGCCAGTCCAGGTGGTCGTCACCGGGGGCGCCCCGGTCGTTGGCACACACCTGGACGTGGAAGATGCGGCCCGTGGCCCGGCGTACGGCGTCCGGCAGTGACCGCTCCTCGATGTTCTGGTGGTAGGTGTCGAGGGCGACGCCGATGGTGCGGGCGGGCAGCCCGTCCATCGCCGCCACCGTCTGGGCGATCGTGTTGAACAGGCTCGTCTCGTACCGGTTCAACGGCTCGACGGCGATCCGGACACCGGCCTCGGCGGCGTGCGTGACGACCGGCGCGATGTTCTCCCGCCACTGCTCGTACGCCGCCGCCCGCTCGGCATCGTCCATTCGCCAGGTGCGGCCGACCGCGGCGTAGACGGGTCCGGCCACGACGGGGGCGCCGACCTGGGCAGCCGTGTCGACGCAAGTCCGTAGGTAGTCCTGGGTGCGGCGGAGTGTGGCGGGCCGGGCGCGTACCAGGTCGCGTCCCGGCGCCATCACCGCGATCACCGCTGCGGGCGTGAGGCCCTGGTCACCCAGCAGCTTGGCGACGGTCGCGGGGGCCCAGTCACCGGGCTGCTCCAGCGGCAGTTCGGCGCAGTCGAAGCCCCACCCGGCCAGCCGCGGCAGTACCTCGGCCAGCGCCTCCCCGGTGACCGGTGAGTGCCAGATCCAGGGATTGGCGCCGATCGCACGCCTGACGGTCGGCCTCACTTGCCGCCCCAGTCGCCGGGGTAGCCGGGAAGCTTCTCGCAGCCGCAGGCGCCGTAGTGCAGGGGCGGCATGCCCTCCTTGTAGTAGGAGTCGAAGCTCTCCTGTGTCACGACCGGCTGCGGCAGGGTCCACTGCTTCGGCACCTCCTGACCGCCCAGGACGCGCAGCGCGGCGATGACGGGCGTACGCCACTGGAAGGTGGGGTACGTCGGCGCGATGGCGGTGAGGTCCTTGTCCTTCCATGCCTGGAGGAAGTCCTGCTGGTCCTCGCCGGTGATCGGCGGGACGTCCTTGCCGGCGTCCTCGAACGCCTCGACGGCCGCGACGGCGGTGGCACCGGAGTCCATCCACACCCCGTCGATCGTGCCGTGCCGGGAGAGGGCGTCGGAGACGATCGACTTGGTCTTCGACGGGTCGCCGTCGGTGAACTCCACCTCGGCCACCTCGAGTCCGGCCTTGTCGAACGCCTTCTTCGCGGCGGCCCAGCGGGTCTCCAGGACGTCCACGCCGGGCGAGATGCGCAGCGCGACGATCTTCCCGCCCTTGTCCACCTCGTCGACGAGGAAGCCGGCCGCCGCGGCGCCGTAGGCGTAGCCGCCGATGGGGCTGATGAAGGTGACCGAGCAGTCGGTCTGCACACCCCGGTCGAAGACGATCACCGGGAGCTTGCCGCACGCCTCCTGCACCGCGGGGGTGAGGGTGGCGGTGGTGTTGGGCGAGACGATCAGCGCGTCGCAGTCCTGGCCGGACAGCTCCTGGATGTCGGAGATCTGCTTGTCGTCCTTGCCCTGCGCGTCCAGGACGGTGAAGTCGGTGATCTCCTCGTGCAGTTCCGCCTCCGCCTTCATGCTCTTGAGCCCCACTTGCCGCCAGGGGTTGAAGACGCCCGCGTTGGAGAAGCAGAGGTGGACGTCCTTGGCGCCGCCCTTCTTGGCGTACTTCGACGTGTCGGTCATCTCCGGGTTCAGCATCTGCTCCCACGGCTTGCCCGCGGGGCCCTGCGGTGTCGTCCCGGCGAGCGCGAGCTGGCGTTCGTAGTCGGCCCGGTCGAAGAACTTCGACTCCTCGCCGCTGTTCCGGGACTGCTTCGAGGCGGTGGCGCCGCCCGCCGCGTCGTCCTGGGGCACGTCGGAGGAGCAGGCGGACAGCAGCGCCGCGGCCAGCAGCGCGGCGAGGGACGCGGCCAGGCGGGCCCGGCCACCGGGTCGTCCGGTATGAAGTGCGCGGCTCATGAGGAGGTGCCTCCGGAGGGTTGTGAACGGTGACGGCGCAGGCGGTTCAGTCCCGGACGCCCGGTGGCTCCGAGCCCGACGGCCGCGATGACGATGACGCCCTGGACGGTGGACTCCAGCGCGCCGGACACGCCCTGCAGGTTGAGCAGTGTGAAGAGCGCCTGGAGGGAGAACGCCCCGGCCATGGCGGCCACGACGGATCCGCGGCCCCCGCCGAGGAGGACCCCGCCGAGCACGACGGCGGTGACGGCCTCGAACTCCAGGCCGCGGCCGGCCTGGGCGGAGACGCCGGAGAAGCCCGCGACGAGCACGGCCGCCAGCGCGGCGGCCGCGCCGGAGAGCACGAACGCGAGGGTGCGTGCGCGGGGGACGCGTACGCCGGCCAGGTTCGCGGCGCGTTCGCTGTCCCCGGTGGCGAGAAGCGTGCGGCCGAAGTCGGAACGCATCAGCCACACCGCGGCGGCGCCGACCACGACACAGGCGGGAACGGCCCACGGCAGCCAGCCGCCCGCGGTGCCGCGGCCGAACTCCCTGAAGCTCTGCGGAAGTACGCCTTGCGGGGAGCCGCCGGTCCAGTAGAAGACGGCACCCTCGAGGATGAGCATCATGCCGAGGGTGGTGATGAACGACGGCACCCGGAGCCTGGTGGTGATGAGTCCGTTGGTCAGCCCCACCACCGCTCCGGCGGCCAGCAGTCCTGCGGTCACGAGCAGCCAGGGGGTGTCCGGGTAGGAGCCGTAGAACTCGGCCCCGGCCACCACTGCGGCGGTCACCACGGCGCCGACGGAGAGGTCGAAGCCGCCGGAGACGATGACGAGGTACTGGCCCGCGGCGAGGATCACCAGCGGGGCGGCTCGTTTGACGAAGGCGAGGAAGCTGTCGGGCTCGTAGAAGCCGGGGTCGGTGATCGCCAGGGCGGCGAGCAGGCCGACGAGGAGGGCGTAGACGGGGGCACCGGTGCCCAGGCGCCGGACCGCTCGCACGGCGGTGTTCGGGGTGACGGTCCCGGTGGTGGTCATGCGGACTGCTCCTGCCCCGGGACGCCCGGCGCCCCGCCCTGTTTCGCCCGTCCCCGGCCGGTGCGGCGCGGCCGTCCGGCGGCCCGGCCCGAGCGGGGCCGGGCGTAGAGGGCGACGGCGGCGATGATGACGACGCCGCGGACGACGTTCTTGAAGAACGGGTCGACGGAGAGCTGGTTGAAGATGCTGTCCAGCACGGAGAGGACCAGGACGCCGCCGAGGGTTCCGGTCACTCCGCCGCGTCCGCCGGCGAGGGCCGTGCCGCCGAGCACGACGGCGGCGATGGACTCCAGGTCGTAGCGGGCGTCCGTGCCCGCCCAGGGGGCGCCCGCGCCGAGCCGGGCGGCGAGGAACAGGGCGGCCGCTCCGACGCACAGCGAGCACAGCACGTGCGCGAGAACGACGGCGCGTCCGGTGCGCACGCCGGACAGCCGGGCGGCGTGCTCGTCGCCGCCGGTGGCGTACATGTGGTGGCCGACGCGGGTGCGTCTGGTGATCAGCCAGGCGACGACGGCGACCGCGATCAGCAGCAGGACGGAGACGGGCACGAACCCGATGCGGTCGTAGCCCAGGCGCCGGAAGGAGGCGGGCACGTGGCCCGCGGGTCCGGTATAGGTGTCCTCGATGTAGCCGCGCAGGATGAACGCCATGCCGAGCGTCGCGATGAACGCGTTGACCTTCAGGCCGGTGACGATCAGCCCGTTCGCGACGCCGACGGCGGCGGACAGCGCGAGGACCGCCAGGATCGCGGTGAGGACGCCGCCGCTCTCCATCATCTCCGCGGCGACGAGCGTGCCGAGGCTGACGAGGTACGCGACGGAGAGGTCGAGGGAGCCGGTGACGATCACCACTGACTGGCCGACTGCGACCAGGCCCAGGGCGACCGAGTTCTGGAGGATGCCCGTGGCGGTGGACTGCGTCATGAAGTCGCCGCCGTCGGCGGTCACGGCGATCCAGCCGACGAGGGTGACCGCGAGGGCGGCCAGCCACACGGCGACCACCGGGTCGCCGAGGCGGATGCGGCCCAGGGCGGTCGGTCTGCGGGTCGCGACCGGCGCTGCGGATCCGCCGGGGACGGCCGTCATGCGGCGCTCCCCTCGTAGGGTCCGGCGGTGTCGCCGGTCGCCAGCCGCATGACGTCTTCCTCGGCGGCGCCCGCGGGCAGTTCGCCCACCAGCGCTCCGTCGGCCATCACCAGGATCCGGTCGCTCATCCCGATCAGCTCGGGCAGTTCGGAGGAGACGATGAGCACGGCAAGCCCTTCCCGGGCGAGTTCCCGCACGAGCGTGTGGATCGCGGATTTCGCGCCGACGTCCACACCGCGGGTCGGTTCGTCGAACAGGAGCACCCGGGGGCGGGCGGCGAGCCACTTGGCGATGACCACCTTCTGCTGGTTGCCCCCGGAGAGGTAGCGCACCTCCTGGTCCTGACCGCGGGAGCGCAGCGTGACCCGTTCCAGCAGTCCGCCGACCTCCCGTGTCCCGACACCGGCCACCGCCCGGGTGACGAGCAGGGCGTTGTCGCGCACGGACTGGCGCAGGGCCAGGCCCTCGGCCTTGCGGTCCTCGGTGACCAGCGCGACGCCGCCGCGGATCGCCTGCCGCGGACTGCCGGGCAGCAGCGGCCGGCCGGCGACGGTCATCCGGCCGCGGGTGAAGGGTGCGGCGCCGAACAGGGCCCGCACCAGCGAGGTGCGGCCCGAGCCCTGCAAGCCGGCGACTCCAGTGACCTCGCCGGCGCGCAGGGTCAGCCCGATGCCGGTGAGGCGCTCGTTGCCGGCGCCGGTGACGGTCAGGAGCGGCTCACCGATCTCCTCGGGGCGGGCGCGGGGCGGGTAGTAGGAGCGCAGTTCACGGCCGACCATGGCTCGCACCACCTCGTCGGGGGTGGTCTCGGCGGTGGTGAGGGAGGCGACCTTGCGGCCGTCCTTCAGCACGGTGATGCGCCGGGAGAGGTCAAAGACCTCACGCAGGCGGTGGCTGATGTAGAGGATTCCGATGCCGCGGGCGGCGAGCCGGCGGATCAGCGCGTAGAGCAGCTCCACCTCGTGGTCGGCAAGGGGTGCGGTCGGCTCGTCCATGACAAGAACGCGGACGTCGGAGGCGGCCAGCGCCTTGACTATCTCCACGGTCTGCTGCCGGGCCACCGACAGTTCCCTGACCTGGATGCGGGGGTCGATCCCGGTCTCGTCCAACTCGGCGAGCAGCTCGGCGGTGCGGCGCTCCATCGCCCGCCGGTCGACCAGCCCTCGCCGCACCGGCTCACGGCCGAGGAAGACGTTCTCCGCGACGGTGCGGTACGGCAGGAGGGCGAACTCCTGGTGGATGAGGGCGATTCCGGCGGCCTGCGCCTGCACGGGATGGGAGAAGACCCGGGTGGTGCCGTCGAGGGTGATGGTGCCCTCGTCCGGGGCGTACTCCCCGGCGAGCACCTTCATCAACGTGGACTTGCCGGCGCCGTTCTCCCCGACCAGGGCGTGGACCTCGCCCGGTTCCAGGTCGAGCGACACCCCGTGTAACACCCGCGCCCCGAGAAAGCTCTTCGAGACACTGCTCATCTTCAGCATGTTCGGCAGGATTGCGAGCCGACTTTGCCCTGTCAACACTTGAAGCGCGAATGCTTACAGCATCGTGAACCCCCGCTTTGCCCGACTTTCGAACAAAGCCTGGTCCGTAGACGAAGCGATCCTTAAGGTTGCTATTGTGAACGCACATACCTCTTCGCCCCCTCTGTCGTCGGTCCCCAGCTCCGCGCCTAGTTCGCTCCCGGGCCAGACACCCGGCGAGGTGTTGGCGCTGATCAGTTCCGGCGTCGCCGTCACGCGCGCCGAGATCGCCCGGCGCACCGGCCTCGCCCGCTCCACCGTCTCCCACCGTGTCGACGCCCTGATCACCCACGGCTTCGTCGACGAGGACACCGGGGCGCCCTCGACCGGTGGCCGCCCGCCGCGTCGGCTCTCCCTGCGGACCCACGGACACGCCATCGCCGGTGTCGACATCGGGGCCTCGCACTGCCGGGTGGGGCTGCTGGACATCAGCGGCACCCTCCTCGCGGCCCGCGAGGATCCGCTGACCATCGCGGACGGGCCCGAGGCAGTCCTCGGACACGTCGAGCGGACCCTGCGCACGCTGCTCGAAGCGGCCGACGGGAAGGGCCCGCGGACGCTGCGTGCCATCGGCGTCGGCGTGCCCGGCCCGGTGGAGTTCTCCACCGGACGCCCGGTGGACCCGCCGATCATGCCGGGCTGGCACCACTTCCCCATTCCCGAGTTCTTCGGCGAGCGCTTCGGCGTCCGGGCGCTGGTGGACAACGACGTGAACGTCATGGCCCTGGCCGAGCAGCGCCGGGCCTTCTCCGACACGCTGCACCTGCTGTACCTCAAGGTCGGCACGGGCATCGGCTGCGGCATCGTCGCCGATGGCCGGATCCACCGAGGTGCCCAGGGTTCGGCCGGGGACATCGGGCACATCCGCGTCGGTGAGCGGGACGAGCCGTGCCGCTGCGGCAACTCCGGCTGCCTGGAGGCCATCGCGGGAGGCGCCGCACTGGCCGCCCGACTGCGGGAGCGAGGGCTGGAGGCCGAGGGAAGCCTCGACATCGTCCGACTGGTCAGGGAAGGAAACCACGAAGCCGTCCGCACAGTCCGCGAGGCCGGTCGCGCGGTCGGCGAGGTGCTGTCCGGACTGGTGAACTTCTTCAACCCGGAGACGGTCGTCGTGGGTGGCGCCCTCGCCGCCATACACGACCAACTGCTCGCCGGCGTCCGCGAGGCGGTCTACCGCCGGTCCAACCCGCTGGCGACCCATGTCCTGCGGATCGAACCGAGCCGGATCGGCGAGAACGCGGGCGCGATCGGCGCCGGCATCCTGGCGATCGAGCACGCCCTGTCCCCCGCCCAGGTCGACCGCGCCCTCACGACGGACGCGACGGCGGTGTGAGCCCGACGGACGCTCGGGTGGCGTGAACCCGACGAACAGCCGTGTTGTACGCCCGCCCGACCACCGACCCGACAGCATCCTCGGCACGGTCCGAACAGGCACGCGCCATGGGGTCCGTACCCCTCGGCCGATCATCACGCGTCCACCCCGGAAGGGAACCCCAGCATGACCGACGCCTCGTTTCGGCCCGCAGCGGGACCGGCCCGTCGGCGCGACAGCCGGAGCGGCGGGGCTCTCGGTCGTGCTGACCGCAGCGCGACCGCGTCCCTCTTGAGCTCGGCCGTGAACCGTGGGCGCCTACCGCCCAGATGGACCTCGATGCTGGGTCCGCGTGGACCCCCGGGCCCTTCGTGGGGGTGACACCGCCGACAGCGGTGGGGCCGCCGTCACCGATCCCGAGGACCGACGAAAGCAACCACATAAGACCGCTGCTACAAGGGTCTGTCAATGAAGCCCGGCGTGGCGGTCTGCATTCGCCGGCACGGTCGGATGTGTTGACGTGTTTATGCAATGCGGTTGACTTCAGGAAGCGCACTCCCCCTGCCGCCAGAGCGCTCCCACTGCGACCAGGCGCGGGAGGCCGGAGCTTGAACCCCGCCCTCCCGCCACAACTGGCGCCACTGGTAGGCCGACTTCACGCTCACCTGTAGCCGCTGTGCCACTTCCGACGGCTTGACCTTCTGCTCGAACAGTTCAGCCGCCTGCATCCTCACCGGCTCCCGACGCCGACGTCCCGTAGGAGTCAGCCCGCCCCCATCCGCATGTCTCACACACCACGGATACAACCACCCACCCACGCTCATCAGGGGCTTCGCAACGATTCACCCCAACGAGCCGAAGTCAGTTAATGGACACTCCCCCCGGCCGGGCCTATCGGCGGGTGGCGGGCAAGGACGGAAGCCGGCAGGACGCCGACAAGGCCGTGCGGCGGCGGATGGAGAGCCGTTCGTTCCATTGACGACCGCCGTGGCCCGTGGTTTCTTGGCACCACATCTCACAGGCGCGACCCCGGTCAGGAGGCGCGCAAGACAGCTCCTCGCTACGCGCAACGCAGAACAGTCCACTCTGACAACGATGTCATCCCCTGCCCAAGGAGCCCGATCCATGACCACGCGACCGTCCCGACGTACCGTGTTGGCCGCGGCAGCCCTCGGGGGTGCGACCGTCCTCAGCTTCCCCTCTCCCGCTGCCTTCGCCGCCGCGCCGCGCTCTTGGCCAGGAACCGGACTGCCCGTGGACACCTTCCTCGGCACGGACGGCAACGGCAACGTATTCCCCGGCGCGCAGGTTCCCTTCGGTTTCGCGCAGTTGGGCCCCGACATGACCGGTGCCCCCACGCACGGCTACAAGACCGGCGCTCCGGTGCTCGGCTTCAGCCAGACCAAGGCCAGCGGCACCGGCGGCGGCATGTGGGGCAATCTCCGGATGCTGCCCTACACCGGGGAGGTCACCACCGATCCGGCCACAGCTCCCGTCACCGGTGAGGAGACCGAGCCCGGCTACTACGCCTGCATGCTCTCCGCCTCCGGCATCCGGGCGGAGCTCACCGCCGAGCGGCTGACCGGTCACGCCCGCTACGCCTACCCCACGACCGGCGCGGCACAGCTCCAGCTCGATGTCACGAGCGCCATCGACTTCGGCACCAAGGAATCCTGGCAGCAGCGCCCGCAGCGGGTCGAGGTGCACGTCGTCGGCGACGACCGGATCGAGGGGCTGGTGGAGTTCGCCGGCGGCTGGAACAGCGGACGCTACGCCGTGTACTTCAGCCTGCGCACGGACCTCCCCTTCACCACGACGACCACCTGGGTCGGCAAGCGCCTCACCCACGGCGGCCGGGACGTCGTCATCGGGGCCGGGGACCGCGTCGGCATCACGATGACCTTCCCCGAGGGCCGCACCGTGTCGGTGCGTACCGGAATGTCGCTGGTCTCGGTCGCTCGGGCGCGCCGCACCGCGGACCGTTCGGCCCGGCACTTCCCCACGGCACGGCGGCGGGCCGCCTCCCTGTGGCGGGACGTCCTGGGCACGGTCGCCGTGGACGGTGGCACCGACGGCCAGCGGCTGATCCTGGGCAGCGCGCTGCGCAACGTCCACATCGGGCTCAAGGACATCACGGGCGAGGACGCGCCCGGTGGCAGCCAGGGGCCGCACTACACCGACTACTTCGCCCTCTGGGACACCTTCCGCACCGTTCACCCGCTGCTGACACTGATCCAGCCCGAACGGCAGCGTGACATGGTCAACAGCCATATACGCACCAGCAAGGAGTTCGGCTGGGGCTTCGACGGGCTGCTGGCGCACTCCCCCGGCCTCACTCAGGGCGGCACGAACGGCGACGTGATGATCGCCGACGCCTTCGTCAAGGGCCTGGACGGCATCGACTACCGCGACGGTCTCGAGCTGATGCTGCGCAACGCCGAGCACGAGTCTCCCCACCCCATGAACTACGGTCGCGAAACGGTGGACTACATCGAGCACGGCGGATGGCTGCCGATGGACTACACCGGCTCGCTGCCCCCCGACCACGGCGGCCACGGCCGGACCGTCAGCCGCACCCTGGAGTACAACTACAACGACTTCTGCATCGCCCAGGTCGCCACGGGACTCGGCCGTCGGGCCGAAGCGGAGCGGCTGCGGCGACGAGCGCGCGGTTGGCGCTCCCTGTGGGACGGCGAGACCCTCTCGGTGCGACCGAGATTCTCCGACGGCCGGTGGGCGGACCCGTACAGCAAGTGGTGGAACGCCCCCTGGGACAGGCAACGCACCGATAGTGCTTGGGAGTTCGGTTGGTTCGAGACTCCGTACTACGAGGGCAGCGCCATGAACTACTCGACCTACGTGCCGCACGACACCGCCGCGCTGGTGGCCGCCTGCGGCGGTGACGCGGCGTTCACCGGCTGGCTCGACGAGCTCTTCGACCGCCCCCACTGGGATGGCGGATTCGACCCCGGCAACGAGCCGGCTTTCCTCGCGCCCTGGCTGTACCTGCACGCCGGACGCCCGGACCGCACCGCCGAACGGGTCCGCGCCCTGCTCTCGGACTCCTACCGGCCCGCACGCGACGGCTGGCCCGGCAACGACGACTCGGGCGCGATGTCCGCGCTGTACGTCTTCTCGTCCCTGGGTCTCTTCCCCAACGCCGGCCAGGACTTCTACTACCTGGGCAGCCCTGTGTTCCCAGAAGCCGAACTCCAGACAGGACGCGGGCGTCGGTTGCGGATCGTCGCGCGAGGCACCAGCGAGTCACACAAGTACGTACGGGGCATACGACTGGACGGACGGCCTCTCGACCGGGCCTGGCTCAGCCACGACGAGCTGGTACGGGCGCGGGTCCTGGAGTTCGACATGAGCGACCGGCCTGGTGACTGGGGCACCCGGCGGCGTCCGCCCGCGCGCGGATAACCGTGAGGTGAGGGCTTCGCCGCGCCTGTGTGCGCGGCGAAGAACCCAGCGGAGCGGAGATCGGCGGCTCTGATCTGCCTGCTTCCTCACAAGGGCGTGGTGAAGGCAGAGCCCTTCGAGGAGAGCAGCCAGCCGCGACGGTAGGAGCGATGCCGGCCTCGCAGGCGCCCGGGTCGCGTTCGGCGTGGGGGGCAGTCCTGGTGTGGATGGTGGTTGCCACGATGCTGTTCACCATGGCGTCGTGGCCAGTCGTCGACTCTGCGGCGAGACTCGCAGACAGCACCGCAGAGAGATGGCACCGCCTGGACGACGCCGCCCCATGGCTGCCCGGTCGACGACGACCGACGACGCGCAGGGAACGCCGTGCCGCTCCTGTCACTGCCGGGTGCCGGTAACCCTCGTGCCCTGCTTCTCGCGGTCTCCGTGGGTCCCTGGGGCAGTCGGCTGCAGCTCGACGACGGGAAGGCGGTCCGGCACCGAGAGGGCGGTGTCGGTCGGGTTCGGGTGGGTGGCCACTGGGGTCGGGCCGTTCTTCGGCTCGTAGACCCACCCCTCCTGGATCGCCTCACCGAGACGCAGGGTGAGGTTTCGAGGCTCGGGACTCGGGGGCGTCCCGCTCTCCGGCGGCGGCGGGTGGTCCAGGACGGAAGTCTGCGATGGGGGGTGGCATCGATATGTGCCTTCCTCTTGTGGAAAACGTTGTCAGCCGCTTCAGTGGAATCTCGTAGTGAGTTGCGTCACAGTCAACCGGGTTGGCGCGCACGGAAGTTGAGCCGTCCCCGCTCCGTTGGAGACGCGCATGTCGTTGTGCCGCCCCGAGAAGGGAACGCCTCGTGACAGGACGAACCGACCGACGGCGCACCGGAACCGGACGGCTGGGAGTGGCGGTGGCCGGTGCCGCTGTCCTGGCCGCCACCGTCGGACTGGCGCCGGGACCGATCGTCGGACCGGCCGCAGCGGACGAGCACAGTGGCCCCGCGGTCCCGCGTCCGCCTGCCGGGACCGGAGCGGATCAGACCCTCGTGTTCGCCGACGAGTTCGACGACGGGACCGTCGACCGCGGGAAGTGGAGCACGCGCAACCGGGAAGCCGACCCGAACGTGGAGGGCAAGTCTCGCTTCCTCGCCTGGTATCCGCAGGCCGAGGACGAGGGGGTGAGCAACGTCTCCGAGGGCGGCGGCTCCCTCACCGTGCGGGCCGACGACCACGACTGGTATCCCGGCCAGCCGTGGGGCCAGTCGTACGGCACCGGGATCGTGCAGTCGGCGCCCGGCACCGATCGGACAGAGACCCAGCCGGGTTTCCAGTTCCGGTACGGCTATGTCGAGGCCCGCATCCAGGGACCGGCCGCCGACGCCCGCGGCACCGACGCCGGGCTCTGGCTGTACAGCCGCAGCGGCTGGCCGCCCGAGATCGACGTCGTGGAAATGCCGGGCTCCCAGGCCGCCGGCAAGGTGCAGATCAACCACCACTGGAACGACGGCGGGCACCGCAACGAGTGGCACTACGCGGGCGTCAGGTCCGACCAGTGGCACACCTACGGCCTGCGCTGGGAACCGAACCTGCTCGTGTGGTACGTCGACGGCACCGAGATCTACCGATCCTCGACCGGCGTGCCCCAGGACCCGATGTTCGTCAACCTCGCGATCGAGATCGGCGGCGGGCCCGGCGACACGTTCTTCGGTGATCCGGCCGCCGGCGCCTGGCCCCAGCGCATGAACGTCGACTGGATCCGCCTCTGGCAGGACGGCGGGGCCGCCGCCCGGCGGACCGCGGACGAGCGCTGAGAACGACGGATGGACAACGTTGTCTTCCCTGTCCCGGCGTCACATTGCCCACCGCGCACCGGACCCGGCACATCCCTCATCGACCTCACAGGAGAAACTGTTATGTTGCCCGCGATAAGACCTGACAAGCGACCGCGTCTCGTCAACGCACTGATCGTGCTCATCCTCGCGCTGGCGGCATCGACCGCAGGCGTCCTCCCCGCGCAGGCGGCCTCCCCGCCGCCCGCGGGCGACTGGTCCTTGACCTTCGAGGACAATTTCGACGGCACCAGCCTGAACACTGACAAGTGGGTGACGTGCTGGAATTGGGGCACGAACGAGCAGGGCTGCAACAACAACCCGGGCGGGCGGATGCTCTCCTGGGTCATGCCCCGCAACGTCAGCGTCGGCGACGGCTCCCTCCAGCTACGCACGGTCAAGGAGAAGCACACCACGCCGTGGGACGGCCGTACGTACGACTGGACCAGCGGCATGGTCACCAGTGACCGGCTGGACGGCGAGGGGCGGGACTCCTCCCGCTTCGCCTTCAAGTACGGCTACATGGAGACCCGGATGAAGATGCCGACCGGTTCCGGCGTCTACAACGCCTTCTGGACCGGCGCCGAGGATCACAGCTGGCCCCCGGAGATCGACGTCGTCGAAGCCATCGCCGACCGGCCCGACCTGTACCACCAGTCGGTGCACTGGCCCACGAGCAGCGGCAGCGACTCCCGCACCCAGGACTACGTCGGGCCCCGGCTCAACGACGGCGACTGGCACACGCTCGGAATCCTGTGGGACCCGGAGAAGATCGTCTGGTACGTCGACGGCAAGGAGACCACCCGCTTCACCGACGCCTCGAAGATCCCGGCCAAGCGCCTACACCTGCTCCTGTCCACCGAGGTCTGGGCCGCTTCCACCGGCTGGACGAAGGGCCCGGACAGCTCCACGCCCGCGGTCACGACCACGTATGTGGACTATGTACGGGTGTGGAAGCACGACGGCGGCGACTCCGTGACCGCGCCTCCCCCGGCCAAGGTTGCCCCGACCGCGCGCTTCGGCACGGCCGGCATCGGTTCCGGCACCTACGACAAGGCCGCCGACGGCGACACCACCACGGGCTTCGACGCCGCCGACGGCAGCAACTGCCACACCGGGATCGACGCGGGCGGAGCCGTGACCGTGGACACTGTCCGCTACTGGCCGCGGCTCTACCAGGGCAAGCGGATGATCGGCGGCAAGTTCCAGGCGAGCAACAGCCAGAGCGGCCCCTGGACGGGCCTGCACACCGTCTCCTACTGGCCCGGCGACCACGCCTTCACCACGGTCAGAATCGCCAACTCCGCCGCCTATCGCTACTACCGCTACGTCGGCCCGCCCGAGGGCCACTGCAACATCATGGAGATGGAGTTCCGGCCGGCGCCGCCCACCGGCCTGGCCAATGGCACCTACAGCGTCGTCTCCCGGGCGAGCGGCAAGGCGATGGACGTCACGGACATGTCGACGGCGGACGGTGCCAGAGTCCATCAGTGGGCTGCGACCGGCGGCCAGAACCAGCAGTGGGCCGTCACACGGCAGAGCGACGGCAGCTACACCCTGGTGGCGCGGCATAGCGGCAAACTGCTCGACGTGCCCGGCGGCTCGACTGCGGACAGCGTCCAGCTCCAGCAGTGGCCCGCCAACGGCGCGTCGGCGCAACGCTTCCGGATCGAGCCGGTGGCCGAAAGCCACTACAGGCTGGTGAACGTCAACAGCAACAAATGTGTCGACCTACGCGGCGGAAGTGCCACCGACGGCACGCCCATTCAGCAGTACCACTGCAACAACTCGGCGCCGCAGCAGTGGCGCTTCCTGCCTGTGTGACGCCCGCGGTCAGCGGGTCCGCGACGCCGGCCACGCCACGCAGACCCGCCGACTGCCCCACCGGCGGGCGCATCCGTACGCGTTCGCGAGGTGGGCGCTTCGGGCAGCGGCCATCACGATCTCCAGCCCGTGCTGCCCCACCCGCCCGGCATCCGTACTGGAGGGCCCCGCCGCCGACCGGGATCACTGGCAGTGACCGCAGCATGACGGGCAATGGCGTCGAGTCCACCACGAACACCTGCCCGGGCCGGTGGATCACCACCCGGGCCGCGACGCCGGCCTCCGCGGCGTCGCCCACCGTCCGCTGGTGACGCGGCCTGGCGCCGCCCGGACCGAACTACTCCTCCCAGACCACCGCCAGCGGGTATCGGGGCGAGATCTTCTCCACCGGAAAGTCGGGTGGCTTTATCGACGATTCACGACAGCATCCGTCGACCTTTCCATGCCGTGCACTACGCATCGGGCGCACCACGCGCGTCGTCACCGTGTCCCTGCTCCGTGTGCTCGACAGCGGGGAGCCGGAGTACAGCAGCAGGCCGGCCGGTGCCTCCGCCGAGAGGTCTTGAGGGCCTTAACCAGGGCGGCCCGCGCGGGCGTTGCCAGCGGAGCGCGGAACGAGGCAGTGGCCCGGGAGCGCCCCGCGATGAGCATGGCTTGGCGAAGTCGCGGTAGCGCTCAGGCACGACGAAGCCCCGGCTCGGTGATGCTTACCGGCCGGGGCTTCGTCGTGCCGCAAGGTGTCACAGTCTCTGCGGGACGAGGCAGACAGGGCGCTGCTCACCCTGCATTATTCGCACCACCTGGACTGTGTGGACTGCCGCGGAAGGGCCCTACGACCTGTGCCATGTGGTACCGAGGGAGCGGCCCAGGACCAGGACCGGTACGTCTTCTGGCCCGTCACGGCGGTACTGCAGGGTTTTCGGTGGTGTCTCGCTCATCCGTCCGGCTCTCTCATCTATCACGAAACCTCACATCGCCGGGGCGAACCCAACGAGCTCGTGCAGGGTTGACGGAGGCGCGTCGAGGGCCGCGGTTGGTCTTCGGGGTTCACCTGTGCGGATCTGCGGACGGGGTGGCGGTCTGCTGGTGGATGAGCAGTCCGGCCACGGCCTGGACGAGGCCGGCCATGTGCTCTCGGCGAGCGTGCGCAGCCGGACACCGGGCGCGACGGTGCGGCCTTGCCGGGTCGGCAGCGCCGTACTTCGATCGACTCCGGGTCCGTTCCCTCGACGGGTCTCCGCCTCGCCCGGGTTCGGCGGCGGTGGCTGTTCACCGCAGGTGGAAGCTTGCGTCCCTCCGGTCGGCGTCTCCCGGGACCGGCTCGCTGTACAGGGCTGAGAAGTGGTGCCGGAGATACCGGTCGGGGAAGTTGTACGACTCGAACGAAACCAGTGACGGGTCAGCGAGGCCCGGTCGGCGGTGCCAGGTGGCGTCTGCCTTGTATTGCGCCGTGTCGGCAAAGGGGTCCATCCAGATCTCGCCGTTGCGGTGGCGCAGGTGGTGCCCCGGGAAGTTGACGGACTCAAGCGAAACGGCGGACGGATCCGCGAGGCCCGGCACGACCTTCCACTGCGCGTCTTGGAACGGGACCACGCCGGAGTCGATCCGGCCACGGCTCCAGGCGTGGCGGACGAACTGATCGGGCTGGTTGGCGGCTTCGAGACTGAAGATGTTGGACCGGGTCGACACGTTGTCGAAGCGTGCCGCCGTGTTGTGGACGCGCACGCCGGTGGCTCCGGAGGCATGGCTGCTGTCGGTGACGCTGATCTTCGGTTTCGCCATGTCATTGACGTAGACCTTGATGGAGGATGCGATCGCTTCGACCTTCAGCTTGTACGTCGTGTTCGGCGAGACCGTCATCGGGGCCGACGCGAGCTGGGTCCAGCCGTTCGCGGCCTTGCCCAGGACGACCCGGCCGGACGGGCTGATCCCCGCGTAGTACCCGTGGTAGCTGTCTTCGCCCACGCCGAGCCGCGTCGCGCGGAACACCACACCGCCGTCACCGCCGCCCGAGGTCAGGGTCACGTCTGCCTCGTGGACGACGTCGGAGAAGTTGGTGTCCAGCAATGCCTTGCCGCCGGGGGACGAGCCGGCGGCGTACTGGCCGTTCGCCGCCGACCACGAGCCGCCGTACGTACGCCATCCCACCGCGTTGTTGTCGGCGAAATTGTCCTTGACGCCCATACGAATCGGCTGGAGTGTTCCGTCGCTGTTGAAATACATCCGGTCGTAGGCGAGCGCTCGGTGATTGCCGTCCGTCTCACTCAACGGACGCCGATGGTAGAAGATGTACCAGATATCAGTACCCGGCACATTGACGACGGTATTGTGCCCGGATCCTCGTGCGACCGCCGGATCCTGGGCGAGCACTTTGTCGATCTTGCGGAACGGACCGGTCGGCGAGTCGGACATCGCGTACGAAACGGAGTAGTCCGCCCCTCCCCAGAAGCCCTCGGACCACATGAAGTAATACTTGCCGTTCCGCTTGAACATCAGCGAACCTTCGGTGTAGTTCTCCGGCGTGATCTCCTTGTATGTCGAGCCGTCCGGAAACGTGCCGAGGCTGACCATGTCGGGGTTCAGTTTCACGACGTTCGCGTGATGCCACCCGCCGTAGTACATGTATGCCTGGCCGTCGTCGTCGATGAAGACGTCCTGGTCGATGGGCTGTGCGCCGTTGACGAACCGGGAGACCAGCGGTCGCCCTATCGCATCGCGGTAAGGCCCTTCCGGCTGATCGGCCACAGCGACACCAATACCGCCGAGTTCCGAGTTGTTCTGAATGTCGTTGGCGGCGAAGTAGAGGTAGTACTTGCCGTTGCGGTGAACCGGTGCGGGCGCCCAGAGCGCCCGGCGCGCCCAGGAGATGTCGTCGACGTTCAGCACGTCGGCGTGCTTCGTCCAGGACACCAGATCCGTCGACGAGAACGCGTCCATGGACGTCTGCTGGTCGTAGGCCCTCGACGTCGTGGGATACAGCCAGTATCGGCCGCCGTACACAGCAATGTCCGGATCCGCGTACCAACCGTCGACGATCGGGTTGCCGGCTTCAGCCGTCGGATAGTCCGGGGCGGCGGCGGCGAGTGCACGCGGCGCGGCGCCCACGCCGAGTGCCACCGCAAGACCGAGCAGGAGCGCGAAAACGGTGGCCCCGGCTACAAAGTGACGAACTCTGCTCATCACGCACTCCCAGGAGGTGGGGTGTCACAACAACACTGCGAGGGTGAACGCATCGTAGGTATGGCAACACATCTCGTCAATACCTCACAAGATTCAACACTTTGCCTTGCGTGTTATCGATACGTCGAGGCTTCGGCGAGCAGCCGGGAGTTGCCCCGCTCCTTTCCCTTCAGCCACGAATGGCGTCACCACCTCTGGCGGCCGCCCCCCGCGCCCCGCCAGTCGGCTCGACGATCCGCGGCCATCGGCATCAGAAAGCTCCGCACCTGAGCCGTTGACACCCAGGGTCTCTTGCAAGACTGAGGTTCGTCCGGTTCGCCGAAGTAGTGCGGAAACAGGCAGGGCATCCTTGTTCGGGCAAGAAGTGAGCGCAATACAGGCACGGTCTCGGTGATCATGCGAGTGTCGAAGTCCCATGAACACTTGGCGAGTCTGTGCCTGTTCCTGCATCTTCCCTCATGCCCGCCGGCCTGGCGCCTGATCCACAAGGCGTTCGCGGCCGTCGCTGTCCGCTGTCCGCTGCGGTGGCCGCTGCCGCAGCGAGTGTGCTGGCCGATGCCCGGTCACTGACCGCGATCACCGAGTGGATATCCGACGCTCCCCCGTGGGCACGCCGAGCCTCGGCTTCCCGGTCGGCCCGTCGACCGGCACGGTGTCCGTCCCGCACCCCCACACCCTGCGCCGCCTGCTGATCCAGCTCGACGGCGATGTCCTGGACCAGGCGATGGGCGCCTTCCTCACCGCCCGTGCCAGACAGCTCCGGGCTGCGGGCAATCGCGGTCGACGGGAAAGTGTTGCGCGGCTCGCGCACCGCCACCGCCCCGGCCGTCGCCCTGCTCGCCGCGATGGACCACGCCGGAAACGTCCTCGCTCAACGGCAGGTCGCCGACAAGAGCAGCGAGATCCCCGCCTTCGCCCCGCTGCTGGACAGCACCGACCTCACCGGCACTGTCATCACCGCCGACGCCCTGCACACCCAGCACGCCCACGGCACCTGCCTCCGAGGCCGCGGCGCCCACTACATCGTGCAAGTCAAGGCCGACCACCCCAATCCGGCCGATGAACTCGCGGCCGGAAAGGCCCGGCTCACGGCCTTGGAGACCAGAGCGAGGAGCTGGTCGCCCTGCACCCGGACGGGGTCCTCATCCGCAGCCTGCCGGGGATGGGGGCCGTCCTCACCGCCGAGTTCATGGCCTCCGTCGGCACCATCCACCGCTTCACCAGTGCCGACGCTCTCGCAGCGGCCTCCGGCCTGGCTCCCGTGCTCACCCAGTCCTCCGGAAAGGTGCGTCACTCGCGCTCCGTGACGGGAGGCAACAAGGCCCTCAAACGCGTCTTCTACCAGGCGTCGTTCTGCTCGATCCAGCGTGACCCCACCTCGCGGGCCTACCACGACCGCAAACGAGCCGGAGGTAAACGGCACCACCAGGCCCTGATCGCTCCGGCCCGCCGCAAGGCCAACGTCGTCTACGCCATGCTCCGCGACCGGCGACCCTTCCAGGCCCGGCCACCCCTGCGTCTCGTGGCGTGACAGAAGCATCAGGCAGCCACCTCCGACCGTGCGCCGGGCACATGAGAGCGGGGACTGTTGAGTGGCTCGAATGCGGCCTGGGCGAGTACCAGGTCCGCCGCTACCCGGCTGGCACCACCGCATGACCCTGGTCATGGCCGCCGTAGGGGTCACGGTTGCGCATGTCTTCACGTTGGGCCGACGTGCCGTCCGGACGAGCCGTCGAGGAGCCATAGACCCCTGGCGACGTCTTCAACGCCGAGCTGCATATCTCTTGGAGTCTCCTTAAGCAACACCCGTGTCCGTCCTTCATCGTGACCCCAGTCGCTGACTTGCTCCGGAGAACTCCGCCACCTGCACGAACTCGTTCCACACCGGCATCGATCGGGGCCAGGTCGAAATTTCGGAGTGGACAGCCCTCGGTCCGCGCGTTGCCTGGAGAACGCGCGGTGCGCTGTCATTCGTCGAGAGGAGACATGTCCTCTGATCGTCGAGAACCTTGCCCCCAGTCGACAAGGAGTCGCACCGTGCATTTATCGAGGAGAACGAACCGGCGAGCAGGCGTCATGCTGGCCACCGCACTGTCGGTGATCGCGCTGATCGTGCCGGGCTCCCTGTCCGCCCAAGCCTCGGAGGCGGCGGCCCCGGCACCCGCCTCGGACCGGTCGCTCGACCAACGCCCCTTGGTCCGGGCGGCCGAAAACATCCGCAGTGTGGTCGAACGCGACAAGCACCCCGGTTACGCCGGGATCGTCTTGGGCGACCAGGACGTCACCGTGTGGTGGAAGGGGAAGGCCCCGGAGTCCGTCAGGGAGACGGTGGCGAAGGCCAACCGTCGGGTCACGGTGCGGGTGCGGGCCGCAGCGCACTCGGAGGCGGAGCTACGGGCCGCCGCGGGCGAGATCCGGGCGTGGTTGGACGCCAATCCCGGTAGCGGGTTCCACGGTGTGAAGAGCCCCGGTGACGGCAGCGGCCTGGTGCTCGCCGCGCACCCGGATCGCGCCATCCGGATCGCCGAGGGCCTCGCGGCGCTCGACCAGCAGGTCGATGTCCCGCTCAAGGTCTTGCACGAGGAGCCGATGAAAGACGTCTCCCGCCAGGACGACTCACCGCCGTGGTGGGGTGGTGCGCGGACCTGGAACCAGACAGCGAGCACGCTGTGCACCTCCGGGTTCGGTGTCCGGGACTCCGCCAACCGCCGCTACATCCTCACCGCCGAGCACTGCGGGCAGGTGGGGCACCGGATCGCGGACGGCAAAGGCGAGTTCATCGGCAATGTCAGCGCGGGCCACGACGACCACGACATCGGCCTGATCCCCACCAACAGCGAGAACCGCATGTACGTCGGTGGCGGGGACAGCAACGCCGGTGTCAACGTTGAGGGTTGGGGACACGTCTTCGTGGGCCAGTACCTCTGCCAGTCCGGTGTGACCAGCGCCGAGGCGACCGGTGCACCGGTATGCAACTTGAAGGTCATCTTCTTCTGGCAGGACCGCGAGGATCTGGTCGAGGCCGAACAGGTCCAGGGGCAGACAGCCGCGCGGGGTGGTGACAGCGGCGGGTCCGTGTACTCGTCGGGCGGCTCGGGAGGTGTCGTCGCCAACGGCACCGTCACCCGGGCCGGCGGCAACCGCCTCGGGTTCCAGGACTTCGCCACAGCCAACCGCGACTTCGGGGTCACCATCCCCTAGCGTCCCCTCCGGGGCGGGCTGTCCGCACCAGCGTGGACAGCCCGCCCCGGATGCCCATGTGTGCGCAGCCAACAGACGAACAGTGACAACGACCGCGCACAGCGGTACTCTCGACTGGCCGTTCGAATGATTCCGACTGGTCGACCGCGGACGCGGGTGACGTTGTGACGCAATTCGAGAATGCCAAGAAGCCGTTCGGCAGCCCGCGATTGTGGACCGAACCGTTCGATGTGGCGCTCAAGACGGCCATCCGACGCCAGGGCCTGACCCTGGAACGGCTGCGCTCCCATCTCGCTCGCCGGGGTGTCCAGGTCGGCCTGTCCAGTTTGAGCAACTGGCAGAACGGTCACAGCCGCCCGGAAGCGGCCGCCTCCCTGCGGGCCGTACGGGCGTTGGAGGACATCCTCACCCTGCCTCCGGGCTCCCTGCTGCGCCTGCTCGCGGCGACCGACGCGGATTCCCGGTCCCGGCAGGCGCGTCGAGCGGCCATCGCCGACGTGGCCCCGGTCGCGGAACTGCTGGACGCGGTCCCGGGCTCCCGAGCCCGCGATCTCGAACTGGTTTGCGTCCAGCACAAGGTCACCGTAGACGCTTGCCGGCGGGCCACCTCGCTGTGGACGCGCAGCACGGTGCGCGCCCTGCGCGACGGTGTGAGCCGGTACGTCGCCCGCTACTACGGCAACCCCTCCTGCGTACCCGCCAGGGTGCGGCTCCGTCAGCTGGGCAACTGCCGGTTGGGCCGGTGCGTCCCGCACCCCACCGCGCCGGCACTCGTGTACGAGTTGGTGTTCGACCATGTCCTGCAAGCCGGCGAGACCTGGATCTTCGAGAGCCACTTGGTCGACCCCACCGCAGGAGTGTCCACCGAGTTCGCCCACGGATTCCGGTACCCGGCCGAACAGTACCTCCTGGAAGTACGGTTCCACCAGAACGCCCAGCCCGCGGTGTGCTACTCCTTTGCGCAGTGGGACCTGGACGACGAGCGCCATCCCACCGGGGAGCTCACGCTCAGTGCGCACAACACCGTGCATTTGGTCGCCTCCGGCGTCAGCTCCGGAGTACTCGGCATCAAGTGGGAATGGCCCTGAATCATGCGGGTGCCGATCAGCACGCACCCAGACACCCTGCCGACCAAGATCGGCGAGTGCAAGACCTGCGGCTGAACTCATTCTGAAACGATCAGTTAGTCGCCCTGGAGGTGGAGTTCCAGGCTCGCGGCTTCCGCGCAACGCTCGGCCAGCTCGCGGATCTTTTCCAGCATGTCCCGCTCCTGCTGCCCCTTCACCAGGCCACAGGTGGCGTCGACCTCGGAGATGAACTGAGGCATATCCGCCGACGTAAGGATCTGGGTGCGGTACGGGTCCACGCGGTTGAGCATCGGCAGACCGCTGTTCACGCACAGACCGGAGAACAGGTCCGCCCCGTCCTGTACGAATTCCACCGTGGTCAGCTGACGCTTCTCAAGGCTCGTCCCCCGATGCGTCACCTGCATCAGCACTACGTCAACGCCCATTCCTCATGCCCCTTACAGGATCCGGAACACTCACCCAGGGCTCCAGAGCGAGCGCCAGGGTTCCGTCCACGATCAGGACGGCGTCCGCCCTGACACATCAGAATCGTCTCACTCGTGACCGATGGTTACGGGACAACCCTTAAAGGGCCTGCCGATCATCAAGATGTTGCTTTCAGGGCTGGGGCTCGTTGGTGTCGTATGCGCATCCCGGACGAGACTCGTGACCAACTTGCCGTGAAATTTGCGGTGTTGTTCCCGCATCTGGACGAGCGGCAACGGCGACTGCTGATGGCCGCGGAGGCCCAGGGACTGGGACACGGCGGTGTCCGGGCCGTGGCCCGGGCAGCCGGGATGAGCGAGACGACGGTCCGCAAGGGCATGTCCGACCTCGAGACGGGCGAATCCCTGGCGGACGGGTGCGGCGGACGCACCCGCGTCGCGGATCTCGATCCCGGGCTGCGGTCTGCACTGTTGCAGTTGGTCGAGCCGGACGAGCGTGGGGATCCGATGTCGCCATTGAGGTGGACGACCAAGTCGACTCGCACGCTGGCCGCCGCGCCGACCCGCCAGGGGCACCGGATCGGGGCGGACACCGTCGCCGGCCTGCTGCGACAGGAAGGCTTCCGCCTGCAGGACAATGCCAAAACACTTGAGGGAAGTCAGCATGCGGACCGGGACGCCCAGTTCCGCTACCTCAACGAGCAGGCACGCGATCACCGGGATGCCGGCCAGCCGGTGATCAGCGTGGACACCAAGAAGAAGGAGCTGGTGGGCGACTTCCACAACTCCGGCCGTTTCTGGCGGCCGACGGGCGACCCAGTGCCGGTGCGCGTCCACGACTTCGCCGACCCGCAGCTGGGCAAGGCCATCCCTTACGGAATCTATGACCTGGTGGCCAACACCGGCTGGGTCAACGTCGGCACCGACCACGACACCGCCGCGTTCGCGGTGGAATCGATCCGTCGTTGGTGGCACGGCCAGGGCGGCGACGCCTACTCTCACGCCTCACGACTGCTGATCACCGCCGATGCGGGCGGCTCCAACGGCTATCGCACCCGGGCCTGGAAACTCCACCTCGCCCGCCTGGCCACGGAAACCGGCCTGACCATCACGGTCTGTCACCTGCCGCCGGGCACGTCGAAGTGGAACAAGATCGAGCACCGGCTCTTCTCCCACATCACGATGAACTGGCGCGGTCGCCCCCTGACCAGCCACGAAGTCATCCTTGAATCGATCGCCGCGACCACTACCCGCACCGGACTGCGGGTGAAGGCGGGGCTGGACAGCAACACCTACCCCACCGGCATGGGGGTCGGCGACGCGGAGATGGGGCCCTGCCGCTGACCCGTCACGCCTTCCACGGCGGCTGGAACTATATGCCCTGCATCCCCAACCCGCCCCAGCTGATACGGAACCTCGCGCCTCCCGGACATCGGTGACGCGGTGGGATCCGGCGCTGTTGTCCGACCCCGCGTTGACGGGAAGGTCCGGCCCTCAGCTGGACCACCTCATCCAGGCTCTGACTCCGGAAGGAGGCATCCGGCGCGGTCGCCCGCCCCGGCTCACTTTCTCCGACCAAGTGCTGGCCACCACGCTCCACCTGCGCGTCAACCTGGCCGCGGAACCCCTGGCCGTGCTCTTCGGCAGCAGCCGCACCGCCATGCACCGCACTCTGCTGGAAATCAGACGACTGCTTGACGCGCAGAGCATCACCATCTCACCGGCCCTCACCCCGCCGGCCCTCCTGGCAACCCTTCAAGCCAGAGTCGCCGCCCAAAGCGACCACCCCAACTACAAGATCAAGACGACACCTTAATGATCGGCAGGCCCTAAAGGCTGTCCCGTAACCGCTGGTCGCGAGTGAGACGATCTTGGTGTGGCTGGTGTGATCACGGCATCCGATCCGTCCTGGATAGCTCCGTTCACGGGACTGTCCCCTCGGTCCTTCCGTGCGTTGGTCACGGTGCTGCTTCGGGAGGAGGCGGGTGTGTCCCGTTCGGGGCGTCCCTGGTCGCTGCCGCTGGAGGACCGAGTGCTGCTGGTGGTCGCGTACTGGCACACAAACCTCACGCCGCGGCAGTTAGCCCCACTGTTCGAAGTGTCGAAGTCTGCAGCCGGTCGGATCGTCCGCTGCACCGGCCCGCTGCTCGCCCTCAAGGCGCGCCGACGGTTTCGCAGGGGCACCGTGCTGATCGTGGACGGCGCCTTGGTGCCCACCCGCGACTGCACCATCGCCCCACAGTCCAAGAACTACCGCTACTCCACCAATCAGCAGATCGTGCTGGACGCGGAAAGCAGCTCGGCGGTCGCCGTGAGCCGGCCAGTGCCCGGGAACCGCAACGACTGCAAGGCATGGGAGGAATCAGGCGCAAAGGCAGTGGTCGGCCCGGTCACCACCAGCGCTGACGGCGGCTACCGCGGCCCCGGGCTGGTCATCCCGCACCGACGCGCTCCAGGCGAGGAGCTTGCGGCATGGAAGCAGCAGCACAACACCTCGCACCGCCGTGTCCGTGCTCCCCTCGAGCACGCCTTCGCGCGAATGAAGACCTGGAAGATCCTCCGCGACTGCCGCCTGAAAGGCGAGGGCGTCCAACCACGCGATGCTCGGCATTGCCCATCTGCACAACCTTGCGCGCCGCGCCTGACCGCACCCGACCGAAGCACTGCCCGTTCAGGATTCGGTGGGCACGAGCTGGACCAGGCCGACCCAGTTCTCCTCGTCCACCTTGGTGTGGGTGGCGCGGACCCTCCAGCGACCGACGGGCAGCGGGACCGATGCCTGGGCGGGCATCCCGCCGCCGGGATACTCGATACCCAATTCGGAGCCCGCTTCGGCGGAATCCATGAGCACGGCCGGACCGTCCGACACCCACGCACCGCACTCCTCCCACTCGGTGGCCGGGGCTGCAAGGACAGCTTCTGCCGCGGCCCTCAGTCCGGCCTCGGAGTCGGCGGCAAGCCACCTCAGGAACGCTCGGCGCTCGGGCAGATAACAGCTGGTGGCCGGTTCGTCCGCCAGCACCAGTGCCTGCGCACCGTTCTCGCCAACGGTGATCACACCGGCCAGACCGTCCACCGCACAGGCCCGGTCGTAGTCGTCTGGAGCGGTGGCGTCTCCCGCCATGACTCCGCTCTCCGAGCACCCGCGCCATACAGCCAGGGCGGAGACGGGGACGACGATCAAAGGGCCGCCCATCGACTCCACCCAGACAGAGGAGGGGTGGGACGTATCGACTGCGGTGGATGAAGAGGCGCTCATCCAGTCAGTGTGCCCTTGCCCACTGACAACCTCCGCAGCGATCATTGGCGCCCAGCACAGAGAACATCGCGAAAGTCCGCGCGACGCTCGACTGGATCGAGCAGGCCGTCGACACCGGCAAGGTCGACATGGACGACGCCCTGGCCCAGCTCCTCAAAGGCGAGTGAGCCATGGCCCGGGCCTCGCGGCGCCGGGGTGATGCGGCCAGACGCCACGCGGACACAATGTGGTTCATCCTGTTCGAAGCCCGGCCGGCCGGGCTGAGTTTCCAGCAGCTGGTGCGGGCCAGTGGCCTGTCCACGAGTCAAGTCCGCGCCGGGCTCGCGATGCTCAAGGACATCATCGCCGAGAATGGCTGGCCGCCGCTGTCCTGCAACCGCGCCGACGGCTATCAGCTCGGAGCCCCCAGGGATGTGCTGGAGGCATACGAGCGGTCCGTGATCTCCGAGAAGCTGACGGAGTTCGGCCGGTTCATCAAGGCCACCATCCTCCCGCACGCCGACGCCCACCCCGGCGACAAATGGATCAAGCACATCGTCGCCCAGATGAACTCCATCGAGTCCACCCTCGACCTCATCAAACACGCCTGAAACCGTCCAACTCGTGGGGTATGCCGGGCCGTTGGCCCGGCAGCCCACACCGTCATATCGGAAGTCGGCCATGCGCCCTCGCCTCTGTCCCTCGGACACCACGAACGCCGAGTGGGCCCTGATCGAGCCGCTGCTGCCCGAGCCTGCCTGCGAAACCCCCGCGGGCGGGCGGCCGGAGAAGCACCCCCGCCGCGAGATCGTCGACGCGATCCGCTACGTCGTCGACACCGGTTGCGAATGGAGGGCTTTGCCTGCCGATTTTCCGCCCTGGCGTACGGTCTGGGGCTTCATGGCCCGCTGGGCCGCCGTCGGTGTCATTGGCCAGATCCGCGACACGCTCTCCGCCCGCATCCGCCGTGACCTGGGCAAAGGACCTCGGGCGGTGGCCACCGTCATCGACTCTCAGTCCGTCGAAGCGGCCTCGACCGTCACCTCCGAATCGAGGGGCTACGACGCCGGGAAGAAGATCAACGGCCGCAAGCGACACCTCGTCGTTGACACCCGCGGGCTCCCCTTGATGGTCATGGTCACCCCGCCGACCTCTTCGACAGCGCGGCCGCGAAGGAAGTCCTTTTCCGCCTCCGCCTCATGCACCCCGAGATCACGATCGTCTGGACTGACTCCGCCTACGCGGGCAAGCTCGTGACCTGGGCGAAGAAGCACCTCAACCTCACGATCAAGCCCGTCAGCCGCCCCAAGGACACCGCCGGATTCGTCATCCTGCCCCGCCGTTGGGTCGTCGAACGCTCGCTCGCCTGGGTCATGAACGCCCGCCGCCACGCCCGCGACTACGAGCGACTGGTCCAGCACAGCGAGAGCCTCATCACCTGGGCAGCGATCACGCTCATGACCCGCCGCCTCACCCGCACATCCTCACGCCGACCGAAGCCGACAGTCGGTCAGGAACAGCTCGCACAAGCCGCCTGAGCCGTCCTCCACCACCTCGACCAGGCACGAAGTGCAGGCACTACTGAAACGCCTGGCCACGCGTGGCGTCCTCGCCGAACCCGAACCCGACCCGTTCGCCCAGCCCGGCACCCGAGCCTCATCGCGCCCCGGTGACCGGCAGTCCTATCCCACCGGTCCCCCTGCCGACCAGACCATCAGACCATCCTATGCCGTGAGATGGCACGCAGAGCGTCATTCACACAACTGAACGTATCGGTTCCTACCTGCGAGTGTTCAACCAACGCCTCTAGCGTCCCTGTCACGCACACGAAACCGACCCCTCTCACCGGGTCGATCACTGAAGCACGCCACTTTCCCCGATGAACATCGCTGGGAATCACGTTACCTACAAGATCGTTCGTAGCAGGGTCGATGGCATAGAAGCAGCCTGTGCCATCCTCCCTCGATACCGCTACCAACTCCCCCATGCCGCCTTCCCTTCACTCCCTCGACACCCACCCATGCACGACTCGTCGAACTCCTGACACGGCGCACAGGGCAGCACTCCGCCGAGCAGGCCTCTGAGTCACGCCTGCGGGCCCGCCGCACATCGCACAGTCATGTCAATCCTGCTCAGGAACCGGGGATCGAAAACAGCTTCAGAGGTCGTTTTCGTCCGTTGTTTCATCCCGAGATGGGTTGCTTGGTGGCCTTCTTCGGGTCGCGCCAGGAAATGGTGTTCTCGCCGGTAGGGCGGCGGGCCATTAGGTCGGTCATGGCGATGTGGATCACGGCTTCGGAGCGGGTGGGCAGGGTTTCGCAGTCGCGGGCCAGACGCCGGTGGAGCATCAGCCATCCGTAGGTCCGCTCGACAGCCCAACGTTTCGGGATCCGAGTGAAACCCCTGGTCCCGGGCTTGCGGGCGGGTATCTCCATGTCGATACCGAGGATCGCGGCGTGTTCGACGAGGTGCTGGCGGTACCCGCCGTCGACCCACACCTTGCGGATGCCGGAGTGGTCGGCGGCAACCTGGTCGAGCAGCGTGGTGCCGGCGACGGAGTCCTGCACGCCGTCGCGGTCACCAGCACAGCGAGGAGAAGGCCGAGCGTGTCGGTGACGATGCTCCGCTTGCGGCCGACGGTCTTCTTCCCCGCGTCGACACCTTGGCCGGCAGCGGGGACGCTGGTGGAGGTCTTCACGCTCTGGGCGTCGATAACACAGGCCGACGGCTCGCCCCGCCGCCCCTCCTTCTCGCGCAGCAGTTGCCTGAGCAGGCCGCCCGGCCGGGCGAACACACCTTCGTCCGCCCATTTGGCGAAGTAGCCGTAGACCGTGTTCCAGTGCGGGAAGTCGTGTGGGAGATAGCGCCACTGAACCCCGGTCCGGTCGACATACAAGATCGCGTCCATGATGTCGCGCAGGTCGTGCTCGGGCGGCCGGCCAAACTCCAGGGCCCTGCCCCGGCGCTCGAAGCGCCAAGCCGCAAGGACCGGCTCGATCAATTCCCAACGGGCATCGGACAGATCACTCGGATACGCACGTCGGTTCGTCATTCCTCCGGCGTACCGCGCCGGACCGAGTGCGCCCAGGCGCGCATCTGTGACGGCGGAAGCACACGACCACGACGACGGGACAACGTGGGATGAGACAGGAGTACATCGCCTCCCGCCCCATCCCTAACCCCATGCGCCCCGCAGGCATTGACCATCTCCACGGCCTCACCTGCACCACCATCCAGCGCCTCACCAACCGGCTTATACACGCGCAACACAGGCGAAAACAACCTCCAAGCAGACGCCTCACCCGCGAATCCACTCCCAACTGGCGCGACACCTGAACCTCGAACCAAACAACCTCGCCGGGACAAAACGCTCTTTAAATGCACAAAGATGCCTCCCCGATGCCAAAGGGGATCGTAGGTGGCCAGTTAAGATTCCCCCGCTCGCGGCCAGTTGGCGGGGAGTGGACTGGCCGCGAAGGTGACGGTGAGTCACCGCAGTCGGCGGGTTCCTGGCGATGGACCGGGGCATCGTTCCGCTAGGGGATGGCCACCGGCTCCGCGGAAAGGTCGATGGTGAACGCCACCCGGTCGAGTCCGGGACCGTCGTAGTCCGGCTTCACGGCTGAGGCCGTGAAGCCGAGTCGGGTGTGAAACGCCCGCGACGCGGTGTTCTCCGGGCTGGTGATGCAGTGCACGTAACGGCGCCAGTGTGACCGAGCGAGCGCGAAGAAGGCCCGGTAAAGGGCACTCCCGACACCCTGTCCGTGCAGCGCCGGGTCGACGCCGACGAAGTGCACATAGGCGGTTTCGGGCTCTGTCTGCGACAGGAAACCGACCAGGAAAGCGGCAACTTCTCCACTGCCGCGTTCGACCAGAAAACTGGTGGTGGTGAAGTGCTGGAAGTACAGCCGGGGCAAGAGCAGCGCACGTTCCGTCGCCCCTGCCTCCCCCTTCAGGCCACCCCACCACGTGTCCAGTACGGCGAGCACGCGGAGATGGTCTTCGTCGGCAAGGTGCCGGGCCCTCAGGCCAGCGGGAAGATCGTCGATCATCTGTGCAGTCTGTCAGCCGCGCGAGGCGCATCGCGAACTTGGCTGCCGCTGGGCGCGACGACTCAAAAGTGCGCACGACAAGCCGACAGCGGCCACGTTCAGTTACCTCAGTAACTGGCCGTACTTGGGGAGTTCTTGAGGCTCTTCCAAGATTTTCGTGAAGAAGGTCAACGGACGCAGCGAGATTGGCCATCGGCCCGACTCCCGCCGTACCGGTCCCGGCGGATTTCTCCTACAGTCGGGTGATGGTTTGGTTTCGACGTCGTCGATCGCACTCTCCTGTGGCTCCAGGGCCGACTTCCCGTCCGGCTGCCGCACCGTTGCCTGAGACCGGACCGGCACAGGCGACTCACCCGCTGCAGTGGCGCCTGGATGCGTGGGACCAGCCCGATCTCATGTACGCGGATACTCATGCGTTGGCTCGGTACCAGGGCTGGGATCGCTACGTTCCATATCTGGAGCTCGTCCAGTGCGGTGAGGTCGTCAAGCCGGCGCTGTTCTTCAAGATCGGTTTCGCCGACTTTGCGGATTGGGCCCATGCCGTGGAGCCACGGAAGATCGTGTGGAACTGGTACCGGACGAAGGGTGAGGTCCCCTATGTCGTCATCGACCTGCACGTGCTGTTCGTCAACGGCAATGGGACGACCATCGGCATCGGCGGAACCGGACAGGGCACGATAACTACAGTGGATGCGCACCTGCACTCCCATCGACTCAGAAGCCGGACCCTGCTCGACCCCGCGGACCCGGCCCATCGCGAGGCGATCGAGGCGTGGGCGGCCGCACCGGACCCGACCATGCTGTTCTTCATCGAGGAGAACTTTCACGCCACGGCCAACGTCTGGGTGCGCATCGACTCGGCGGGCAAACGGATCGCTGTCGAGAAGCTGGCGGAGGCAACGGAGGAACTCGGTGTAGAGGGGGTCGTGCCAGGTGGTTTTCGTGACGCGTGTGCCTTCATCAAGGACACTCTGCCGCCAGTGTCGTGGTGGTACTGAATTACCCTCGCAGGTAGCGGTGCAGGGAGGTCTACGGGATGCCAGTCTTGGTGCTGCTCTCCCCGTAGCTGGCGTCATGGCCCTTGAGCAGGCGGGCCTCCTCGATTGACGGTGGCCAAGCAAGCGGTTCGTCCATGTTTTTCGCGATCGCGGTCAATGGATAACGTCGCTGGTGACGGTGGGTGGTCGACGGGTGGCGGCGACGAGCAGGACGCGTTTTCGTAGCAGAGGGAAGCCTGCCCGTCCTGCCATCTGCCTCTTGATGGATTTCAGGTCCGTGACTCGGCCTTCGACGATGCCCGAGTTGAAGGGGCTGGTCAGCCCTTGGATAACGGCGTCGAGGTCGTTGCGGAGGCTGCGGGCGAAGACACGGACCATCGGAAGCTCGGCGTTTTCCGCTCGGTCGATCCAGCCGGGCAGTCGCCGCTCGCCGTCCAGCCGGTCCATGATCTTGGCGAACTCGCGGACGTGAGCGGCAGTGTCAGCCAACTCGGTGCAGCGGTCCAAGAGTTGTTTGAGGCGGAGGGACTCTTCGCTGATCAGGCCGTCGGGGTGACGGGTGAATCAGGTGGTGGCACACAGACCATTGCCGACCGGCCCAGAGTGCTGGGCTCCCCCTGCGGACCGGGGAGCACCTCTGCAAGCGGCTCCTGGCGGCGGTTTGTTGACTGCGGCTCAGGTCCGTAGTAGGCCGGTGGCAGAGGAACGTTGCCTCGCCGCCTGAGAACTTGTGATGACCCGTCGTGTGCCGTGTCCGCCTGCTCCGGGCCCGCTGGAAGCCTACGCCGCACGCTTCGATGACCTCTTCTCCACACTGGCACAGCGCCGCGGGTTCAGGGAGTACCTCGCGGGGCTGCTGCTGCCGCGGGACCGCAACAAGACGCTGACCTGCCTGGCAGGCACCGAGCCGGTGGCCGGTGCACAGCACCCGGTGGTGCAGCGGCTCCAGTTCTTCCTGTCCGAGTCGACGTGGGACCACGAGCGTGTCCATTCCCGCAGGGCGGAGCTGCTGCTGACCGACCCGGCGACCGCAGCGCACCCGGGCGGAGTGCTGGTGATCGACGACTCGGGGGACCGCAAGGACGGGAAGGCGACCGCGCACATCGGCCGGCAGTGGCTGGGCCGGCTGGGCAAGACCGACAACGGCATCGTCACGGTGACCACCTGCTGGGCCGATGAGAACCTCTATTACCCGCTCCACGCCGTGCCTTACAGTCCCGCCCATCACTTCCCCCAGGGCAGGAGCGACCCCGGCTTCCGCACGAAGCTGCAGATCGCCGCAGAGCCGGCCCGCATCGCGAAGACCATTGGGGTGGCCTTCCGAGCCGTGGCCGCCGACTGCGCCTACGTCGACCAGGACAGCTTCCGCAGGCAACTCGGCGAGGCGGGGATGCCGTTCCTCATGGTCCTCAAACCGAGCCACGGCAGTTGGGCCTACGGCAAAAACGCCTGCACCCCCGCCGACGCCGCCCGCGCCCTGACCTGGAGGGACCCCGAACATCCCGGCGACTGGACCCCGCTCGAGCGCACCTTCCGCGACGGGCACACCGAGTCCTGGTGGGCCGCCGACGCCCGCCTCGGCTGGTGGGGACCCGATGGAAACGTCCGCCTGGTCGTGGCGACCGCAGACCCGACCACGTTGCCCGCGCAGGCCACCTGGTACCTGGCCACCGACCTGCCCCGCCCCGGCGGCCCACGCGAGGCCGACAGCCCCGAGCCCGCAGCCGACCTGCACGAAGTCGTCCGGATCTACGGCATCCGGCACTGGATCGAGCAACGCTACAAGCAGGTCGAGGACGAACTCGGCTGGGCCGACTTCCAGGTCAGCTCCGACACCGCCATCCGCCGCCGCCAGACCCTGGTCACCTGCGCCTTCTCATTCTGCTGGGACAACTGGTTCACTCGACCGCCAGAGCAGGAACTCGCTCTTGTCCCGGCGGTCCCGCCGGCCGCAACTCCGGCGGGACCGGCTGAGAGGGGGGCCAAGCAGACCCCACCAGCCCCAACCGGCCAGCTGGCCCAGGGCGATCCGAGCCGTCCGGGCCTGGCTCGACCCCCGGACCACCCTCCAACGCTGCTGGCGGGCCTGGACCAACGCACCCCCACCACCCGAACTCCAAGCCCTGATCAACGCCGTCGGCGCAGGCCACCCACTTGATCTCTACTCCCCGGTTCAACAAACCACCGCTAGCCCGGCGCCCGAAACAAGATGCACCTCCGAAAGCAGGCAGACGCCCCTGTCGCAGCTGGAGCCCGGGGCGGTGGCCGATGGTGGCCCGGGCGCGCACCTGGATCTCCGAGAGCAGCGCCCCGCGCGGGACGGAGCAGCGCTTCGAGGACGACTGGTTCGCCGACGTCCGCCCGGTGGCCAGCGACCTCCCGCGCATCACACGATGTCGTCGCGCCAGAGGGTGCCAGTGACCTTGTCACCCTGTCGGAGCGTTCCCAGGAGCGGTCCCGGGTCGCCGAAGTACACGTCGAACCTCCGTACGCGCGGGCCGTGCACGGTCGCCCGGTAGCCGCCGGACTTCCCGCCCTTGACCTCCGTCTCGTCGACGGTGAGAGCGAGCGGTCGCGGGCAGTCCTCCTACCACTGCTCCGGCTTCGAGCGGGCCGGGCAGGGGCGCCGGCCCGGTACTCCTGGTAGCGCTCCGCCTGCGCGGGAAGCCGCTCGGCGAACACGTAAGCCGCGCCGGCAGCCGGGATCAGCGACCCGGTGATCAGCAGTACTCCGAGCAGCCGCATCCCCGGCTGCCCTCTCCGTACGGTCATCGCGTACCCCTCCGTGTCGGCGTGCCCGCCCATCCTCCACTGACCTAGACCAGACAGAAGAGGGGAGTTACGCGCTGGTGAGGATGAGGGCGGCGTTCTGACCACCGAATCCGCTGGAGGTGCTGAGGGCTGCGTTCATTCGGGCGGGGCGTGGGGCTTTGTGGACGATGTCGAGGTCCATGGCAGGATCGGGGATGTCGTAGTTGGCGGTCGGTGGGATGATCTGGCGTTCCAGCGTCAGGACGGTGGCGGCGGCTTCGATGGCTCCGGCTCCGCCGACGGCGTGCCCCAGGGTGCTCTTGAGTGCGGTGACGGGTGCGGGGCGGCCGAAGGCGGTGCGGAAGGCACGGTCCTCGGCTGCATCGTTGTGGGGGGTGGAGGTGCCGTGGGCGTTGATGTGATCGATGTTCTGGGGGGACATGTCCGCGTCGTCGAGAGCTGCTTGGGTGGCTTGGGCGATGCCCCGGCCGTCCGGGGCGGGGGTGGTGAAGTGGTGGGCGTCGCAGGATGCGCCGTAGCCCGCTACCAGGGCGCGGGCGGGGGCCTGGCGGGCACGGGCGTGGGAGGCGCGTTCGAGGACCAGGACGCCGGCGCCTTCGCCGAGGACGAACCCGTCGCGGTCGCGGTCGAAGGGGCGGGAGGCATGGGCGGGGTCGTGGCGACGCTTGGAGAGGGCGCCCATCTGCGCGAAGCAGGCGGCCGGGATGCGGAAGCACATGGATTCGGTACCCCCGGCCACGGCGATGTCGCAGCTGTTGGAGCGCAGCAGGTCGCGGGCGATACCCAGGGCGGTGGTGCCGGAGGCGCAGGCGGTGCTGACCACGAAGTTGGGGCCCTGGGCTCCGAGGTCGAGGGCGATCTCGCCGGCCACCATGTTCGGGACGCTGCGGGGCAGGGCGAGGGCGGAGATTTTGTCAGGCCGGCCGGAAGCGAGGTGGGCGAACTCGCGCTCGTAGCGCTGGAAGCTGCCGGTGCCCACACCCATGACGACGGCGACGCGGGGGGCGGACCAGGTGTCCGGGTCGAGGCGGGCGTCGGCGATGGCTTCGCGTGTGGCAACCAGTGCCATCTGGGTGGCGCGGTCCAGGCGCCAGGCGAGGCGTTTGCCCAGCAGTTGGTCGGGGTCGAAGTCGGGGACGCGGCAGGAGAAGTCCTGGGGCAGGCCCGCCAGCAGGGGGTCGGGGGCGGCGGTGGAGAGGCCCGCCAGCAGAGACTGCCAGGTGGCCGGTGCTCCGATACCGCCCGGGGTCACCAGTCCAAGGCCGGTGACGGCGATAGCGTCCTTTGTCACGGGGTGGCACCCGCCGCCGTGGGTGAGGCTGTGGGTGAGGCGGCCGCAGCCGGCGACGTGTCGAGCCCGTCGATCGCAACGGCGACCTCGGCCAGGGACGAGGAGGACGAAAGGGTCTCGGGACGTCGTCCGGTGCGTTCTTCGATGATGAGGACGAGTTCGAGCAGCGACAGGGAGTCCAGGTCGAGGGCTTCAAGGGTCGCCTCGGGGTGCAGGAGGTCGGGGTCGACGCCGAAGGATTCGGTGAGCACGTCGACGATCACGGGGTAACTGGCGGACATGGCAGTGGTCTCCTGAAAGAAGTGTGGCCTGCTGGGGCTGGGTCAGGCCGGTGCGGGCAGGGTCAGGCAGGTGCGGGCAGGGCGGTTCCCAGGCCGAGGCTGGCGCGGAGGTAGCCCGTGTCGAGGACGGTGGGCGGCGCCAGGAATGTGTTCACGGCCGCGTCGGTCCGGGTGCGGGCGTAGCTGCGGCACAGTCGTGCGTGCGGCATGGCGCCCATGGCGATCTGCGTGAGGATCTGCTCGATGGTGCCGGCGGTTTCCTGGTGGTCCTCGGGGACGATGAACATCTGCAGCCAGGGGCAGATCTCCTCCATCGCGTCCAGGACGCGGCGCAAGGGTGTGGAGGTCGGGTGGGTGACGTGGAAGGTGTCGACCAGTTGGGTGGCGGGTTGCCGGGCCAGGTGGACGATGGCGTCGGCCGCGTATTCGACCTGCACGATGTTCATGGTGGCGTCGGGGTGGCCGGGCAGCAGTGCATGGACGCGACCGCCGGGAAGGGTGCCCGGGATCAGTCGTGTCGGGTCGCGGCGGGCCAGGCGGGACAGCCGTTGCTGGGCCGAGGCGAAAGGGTGTGCGGGGGCTTCGGCGGGGCGGAGGGAGTCGGTGACCAGGACGCTCGGGCGGACGATCGTCGCCGGCAGTCCGTGCTCTTGGGCGAAGCGGTGGATCGCCTGCTCTCCCTGGTATTTCGACTCCTCGTAGCGGTTGAGGAAGCCGTGGCGGTCGGAGAGGTGGTCCTCGGTGACAGTGCCCTCGAGCAGGCCGCCGGCCACGTAGGCGGTGCTGACGTGGAGGACGCGGGGCCTGTGGGCGGCGGCCGCGGCGAACTGCAGCACGTGCTCAGTGCCTTGCACGTTCACCGTGTGCAGCAGCTCCGGGGCGCTGGCCATCTGGATGCACCCGGCGCTGTGCCAGACGACCGTGACCTCCTGCCCGAGCTCCCGGTACGTCTCCCGGTCCATCCCCAGCTGCGGCCGCGTGACATCGCCCGGGACCATGCGCAGCACGCCCGGGATCGGTGCGGGCAGGACGGAGCCGAGATCGGTCGCCCGCAGCGCGTGCTCCAAGCGCTCACGCGCTCTGTCGTGCTCTCCCCGGTAGAGCACGGCGACCGACTCCCCCCGGTCCAGGAGGCTGGCCAGCAGGTGGGAGCCTAGGAAACCGGTTCCTCCGGTGAGTAGATGCAGCACGTACGCTCCTTGAGGGCAGTGACCGTGCACGGCGATGCCTGATGGGCGCCGGGACTGATCGCCGATCACCTTGCTCCGCCTCTGCCCTCGCGTCGAAGGAACCACGCCGCGTCATCCCCCGGATGCTTCTCCTACCTCCGCCGGTGCCTCACCCCTCTTCGGCCCGCGGCGCACCGCGTACGAAGGGGTGGTCCTGCTGTTTGTGGCGTGGTGTTCGTCCGGGAGCTGTCGGGGCGGGTGGAGCATGGACGGTGACGTACGCGGAAACCGTCGGATACGACGGCACGAAAACACCAGGCCAGGCCCCCCGGCCCGCCTGGAACACCCCCCGGCGCACCTTGGTTGCGGCCGCCAGCTCGCGCTGGAGCGCCCCGCGCCCGGCAGGTGACGGCCGGGCTGGGCGAGGCGATGGACGACGTCCGGCACTCCGCTGCGGTGCTCGCCGCCCGGGTCCGCTACTCGTTTTTCGGGCGCAGTGCGTCGATGATGAGGTCGAGCAGCCGGCCGGTCTGTTCGGGCGTGTCGCTGGCGGCTGTGGAGAGGAAGACTCCCAGGAGCATCGTGGTGACGTCCTCGGGGTCGACGTCCGCGCGTAGTGAACCCGTCTCTGTTCCCTTGGTGAGGATCGCTTCGATCGCGGCGGTGATGCGCTTCCGCGTGGTCGGTGTGGCGATCTTTCCTGAGGCCCAGCCGGCGCGGAGGATGTCGACCATTCCGCGTTTGGTCGCGACGAACGCCTCGTACCGGCCCATCCACGCGCGCAGTGCGACATCGGGCGGGAACTGGTCGAGCAGGGCGGGGGCGCTGGTGGCGATGGCGTCGAGTTCGGTGCTGTAGACGGCTTCGACCAGGGCTTCGCGGGTGGGGAAGTGACGGTAGAGCGTGCCGATGCCGACGCCGGCCTCACGGGCGATGTTCTCCAGCGGGACGGTGTCGTCAGCGGCCGCGAAGGCCGCTCGGGCGACAGCGATGAGGTTTTCGCGGTTGCGCCGGGCGTGCGCGCGCAAGGGGCGTTCGGCGTCGGCGGGCTGGTCAGCGGGAACGCCGGGGGACGCCGGTTCGGACGGACTCAAAACGGAGGAACCTCCGGTAGTGTTGCAGTCGAATTGGCGGAGGCCCCTCCGCTTTTCCCATCATCGCACGCGGACGGAATCGCCATGACTTCCATCAGCACTCCCAGCCACGAGGCCACGGCCACCGGTGCTCCGCGCCCCGCCGGTCCTGGTCTGCTCGCCGGCCGTACCGTTTCCCGGCTCGGATACGGCGCGTTGCAGCTGGAGCGCCTGCACGGCGACCGCAGCGCGGCCCTCGCGCTCTTGCGTCGCGCGGTCGAGCTCGGCATCGACCCCATCGACACCGCCCAGTTCTACGGCAACGGGTTCGTCAATGGGCTCATCCTCGAGGCCATCGGTCCCGAGGACGGATTCCTCGTCGCCAGCAAGGTCGGCGCTGCCCCAACCCAGGCGGACCGGGCCCGATGCGCCCCGCCCAACGGCCCCAAGAACTTCGGGCGGGCGTTGAGGCCAACCTCACCAGTCTCGGCCTCGACCGGATCGGGCTGGTGAACCTGCGCCGCATGGACGCCGCACCCGGGATCCCCCTTGAAGCGGACCAGGTGGTCGGCCTCGACGACCAGCTCGCCGAGATGACCGGCGCTGCGCGACGAGGGCAGGATCGGCGCGATCGGGATGAGCACCGTGACCCTGGACGGGCTGCGCCGTGCGATGACGCTGAACGACACCGAACGTCACCGGACCGGTGACGAACTCAAACGCAACCTCGAGTTGTCCGGGCTGACCACTCGCGAAGTGGCCGCGGACATGCACTTCACGCCCCAGCGGCTGCGCTCGGCTCTCGACGTCGACCACGCCTGCAGCCCGGTCGACGTGTGGCAGCTGCGCGACTACCTCGAACAAGCCGTACGGGACGCCGGCCGCCGGCCCGCTCCCTTCACCGTGCTGACCGGGCGCTCACGCCTTGAGGCCCGCATGTGGTTCTCCCTGCGCAAGGCCCCGCGCCACGACTTCGTGGCGCCCCAACCTTCCGCGCTCCCTCCTACCGCCCCGCCCCGGGGCCTTCCCGTGTTCCCTCGCCCCTCCTCGAAAGGCTTCACCATGCCCGACATCCGCACGGCGTCCCCCAGCTTCAGGGCGCTCGCGATCGCGCCGATCATCCTGTTCATCCCCTCCCTCGTCTCCTTCGCCATCGCCGAACCCGGCGTCAAGTGGCCGGAGTACACCGGCATCTTCTTCCACCTCACGATCATGCTGCTGATCTCGCGGATGGACGCACCCGACTGGGCCAAGGCCGCCGGTTATGGCTGGATCGCACTCGACGTGCTCACCGGCATCATGACGATCAACGACGTCGCCCACGACATCGCCTGGCCCGTCCGCCTGGGCGGCCACGTCCTGGCCGGGGTATGGATCGTCATGAGCTCCGCCTATGCACGCCAGCGGTCCATCCGCATCATCGGCGGCCTCACCGGCCTGTGGCTCGGCACCTACTCATTCATCGCGAACATCGCGCCCGAACCCGTCCTCTACCCCACCTCCATGCTGATCATCGTCTGGTTCACCCTGCTCGCCGTGATGTATCAGCCGAACCGTCGGCAGCCGCAGACCACGCAGCCGGCGGTGAACACGACCGTACTCACAGCCGACTGACTGGTCCGGCAACGGTCGAAGCCGCCGTTACGCACAAGACGCGAGCTGCCCGGGCCCGGTCGGCGGCGCCGGGGGTGTGACCTCTCCGGCCTCGGTGACCAGCGGCTGCCTGGCGGTGACGGCGGTCACCGAGATCGAGGAACACCACCAGGTCATGGTCTGAGCGGGCCAGGCCCACGATCTCCTCGCGGCCGTTTCGGCGCACGCTCACGTGCCGGCCGCCAGAGACGGACGGCCGGTGCACCACGATCGGAGCAGCGCTCATTGCACCAGCCTGCCTCTGCACCGGGCACAGGGCCAGTCCAGGCATCCGGGCCGATGGGAGTGGCTCCAGGTGTTGTCTTTTTTACTGCCAGGCGCTGCGGCGTTCTTGCAGTGCGGCGCATGCCCGCCGGGTGTCGAGCAGGAGGGAGAACTTTTCGAACGCGATGCGCTGCACGTCGGTGGCGGTGGCCGGGCGGCGTTCGGTGCGGGCCCAGGCCAGTTCCGCCGCGCCTGGTGCGCGAAGCTCCTGCCGCTTGGCGTCGCTGAGCTCCGGGCTGTTCAGCGCGAACAGTATCCGGCGCCACCATCCCTTGGCCGAATGCCCGGCCGTATCGCCCGGAGGGCCACAACTCATCCCCCTCTCCTGCTCTCTTGCCGCAGGTGATCCCGGGCCATTCGTTTGTTTCAGCCGGACGGCCGGGGCGCGCCGGCCGGCGGTGTCCCGGGGTGTGACACCGCCGGACGGCGCGCGGGTCAGGCGGTGGTGCGGAGCCAGACGCTGGTGTCGATCGGCAGTACGGCCTGGCTCAGTGGCTGGGAGGAGACCAGGATCTGGGCGTGGTCGGGGAGCTGGACGGGGGTGTCGGAGAGATTGACGATGCAGGTGAAGTTCTCGCCGCGCGTGAAGGCGAGGACGTTGGGCACGGAGTCGAGCCACTGCATGGGCCCGTCCCCCAAGGCGGGTTCGGCTGCGCGGCGGGCGAGGACCTGGCGGTAGAGGCTGAGCATGGAGTGCGGGTCGGTGTCCTGGGCGGCCGCGCTCAGCTGGGCCCAGGCGGCGGGCTGCGGGAGCCAGGGGGATGCGGCGCCGGCGGGGCTGAAGCCGTAGGGCTCCTTTGTTCCGTTCCAGGGCAGCGGGACCCGGCAGCCGTCACGGCCGGGGTCTTCGCCGTTTGTGCGGTGGTAGATGGGGTCGTCGCGGCGGTCGGCGGGGATGTCCTCGACTTCCGGCAGGCCCAGTTCCTCGCCCTGGTAGATGTAGACGGCGCCGGGCAGGGCCATGGTGAGCAGGGCGGCGGCGCGGGCTCGCCGTCGGCCGAGATCTTCGTCGACGACGGGGTTGTACTGGCGGATGCCGGCCGCGGTGCTGGTGTCGGGACGGCCGTAACGGGTGACGTGTCGGGTGACGTCGTGGTTGGACAGCACCCAGGTGCTGGGGGCGCCGACGCCGGCGTGGGCGGCGAGGGTCTGGTCGATGACCGCGCGCAGGGCGGCGGCGTCCCAGCTGCAGCCGAGGAAGTCGAAGTTGAAGGCGGAGTGGAGTTCGTCGGCGCGCAGGTACTGGGCGAAGCGGGCGGCGTCGGCGAGCCAGACCTCGCCGATCAGGGCGCGGGGTTCGGCGTAGGAGTCGGCAACGGCACGCCAGCCTCGGTAGATGTCGTGGTTCTCGTCGAGGTCGACATAGGGGTGGGGATCAGGGAAGACGGAGTGGTCGTAGTCGGGCAGCGCGGGGTCCTTGCTGCACATGGCGGCGGAGTCGACGCGGATGCCGTCGACGCCGCGGTCGAACCAGAACCGCAGGATGTCTTCGTACTCGGCGCGCACCAGGGGGTTGCGCCAGTTGAGGTCGGGCTGTTCGGGGGCGAACAGGTGCAGGTACCACTGGCCGTCGGGCACGCGGGTCCAGGCGGAGCCGCCGAAGATGGACTGCCACTCGTTGGGGGGCAGCTCACCGTTTTCGCCGCGGCCTTCGCGGAACCAGAACAGGTCGCGTTCGGGTGAGCCGGGGGCGGCGTTGAGGGCGGCGGTGAACCAGGCGTGCTCGTTGGAGACGTGGTTGGGGACGACGTCGACGATGATGCGGATGCCGCGCTCGTGGGCCTCAGTGATGAGTTTTTCGGCTTCGGCGAGGGTGCCGAACCGGGGGTCGATCTGGCGGAAGTCGGTGACGTCGTAGCCGGCGTCCGCCATCGGGGTCAGGTACCAGGGGGAGAACCAGATGGCCTCGATGCCCAGGCGCTGGAGGTAGTCCAGTCTGGAGCGCACGCCCACCAGGTCGCCGATGCCGTCTCCGTTGCCGTCGGCGAAGCTGCGCGGGTAGACCTGGTAGATGGCTGCGTGACGCCACCAGTCGGTGGTGCGCGGGGTCATGGACCTGCCTTCGTGAAGTGGTGTGGAACAAGTGCGCGGGCCCGGCCGGCGGGGACTGGGGCCGGGCCCGCGGGAATTGGGGGTGGTGGACCGCGGGGCCGGGCCGGTCAGGAAGGCAAGCCGGGCCCGCGGTCAGTCAGGTGCTACCAGCCGGAGTTGCCGCTCTCGCGCTGGATGGTGAACCCGCCGGTCATGTTCAGGGGGGTGGCGGTGGTCTGGGTGATCTTGGTGTTGGAGAAGGTGCCCTTGCCGGCGGCGTTGCCTTCGATGCCGTGGTGGCCGGTCTTGTTGATGGTCAGGTCGCCCACGCGCAGGTCGGAGACCTGCTTCTGCCAGGAGACCAGCAGGCCGCTGTAGGTGGAGTCCTCGATGGTGTTGTTGGTCAGGACGACGGGCTGGGTAATGTCGTAGCGGTCGGCGTAGACCCACAGGGCGCCGAGCTTGGCGTTCCAGTTCACTTCCATGCTGCCGGTGCGGCGCAGGAGGTTGCCGGAGACGGTGGTGGTGCCGCTGAAGGGCTCGCCGAAGCGGGTGGAGACGGTGATGCCGGCGGCGGCGACGACGGTGTCGGAGATGAGGTTGTTCTCCACGCTGTTGCCGCTGCCGCCGTAGACGGCGGCGCCGTTGGCGAGGGTGGGCAGCTGCACGGTGTTGTTGCGGAAGGCGCTGTTGGTCACCGCCGCTCCGTCCGACCACATGGCCAGGGCGTCGTCGCCGGTGCCGCGGATGCTGCTGTTGGAGATGACGGTGTCCTTCACCGCGCCGTGCAGGTTGACGCCGTCGGCGTAGGTGTTGCGGATGCGCAGGTCGCTGGCCTTGAGGCCGGTGGTCGGGCCGGAGATCCACAGGCCGACCTTGGTGTGCTGGATCCACACGTCTTTGATGACGGACCCGGTGCCGAAGTTGCCCTCGATGGCGGCGTGGCCGCCGGCGTCGTCGCGGACAGTGTTCTCGCCGTCGATCGTCAGGTTCTCGACGGTGCTGGTGCCGCCCTGGCCGAACAGACCGCCCTTGAGGCCGGTGCCGCGCAGCACCGTGTGCCACACGCCCGCACCGCGCAGTTTCACGCCGGAGAGGTTGATGTGGTCGGAAATCTTGTAGATGCCGGCCGGCAGGAACAGGCCCTTGCCCTGGCTCTTGGCGGTGTTCAGCGCGGTGTTGAGGGCCGCGGTGACGTCCTGGCCGCCCGGCGTGACACCGAGGTCCCTGGCCGAGACGTAGCCGCTGGGCAGGATGGCGGCCGCTCCGGTCTCCTCCGCCTCGATCAGGTCGACGGTGTAGGAGGAAGCGGTGTCGCCTGTGTCCTTCTGCAGGCGCAGGACGGTGCCGGCCGGCAGGGTCTGGCCGAAGTTGATGCGGGTCTCGTCGAAGAAGCGGTGGCCCTGACCCTCGCCGGGGTTGTTGGTGTACGGGTATGCGCCATAAACCCAGGCGTAGCGGGAGGTGAGCCGGAGGTCGGGCAGGGCCTTGCCGTCGGCGTAGGCGCTGAGGGTGGCGTCGATGCCCTTGCCGTCGCTGCTGTCGGGCAGTGAGTAGCGCAGGTTGATGGCGTTGGCGGGCTTGGTGAGCTTGACCTCGACGTAGTCGCCGGTCTGGGTCAGCTTAACGGCCTTGCGGCCGGAGGCCTCCGAGGCGACGGTGAGGTAGGTGCGGTCGGGGCCGACGGCCGAGCCCTTGAAGGTGCCTGCTTCGGCCTCATAGGTGGTGAACGGCAGGGTGGCGCCCACACCGGACGGATCGCCGTCACCAGGTCCGCCGTCACCGGGTGCGGTGGGCGTGGTGACGGTGAGGCTGTCGAGGTTGACGTTGCCGCTGTCGGCGGCGGTGAACTTCAGCGCGAGGGTGTTGGCACCCTGGGCGAAGGTGACCGGCACGTCCACCGTGGACCAGGCCGCCCAGCCGCTGGTGGCCGGCAGGGTGATCTGCCTGGCGGTCCCGCCCGCCGTCAGGGTCAGTGTCTTGGCCGAACCGGTGCCGTTGGCGTAGCGGATCTTCACCGACCCGTTGCCTGCGTTCGCTGACTGCACGGTGTAGGTCGTGGTGGCGTTGCCCTTGTTGGCATCGGTGTAGCCGCCGACGTAGCCCGTTCCGGTGTATCCGGCGTGCTCGCTTTCCGCCTTGGCCCCGCCGGTGAGGACGGCGGCCTCGGACTGCAGGACGGCGGTGGCGGCGTGGGCAGGGGTCGGGGCCGCCAGGGTGTAGGAGGCGGCGCCGGTGAGGGCCAGGAGAAGGGCGGCTATCGCGACGGAGTTCCTGGGGCGCGGGGTGGTGCGGTGGATCGTCACAGCGGTGTGTCCTTCCGGTGCAGGGGCTGCTCGGCCCTTGGGGATGCAGGCGGGGTGCCGGTCGAGGTGCCGCCGGGCGGGCAAAAACCTGCGGGCGGCAGTGGATGGCCGGTGCGGTGAAGCCGTCCAGGGGTGCGCCGGCCAGTCAAAGAGGGGTGTGCTTGCCGGGACCGGGTGCGGGGCGCGGGCGTTTCAGCCCTTGAGGCTGCCTGCGGTCAGACCGGCGATGATGTGCCGCTGGAAGATCAGGAAGACGACCAGCAGCGGGATGGAGGCCATGACCATGCCGGCGAGGAGCTGGTTGGCGGGCATGAACTCGGCCAGGCGGTTGAGGGCCACGGTGATGGGCTGGCGTGCGGGGTCGGGCAGGACCAGCATCGGCCAGAGGAAGTCCTTCCAGACGCCGACGACAGCGAAGATCGACACGACGGCCAGGACCGGGCGCGAGAGCGGGAGGATGACCGACCACAGGACCCGCAGGGGACCGGCGCCGTCCAGGCGGGCGGACTCCAGCAGTTCGCCGGGGATCTGGTCGAAGAACCTCTTCAGGATGAAGATGTTGAAGGCGTTCGCGCAGGCCGGCAGCCAGATCGCCCAGGGGGTGTTGATCAGGTTGACGTGGATGAGGGGCACATCGGTGACCGTCAGGTAGGTGGGGACCAGGAGGGCGGAGACCGGCAGCATGAGGGTGGCCAGCATCATGCCCAGGACGACGTTGCCCAGGGCCGGGCGCAGCCTGGAGAGGGCGTAGGCGGCGGCGACGTCGACGATGAGCTGGGTGAGCCAGGCGCCGGCGGCCAGCAGCAGGGTGTTGAGGAAGTACTGGGCCAGGCCGACGTTGGTCCATGCCTGGGTGTAGGACTCCGGGTGCCAGCTCTGCGGCCACAGGGTGGGGTTGGGATCAGCCAGTTCGGCGGACGATTTCAGTGCTCCGCTGGCCATCCAGTAGAGCGGGAAGACGAACGCGAGGGTGAAGCCGACCACGGTCAGGGTGAGCACGAAGCGGTACAGGTACCGGCCGGCGCGGCGGTTCATCTCGGCAGGTGCGATGAGGGTGCGGTCTGCAGGGGCGGACATGGTGCTTCCTTTCAGCCCTTGCTGCGGGTCAGCCGCAGGTAGACCGCGGCGAACAGGCCCAGGACGATGAACAGCACGGTGCTCATGGCGCTGGCCATGCCGAAGTCGTTGTAGACGAAGGCGTAGCGGTAGAGCAGCAGCAGTACGGTGACGGTGGCTTCGTTGGGTCCGCCGCCGGTCAGGACGAACGGTTCGATGAAGACCTGCATGGTGCCGATGACCTGGAGCAGCAGGGTGATCATGAGGATGAACCGCATCTGCGGGATGGTCACGTGCCACAGCCGCTGGCGGACGGAGGCCCCGTCGAGTTCGGCTGCCTCGTACAGCTCGCCCGGGACGGATCCGAGGGCGGCGAGGTAGATCAGGGTGGTGGTGCCCATATTGGCCCAGGTGGAGACGAGGACCAGGGAGACCATGGCGAGGTTCTCCGATTCCAGCCACTGCTGGGCCGGCAGGTGGAGGACCTCCAAGACGCTGTTGAACAGGCCCGGGCCCGGGTCGTAGAACCAGCGCCACAGCAGCATCGTGACGATCGGGGGCAGCATCACCGGAAGGTAGACGGTCATCCGCAGGTAGGACCGGGCGTGCCGGAACTCGTTGAGGACGACCGCGGTGGCGAACGGTGCGGCGAAACCGAAGATCAGCGCGAGAAGCGTGAAGTGGCCGGTGTTCTTCCACGCAGTGGCAAACAGCGGGTCGTCGAAGAGGCGCTGGTAGTTCGCCCAGCCCACCCAGGTGGCGGGCTGGGCGAAGGTGACTTCCTGGAAGCCCAGGAGCAGGCCCCGGACGATCGGGTACCAGGAGAAGAGGACGAAGCAGACCAGCCCGGCACCGAGGAAGGCGTAGGCGGTCAGGTTCTCGCGGATGCGGCGCCGACGCCTCTGGGGTTGTCTCATGGTGCCCTTCTGCGGCTGCAGGGAGGCTTTCGGTGTCCTTGTGAGGGTCGATGCCGTCATGTCACTTCACCGTTGCGAGGATGCCGTCGACCTTCTTGGCGGCATCGGTGAGCAGCTTGTCGAGGTCGGCGTCCTTGTCGGTCAGGACGGCCTGCATCACTCCGTCCAGGACGGCGTAGATCTGCTGGGCGTTCGGCGGCTCGACCTTCTGCTGGATCTTGGCGTTGCCTTCGATGAAGGGCTTGTAGTTCTTCTGCGGGACGTTGGCGTATTTGGCGTGCGCGGCGTCCTGCTTGACCTGGGCCATGCCGGTGAACAGCCGGTCGAGCGGGAGACCGATGGGGACGTCGTTGTTCGAGGCGCGCTTGTCCTCGAACTCGGTGCGCTCGGGGTTGAGGTACTTCCACTGGACCCACTCGATGCCGGCCTTGATCTTCTCCGGCGACGCCTTGGGGTTGAACATGAAGCCGTTGCCACCGCCGAGGGTCGCCTTGCCCGGCATCGCCGCGACGCCGTACTCCTCGTACTTGCGCTCGAACTGCTTGACGATGGTGGGGATGTTGTCCGGGCCGGCCATGTACATACCGAGCTTGCCGGCGCCCATCATCTTCTGGACGTCCTCGATCTGCAGGAGCTGGCGCGTGCCCATGGAGTTGTCGGTCCAGCGCATGTCGTGGAGCATCTGCAGCGCCTTGCGGCCCGCAGGGCTGTCGAAGGCCGCCTTCCAGCCGTCGTTGCCCTCCAGAGCGATATCCCCGCCCAGGGAGTAGACCCACGAGGTGAAGTGCCAGCCGCCCTGGTTGTTCTTGCTGTAGTCGGCGTAGCCGACCGTGCCGTTTCCCAGCGCGGTGATCTTCTTCGCGGCCGCGCGGACCTCTTCCCAGGTGACCGGCGGCTTGTCGGGGTTGAGACCGGCCTTCTTGAAAAGGTCGCGGTTGTAGATCAGACCCAGGGAGTACTGTCCGTTGGGCAGGCCGTACAGGCCGCCGTCGGGGCTGGTGAACACCTTGAGGTAGTCGGCCTTGATGTCGTCGTAGTACGGCATGTTCTTGACGTACTTGGTGATCTCCGCACCCTGGCGGCGCGCGATGAGGCCTGCGGGGTCGGTGAAGTAGACGTAGTAGAGGTCCTCGAGCTGCCCGCCGGCGAGCTTGGCGGAGAACGTCTTGGGGTCCATCTGCCCTTCACGGGCGTCGATCTTGATCTTCGGGTGTTCCTTCTCGAAGGCCTTGATGTCCTCCTCGAAGTACTTGCGGTCCACCGGCTGGGTCATGGGCGGCATGCCGTTGACCGTGATGGTGACGACGCCGTCCTTGGACGTGGCCGGGGAGCTGCTGCAACTGGCCAGCCCCCCGACGAGAGCACAGGCGATACCTGCGGCTATGAGCGTACGACGGCTCTGCGTACCTGCCATGACAGATCGGCCTTCCTGAGATGCGCCGCACTCTTCCCGGTCCCGTCTACCGGGGGTACAGCTGACACGCAGAAGGTAGAAGTCAGTTATGTAAAAAGTCAATGACACATTGCAAAACTTCTACCTGCCGGATCGGCGACCTGGCCTTCCGGACGAACTCCGGACGATCAGCTGGGTCTGGAACAGGGTCACGCCAGGCTCCGCACGCTGGCCCTGCATCTGTAGGGCCAGCGCCTCCATCGCGGCGTCGGCCATACGGTCCACCGGCTGCCGGCACGTGGTCAGCGGCGGATCGACCGCCCCCATGAGCAGAGAGTCGTCGAACCCAGTCACGGAGACATCGCCTGGTATGTCCAAGCCCAGCCTGCGGGCGCCGCGCACTGCCCCCAGGGCCAGTTCATCACTACCGCAAACGACAGCTGTAGCTCCCTCTTCCAGAAGTCTGCCGACTGTAAGGGCTCCGGCCTCCATGGCGAACAAGGAGTGTCCGACCAGCGGCATCCAGGTCCCGGAAGGCACTTGCCGGGCTTTCCAGAACGCGGCGAAGGCCGCCAGCTTGCGCGCGGAGGGGACATGCCCCACCGGTCCGATCAGGAGTCCGATCCGCTCGTGCCCCATCGCGGTCAGATGCGTGAGCACCTGATGCACCGCATCGGCGTCATCAGCACTGATCTGCACCGCATCCGCGTTTTCGTCGGCCGGGTTGATCAGCACCAGCGGCACCTGACGGTCCTTCAGGGCCGCCCCCTGCTCGGCGCCGGCATCGGCGTAACTGGACCCGATGAAGACGATCCCGCCGATGTTCTGGGCCAGCAGCATCTCGATGTAGTTGGCCTCGGAGACCCCGTCGGAGGTACGGGTGCACAGCACGGGCACCAGGCCGCGCTTGTTGAGCCGACTGGTGATTGCCTCCGCGAACGCCGGGAAGACGGGATTTCGCAGATCGGGCACCACCACACCGACCAGCAGGCTCCGCCCCTCGCCCTGTCCTGACGGCCGGGGCAGCCCCAGGACGTCGAGCGCGGTGAGAACGCGCTCCCGCGTCGCAGGCGCCACCAGGTGGCTGCCATTGAGCGCCCGCCTCGCCGTCGCCTCACTGACACCCGCGAACTGCGCCACTTCCAGCAACCTCTTGTTCATGCGCATACCGTACAGCACGGCTGCAAAAATTCGTCAGAGTAATGAAATTAATTGCCCCAGGCGAGGTGGAGAAGGTGGAGGCCCGCTCCTTCCGCATCGGCGCGGCACAGGGTGAACAGCGAAGCTCGAGACGTTCCTGTCACACAGCAAGAGCGGGTATACGGGACTCACTGCGGGTGAGCTCGCCGCGTCGGCCCCACTCGGCCTGAGCAGACGACGAGGGAGACCGTCCCGGGGCATACACCCGGGACGGGCGCCGTACTCGTCCCCGGGTCACGGAACCGGCGGCGCGCTGTCGGGTGTATGTGGCGGCCGGGAAAGGTTCTGTGAGGCGGTCCGGGAGAGTTCCGCAACAGTTGCCGCACCGCACCGCCACAGCCCCGGCCGCGGCCGGGGCTGTGGCCGGGGCTGTGGCGGTGCGGTGCGATGCGGTGCGATGCGGTGCGGTGCGGTGCGGGAACGCCTGGCCGGGCCAGGCTCCATGGAAAAGCCGATCCCCCGACACCTTTCCACGACAGCCAGAGAAGTCAGTTGCTCCCCCTCCCCCGCTGCTCCGGGGGTGCACATGAAGCCGTCGCCATGCTTGGGTGCGGGGATGAGAAGATCCACAATTTGGACGCGCGGGTGGGGGACGGCGGCGCTGATATGCGCGGCCGTAGTGGTTCTGCTTCCCGCGGTACGGTTCACCGCTCCCGCGCCGCGCATTGACATGCTGGTCGCGATGGCGCTGGCGCTGGTGTGCGCTCTGGGGTGGGTGGCGGCCACCTATCGGGCGCCCCTGCCGGAGCCGGGCCCGCCTCCCCTGGGCCTTGAGGACGAGCTCCCGCCGATCCCCTCGGTACTCCCCCGCCCCTTTCCCATCGCGATCGGCCCCGCCCTCGCCCTCGTACTCGCCGCCACCGCCGTCGCGTCGGCGTTCCTCGTGGGACTGCGGCCCGACGGCGCCCAGGGCGAAGCACTCGACGCGATCCAGCGGGCGAAGCCGCAAGTGGCCACGGGGACCGTCGTGCAGGCCGGTGACGCGGAGTCCACCGGCGTCGGCAAGCGCAAGCAGGGCGGTTACCACTTCGCCGATCTGCGGGTCGAGCTGAGCGACCGTACCGTGCTCGCGGTGGACCGCGGGATCGTCGGATACCGGCCGTATGAGGGCATGGAGGTACAGATCCTGCACGCTCCCGGCCGCCCCGAGCTGGGCGGCTGGGTGGACGACGGATCCGATCTCTCCGCTTACCTCTCGCCCTGGTACGTGCCGCTGGGCGACGGAACGCTGATGCCGTTCCTGGTCCTCCTGTTCGTCGCGGGCTACGCGGCTGTCGCCTTCATGAACGGGCCCCGGGTCACAGAGCACGGTCCGCGCAGGCTGCTGGCCGAGGACGCGGCCGCGGGAGGGGTGAACGCCGAGTACGTGGAGCGGCTGACCGCCGTCCACGACGCCCACACCACGCCCGGCGGCCGGGCCGGCAGCACCAAGGTGGTCGACAAGGTCTGGCTCAGCGCCACGATCGACGGCATCGCCCCGCTCGAACTCCACGTCGACCGCGCGGAGATCCTGGCCCTGGCCACCGAGTTCGGCCAGGGGACGGGCTGGCTGGTCTGGGCCCGGCGCTGGGCCATGGTGAACGACAAGGGCTCGGTCCCGGCGGTCTTCGTCGCCCCGGACGGCCGGACCTTCACCTGCTCCCTGCCGCCCTCCGGCATCCGCCGCCTGGCCATCGACGACGACGCGATGGTCGAGGAGGCGACGACTCCCGGCACCGCGACCCGGCCCTGGAAGGGCCTCTGCCGCACCTCCCCCCGCACCCGTCTCATGATCATCGCCCTGTACACGGCGGTCGGAGTCTGCCTGCTGCCCGCCCTGACCGGCAACGCCGGCCACCTCACCGGCTACCTCCCCCTCGCACTCACACCCGCCGCCGCCGCACTGACCGCAGCCTTCGTGACACCCGCCTGGCGCCACACCCTGCCCCTGCCCGGCTGGGAACGACGGACAAGCCAGGACCCACGCCTGCGCACATAACACCCCTGCGGCGCTCCCCTCGGACGAAGAGCAGAACCCTGTCATCCAGATCACCAGAGGAGCCCCAGACCGGCCCTGCTGTCGGTGCCTGCCCCGGCTGCGGGGCCCGGCCCCGCGCAGTCCTCTGCCCCAGGCCGAGCGCAGCGGCCCGCCCGTTCCCCTGCCGGGCCGGCCCCCGCGGCTCCCCCGCCTCCTCCAGCTCAGAAGCAGGGGCAGGGACAGTCAGGCAGGGGAAGTCAGCCCACCACGACCGCCGGAGAAGGCCCGTGAACTGCACAAATGCGCACCTCACCACGGAGGCGGTGCAACAGTTGGCGCAAGACTTGCCGCAACGGTTCCGGCAAGAATTGCCGCAAGAGTTGTGGTCGGCCCTCACCACGGCCGGGACGAAGCCGTCGGCATGCGCCAGCGCGCCTTTACGCGCGTGCGCGAGCGCGGCACGCCCGGCACGGGTCAGCTCCCACACCAGCCACCGACACACAAAGCACCACCTCATGCCAGCAGCCAGCCATCAGAAGCCGTATCTCAACCGAATGCGATCTGTTGATTTTCCCTGGTCAGGCATGGGTTCGGGTGGGGTGAGGGAGAGTTCCGATGTTCTGTTCCGCTGTTCGGT